>DBFBGQ010000168.1:0-12184 GCA_048201975.1 Candidatus Egerieenecus sp. | reverse complement strand
GTTCATCACCAGCGTGTCCTTGCCCTCGCGGATGCGCCGGGCAGGGCGGAGCGTGGGTTTGACAGTGCTCATTTTCCTCCTCCTTCCCCGCTCAGAACAGCGCGGATTCCGGCTCGACCTTCTTGACGATGAGGTTGGTGGTCATCACCATGACCAGCCCCACCACCGACTGCAGAAAGCTCACCGCCGTGGACATATCCAGGCTATTGTTGGTGCGGAAAATCCGGTACACATAGGTGTCGATGACATCCGTGGTGGCGTACAGCATGGCCCGGTCGCCGGTCACTGCGTAGATCATGCCAAAGTCCCCGCGGAAAATGTTGCCCACCGCCATGATCGTCAGCAGGATCACCGTGCTCTTGAGCAGGGGCAAGGTCAGGTACCAAATCTGCTGAAAGCGGTTGGCGCCGTCGATGCGGGCCGCCTCGTACATCTCCTGGCTCAGCCCCGTGATCACGGCGATGTACACGATGGTGCCGAAGCCCGCGCCCTGCCAGATCTTCAAAATCATCAGGATACCCGGCCACAGGTCAGCCCGGGAATAGAAGCTTACCGCTTCGCCGCCCACGGCCACCAGCAGCTGATTGATGATGCCGTTGGGGTTCAGAAAGCCAGTGAGAAACATGGCGATAACCGCCCAGGAAATGAAGTGCGGCAGAATCACAATGGACTGGGTCACCCGCTTGAGCATCTTGCTGCGTATCTCGCAGAAGAGAATCGCCAGGATCAGCTGCGCCACAGTGCCCGTGACGATGAACAGCGCGTTCAGGGAAAGCGTGTTGCCGATCACCGTCCAGATGGTATTGGTGCGGAACATGAATTCAAAGTTCTGCAATCCCGCCCACGGGCTGTTCCAGATGCCCTGCATAAAGTTGTAATCCTTGAAGGCGATGATCACGCCGGCCATGGGCACATAGCCGAAAACAACCACCCAGGCCAACGCGGGCAGCATCATCAAATACAGCCATTTGTTGTGCCACAGGTAGACGCGCAGGCTTTGCCTGTGCCGGGGACGGGCTGCTGTGTGCATCTTGAGCGCTCCTTTCACGCCGCAACGCGGCGGATGTGGAAATGTATCGGGGAAAGGGGTTCCGGTGCGTTTATTATGCCAGTGATCTGTGCAAAGTAGCTATATCAAAAAAACTAAATGAACAGCAACTTTTCTACGTTCTTACCAGAAGCGGAAGGTTTCGCCCCCCAGGCGCGCCAGCGCCTCCACAAAAAAGAAATCGGCGTACACCATGGAGAAATGATGCCGCTTCTCATGGTAGGAGGCGGATCACATCTGCAATATGGCGGGCTCCTCCGGCGACCAGTCGGCGCACCATCTGTCCATGGCGCGCAGCATTTGCAGCGCGCCGCGGAGATACTTCTCACCCCGCTGCGGCGGCAGGTGGCCGGCCAGCTCCAGCATGCCGCAGGCGGCCACGGCTCCGGCGCAGCTGTCACGCCAGTCCGGCTCAGGCGGTTGACGAAAATCGCAGCGGGGAATGCCGTCCTCCCCCAGGCAGGAAAGGAAGAAATCCGCAATGCGCGCCGACGTTTCCAGATAGGCCGCCTTTCCCGTGTGCCGGTAGGAAAGGGCAAAACCATACACGCCCCAGGCTTGACCGCGGCTCCAGGCCGACCCGGCGGCATAGCCCTGCCCGCCCAGTTTCTCCGTCACCGCCCCCGTCTCCGGGTCAAAACACACGATGTGCTCCACCGAGCCATCCCCCCGCACAAAATGCTCCATGGCGGTATCCGCATGGATCATGGCGATGTGCCGGTAGCGGGGGTCGCCGGTCTCCTCGCTGGCCCAGTACAGCAGGCTCAGGTTCATCATGCAGTCGATAATGGCCCAGCCGGCCTTATCGTCATTCCAGGCGCGGATGAATCCTTTGGGGTTGAACCGGCCCGCCAGCAATGTGGCGGCCTTTAACGCCCGCCTCCGGCTCAGGGGATTGCCGGTGATCCGGTAATCCGCCCCTGCGGAAATCTGCCACATAAATCCCACGTCATGGTGCAGATGATCGAATTCCTCCAAGGCCTGGTCCAGCGTGGCCTCCGCCCGTTCCGCCTCCTGGCGGTAGCGCTCCTGGCCGGTGCGCAGGTACATCTGCCACATGAGCCCCGGCCAGAACCCGTTGGTCCACCAGCTGACGCCGTCGAAGGGCGCGGGTTCCCACCGGCCCTCCCGGGTGGTGTAGGGAAGAAAGTCCAATCCCTGCGCAGCCTCCAGGCTATGGGGCAGCTTGCTTTCCACCCGCCGCAGGGCATCCTGAACAAACGCGGCGCTCTCCTGCGCCATGTGGGCGTATGCCATAAACGCCTCTCCTCCTTTATCCGTGCGCGGCGCTGTGCCTGCGCCGCTGCGTTTACCCTAGCACGGCGGAGGCGGCCGAGGCTATATCAGTTATTCTAAATCCCCAGCGTCTTTTCTTGATTTTTTCGAATTAGGATATGTTGCACAAAACACTTCTTTTTATCATTGACCCAGCGAAGCGCGGACCGGTATACTGGCGCAAAAGGAGATGAGGCTCCCATGCGAAAGCGTTTGTTCGACCTGACCCCGGAGCGCCTGCGTCCGCTGCTCCCCACGCTGCGGGAGAGATCCCGGGAACTGATGACGCAGCCGCTGTATGACGAGGCGTTCGCCGACGGCGCGGACACCCAGCACGGCAATTACCACCTGCCCGGCAACCAGCTGACGGACTTTGTCAACGTGCTGGGCCTGCGCTACCTCCTGGAGGGCGACGAGGCCTGCGCCGGGCGTCTCCAGGCCGCCATGCTGCACTACGCCGCCTACGGCAAATGGATCGGCAGGGAAAACCTGCGCAAGTCGCCTCCCTGGCACAGCGAGCTAAACACGGCCCGCTTTCTTTACGGCATGGCATTGGGCTACGACTGCTTATACGAGTTCCTCGCACCGGCGGAGCGCGCCTGGCTGGCCCAGCGCTGCGACGCGCTGGGCATCTCCCCCACCGTGGACGATTGGCTCTCGCCGGACCGGCGCATCCATGCGCTGGATTCCATGGGGCACAATTGGTGGCCCGTGTGCGTCTGCGGCGCGGGGCTGGCCGCCGTGGCGTTCCGCCAGGAGCTACCCCATGCCGCGGAAATCGTCGGGCAGGTGGACGCGGCGCTGGAGGCCTTCTTCGCCTATGACGGCTTTCCCCTGCAGAACAAAGGGCCCAACTTCGACCCCGGGGGCGCGATGTACGAAGGGACGGTTTACCTGGCCTATGCCCTGGGAGAGCTGCTCACCTACCGCCTGGCCCGGGACGCCGTCTTCGGACCGGCCCACGCCGCCTACGACGCCTTTCTCCCCCGGTGCTTTCGCTACCTCTGCCATGGCGTCTACGACACCGGGGAGGATCTAATCAACGTGCCCATTGGGGATTGCAACCCGCACGAATCCCTGCTTCGGGCCTTCCGGCTGGGTACGCTGTGCGGCTATGACGCCCCGGAGCTGCGCTGGTACATGGCGCGCAAGGACGGGCCCAAGGATCTGTGGTGGGCGCTGGCCGGGGAACGCCCTGGCCGCCCGCCCCAGGAGACCTTCGCGTGTTACCCCGCCGTCGGCATGGCCTTTCTGCGGGATTCCTGGCAAGCAAAAAGCCGCCTGCTTTGCGTAAAGTGCGGCGACACCTGGAACCATGCCCATGCGGACGCCGGTTCCTTCGCGCTGTATGACGGCGGAGGCGAAATTCTCCAGGACAGCGGTTCCTGCTCCTATGCCCTGGAGGCGTATGCCCGCTACTACTGCCAGAGCGAGGCGCACAATGTGGCGCTCTTCAACGGCCTGGGCCAGGAAGCGGAGGACCATTACTTCGGTCAGGGGCACCCCGGCCGGTTGTCCGCCTGGGAGGACGGCTGGCTGCGCTACGTCCTGGCGGATGCTTCCGGTCCCATGCGCCGCTGGCTGAAGCGGCATTTCCGCTCCTTCTTTCTGCTCCCGGACGCCCTGGTGATCATCGACGACCTGGCTCCGTACGAGCCGGGCGTCATCTCCCTGCTCTTCCACCACGCAGGCCGCGCCCAGGTGCAGGGGCGATCCGCCACGCTGCCGGACGCCGCCGCGCCCTACGCCATCGAAGCGCTCTATCCGCCTCAGGCGCGGTTCATCACCCGTTCGGGCTATGGGGACCATCGGCCCGATCAACCGCAGCCCTATCTGTCCCTGGAGGTTCCCGTGGAGCGGCGTTCCCTGCATCCTCTGCCGGAGGGCGACCCCAACAGCCTCACCGCCAACCGCCCCGTCTGCATGCAGAAAATCGTCACCGTGGTGCAAAAGGACGGGCTGCCCACCGCCTGTACTCAAACGGAAGACGCGCTGACCATCTCCGTCGGGGATACGTCCATCGCCCTGAACCTGACAGCGGATACACGCCACATGCACATCAACAGCCATGCCACGCTGCTGGGCTGGCAAACGGACGCCTACGCCCTGGCCGTCTGCGGCCGGGATTACTTCCTGTGCGGCGGCAGTTACCTGCGCCGGGACGGCTGCACGGTGCACCACAGCCTGCGCAAGCAAAACCGCTTCGGCCGCCTGCCACTTGACAGCTGACGCCGGCCCACGTTCACCTTTTCTGCACTGCTGCATAGCATGGTAGAAAGGCTTCGACGGAAGGGCAGGGATGAGATCTTGCGTCCGCATCATCCGACCATTCGCGGCTGCTGTTGCGGCTGCTTCTATGGGTGCAGTCTGTGCCAGCAATGCCTGCGGCCAGTGCGGCTGATTCCAGCCGCAGGGCCCACAGGGCCCACCGGACCTGCAGGCCGGGGCATCACCGGACCCACGGGGCCTACCGGACCCGCAGGCAGCGGCAGTCCAGGCCCTACCGGACCCACGGGCCCCACAGGCGCCAGCGGGACGGGAACCATCGGACCAACCGGCCCTACCGGGCCTACCGGACCCACAGGACCCGCAGGCAGCGGCAGTTCGGGACCCACGGGGCCCACAGGGCCCACAGGACCCACAGGCAGCGGCAGTTCGGGACCCACAGGCCCTACCGGGCCCACGGGACCCACAGGGCCCGCAGGCAGCGGCTCGGGACCCACAGGCCCTACCGGGCCCACGGGACCCACGGGACCCACAGGTAGCGGCTCAGGACCCACAGGGCCCACAGGCCCCACGGGACCTACTGGACCCGCAGGCAGCGGCAGTTCGGGACCCACAGGGCCTACCGGGCCCACGGGACCCACGGGACCAGCAGGCAGCGCCTTGGGACCCACAGGGCCTACCGGACCTACCGGCCCCACAGGGCCCGCAGGCACTGGGATCACCGGGCCCACCGGCGCAACAGGCCCTACGGGCTCAGGCGTCACTGGACCCACAGGGCCCACCGGGCCGGGCGTCACAGGGCCCACAGGACCCACCGGTAGTACCGGACCCACCGGCGCTGCTGGTCCGGTGGGTCTTCCGGGCCCCACGGGACCCACCGGGGCCACGGGGCCTACGGGACCCGCGGGAGCGGCAGGACTCACCGGAGCTACGGGAGAAACCGGGCCCATGGGACCCACCGGCGCCGCGGGCGTTACCGGCCCCACCGGGGCCACGGGCCCCACTGGCACGGTTCCCGATGATTCCTTTGCGTCCTTTATCAACGTTCAGTCCCCGTTTACCATCGGTAGCCTGATTACCCTGTTTCCCGATGTCACGGACCCCACCGGCAATATCGTAGGCGCAGATAACCAGCGCGTTACGCTTGCGCCGGGGTTCTACCTGGTATCCTATAGCGTATCCTGCCTGTTCCGCACCGCTAACTATATGCAGGTCACGCCGTATTACAATGGCGGAGCACACCTGGAAACCGGCGCGTACTTCGCCACCAGCACCAATGGTTCCAGCGCCTGCGGATCATCGCACTTCATTCTCTACGCGCCTTCCCAGACCGTGTTCACCCTGAGCTACTCAGGCTCAAGCGACGCCATAGAGGGCGAGGTCACCCTCACCTTTCTCAAGCTGCGCCGGTCATAAATGTCAAGCGGGGCGGCAGGCCTCTGTGCAGGTCTGCCGCCCCGCTGCTTTGACAGCGCAGGTCATTTCCGGCTGCGATAATCCTCGTCAACGCATTGCTTCCAGCTGCCGTCTAGGGCTCGATTGCCGCGCACCGTGGAAATGGCTGCGTTGATTGCCTGGAAGTTCAGCTGCGTGCCCAGGGCGTCGCTGTGATAGTCGGCGGCGCGGTCCGGCGCAATGCCGAAACGGCCAGCGGTCTCCACCGCGTCGATGTTCGCCCCCAGGAACAGGAAATCCCAGCCATATTTCTCCTTCTGCCGCTGAATCAGCCGCTTCACTTGTTCGCTGCCATACCGGCGGCTGGCATTCTCCATGCCGTCGGTGGTAATGACGAACAGGGTATGCTCCGGCCGGTCCTCCTCCCGGGCATACTTGTGCACGTTGCCGATGTGGTGAATCGCGTCGCCAATGGCATCCAGAAGCGCTGTGCTGCCTCCCACCCGATATTGCTCCTCCTTCATGGGGCTCATCCGGCGCAGGTCCACCCGGTCGTGGAGCACCCGGCTGGCATTGCTGAACAGCACCGTGGAAACCAGCGCCTCCCCCGCCTCCTGCCGCTGCCGATGGAGCATCGCGTTGAATCCGCCAATGGTATCGGCCTCCAGGCCGCTCATGGAGCCGCTGCAATCCAGAATAAACACCAATTCCGTCAACTGCTTTTTCATTTCGCTTTCCTCCGTTTCTTTGGGTCCCTACGCCAGCCTGCGCGCATCCCTGCGGCGGCGCGCCCCGATGCCAAGCGTGCATTCGCAAGGCGGTTTCGCCCTGTTCCCCGGGTTCGCTTCCCTCACAGGAAAAGCCCTCCTTGCTTTCACACGCACAGTATAGCGCGCGCAAGGAGGGCTGTGGTCGCCTGCCAGGGGACAAATCAATAGCCCAGGGGCGGAAGATCCAGCTGAAAGAGCACCTGATTGATTGCAATAACTTGATAAATTTCTCGAGTAATGCAGTATTCCACCACGATATCCACCTTGCTGCTGTGGGAAAGCGCATAACCCGCCTTTTCCAGCAGCTCGTTGGTCTCCGCAAGGGAAAGCCGCAGCGCAATGGCAAACGCCAGAACTGTTTGCTTGCTGGGCTGGTAATCGCGGTTGTTTTTGATCTTGTTGAACAGCCGCCGGTCGATGTTCGCCCGCTTGTAGCACGCGGCGTCGCTGATCCCCGCCCGGTCAATCAGCCGCAGCAGCATCTGCGAAAAGCTTTCCTCCAGGCGATCCAGGCGATCCCGCAGTCCGTCCTCCACCTCCGGCGCAGCCAACGGCGGCGGGCAGGCCATGGTCGCCTGCGCGGAAAGGGTATTCCTGAGCGTCGCTCCCGCAAGGCTCCGCCGCTGCGCCAGCTCCCACGGGTCCGCATGCCGGGCCACATAAACATCGTCGATATACGCCGCGATGTCGTGAAACAGCTTTCCGCCGATATCCAGTGTCTCCTTGTCAAACACCACCAGATAGACCGTCATCTCCTGCTCCAGCAGAAAGCGGGTAATGACCTCCACCGCCACCTGAAAGGCTTCCGCCCGTGGATATCCGTATGCGCCCGTGGAAATCAACGGAAAGGCCACCGTCTCGCAGCCCTGCGCCAGCGCCAACGCCAGCGAATGCTCGTAGCATGCGGCAAGCAACGCCCGTTCTCCCCGCTGGCCGCCCTGCCACACAGGCCCCACCGTGTGGATCACATATTTGCAGGGAAGGTTGTAGCCCTTGGTCAGCTTGGCCTGGCCGGTCTGGCAGCCATGCAGCGCCCGGCAGGCCTCGGTCAGCTCCGGGCCAGCGGCGCGATGAATGGCCCCGTCCACGCCCCCGCCGCCCAGCAGCGAGCAATTCGCAGCATTGACGATGGCGTCCACTTGCATTCGGGTAATATCGTTCCGCACGATTTCCAGGGGCATGGCTTTCCATCCTTTCCAGGCGCCAACCGCGCCGCGTCCCATTCATTATACAGCAAGGCGCGCGCCCCGTCCATACGGCGGTCCGGTTTGCGGCAGAGCGTCCCCCGGGCGCACGGGACGTTTTCTTTGGGCAACCGCCAAGCGGCGCAAGAAATCCCGCAACAGCATCGTTTTGTAAGTAGAGGAAACCACTGGAAAGAGGGAACATGCCATGAGAATCAAATGGGCCGCCCTGGCGCTGGCGGGTATGCTCGCGCTGTGCGGCATCGCATCTGGCGAGAGCGAACTGCCCGAAACGCTGATTCACCAGGCGTTGCTGGCCACCATGCCCGCGGCATACTATCCTGACTGCGAATGCTTTGCCGAGGGACACACCGTGCTCGGCTCCCAGGAGATGGCGGACGGGTCTGTGGAGGTGTACCTTTCCGCCAGCGTTGGCGGATATGGCTTCATGGGCGGAGGCTTCACGCTGCAAAGCGGCTGGGGAGGCCCCTGCACCGTAGTGCTGGAGCGGTCGGAGAGCGGCGACTGGGCTCTGCGCGAGGTCAAGGAAATCGAGGATTACAGCGAAATTCCCTCCATCATGCCTTCCTGGGCAGAGGAGCGCTTCTTCGCCCTGGAAGGAAACGCCGCCATGGAACAGATCAATGCGCAGCTGCAGGCCTACCTGGACAGCATCGGCCGCACGGAACCGATTCGATCCTATGCGGAGGTCAGCGGCGACCCCAGCGGCATGCTCCAAACGGCCAGCTCCCTTTGCTTTTCCATGTTTTACCCCCGCTATCCCTTGAACTGCACCACACTGGAGCGCCTGGAAGCGGACGGGCGGTATGTCTACAGCCGCACCTGGTCCCCTGACCCGGAGGGCGTACAGGGATACGTCTATCGCGGCGCGCAGGGCGAGCTGCATGTAAGCGGCGCCACCGGCACAGAGACGCTTACCCGCACCCGCAAAGCCGACGGAAAGTTGATGGAAACAATTACCATTCGCGCGGAGCTATATGAACTGACGCTTACCCTGCAGGATGGTGGCGGCAGCATCCGCTATACCTTCCCCTACGACGAGCAGCAGTGGACCTATTGTCAGCCCACCGTCACCCGGGAGGGGCAATGCAGCCTGGACGTTTCCTGTGTTGAGCAGGCCATCGTCAGCCTTCCCGTGGCCCCAGGCAGCCAGGGGGAAGCCGCAGCGCCGGCAGGCGAACAACTGCTGGCGCAGCAAGCCGCAGGACAGGAGCAACGGTTTACGCTGGCGCGGCGGCAAGGACATATTTACCTGCGCGCGGAATCCCAAACCGGAGGCGCGTGGACAACGCTGTGGGAAAACGCCACCCTCCTGCCAAACGTCGATTACGGTTGGGTCACCCTGAACTACATTCCGGAAGTCCCCGGCGAGGTCACCCAATATGAGCGTTTTTCGAAGCATTGGGGAAATCTGCTAACGCTCTATGCGGGAATGGAGGGCGCGGATCATGAAACCGTATGCCTGTGGCTGGAGCAGGACGGGCAGGGCCTATGGAACGTGGTGCGCTACAACGACGATCTCCATGAGCTGCACGCCTATCTTCTGGAGGACAGGCTGCTGTTCAACGCCGGCGACTTTTCCCAGACCCAGACCAGCTGGCTGGATTTTACAGCCTTTCCCCGCCAGGCAAGCCGTTTTGATCCCGCGCAGCTCCAGCAGGAACAGGAAGCATTCAGGGCCCGCACACAATCCCAGCACACCATCGGTTATTTTGCCGGCGCGGAGCCGCTGTATGTGGCTCCGGGCTGGGATCTGCGCGCGGCGGTGCATACGGCGCCCCAGGCAAGCAGTCCCCAAGCAGCAAACGGCAAAGCCAGCGTCTCCTTCCGCGACTGGGTAACGGTGCTTTGCCGTCAGGACCAGTGGCTCATGGTGTTCTATGAGACAAGCCAGGGCTGCTACCGCACCGGCTGGCTGGACGCCACGCAGGATGAGCGTCTGATGCGGATTGCCTCCGCGGCCATGGCAATGAGCGAACCGCCCCTGGGCGCCGCGTCCAGCGCCAGCACGCTCCAGCTCTTCGACGACCCCGTCCATCAAAGCGGAACGGTCTGCACCGTGCCTTCGGGCACAAAGCTGACCCTTCTTTGCGATGTGCCGGAATACGGGGACGGCGGTCTATACTATGCCGAGGTCATCCTGGACGGGCAGGTCATGCGGGGATTCGTGCGCTGCGGCGATGTGGTCCGGGATTGACGCCTGATCTTGCTGGCCGTTTCATTCCTCTTGACGCGCAAAGGCAGCCTCCGCAAATCGCGTATACATTTGCGAAAATGTTTCGATATGCTGGATGGCGTGTGTTTCCTGCTGTATCTGCGTTCTATCGGAGAATCATGACTTGCATCTGCGCGTAAACCGATTGGTGGCGGAAGCAACACGCTCCATCCTATACCATCCCATCGCGGCTTTCCTCAAGCAACTACGCTGCGCAAAATCATATATTTGGAAAAGCATCGGGATAGCGATCTATAGCATGGATCGGGATCCTGTTTTTATGAAATGGATCAGCTTTTCTACATCGTCAAATTCGTCGTAATCTCCGTTGATGCCATTGCGATGATAGACAATTCCCCGCTGTTCATTTTTCTCAAGACAATTCAATAGGCAGTCTTCGCCATATCTTCTGGCGAATTCGGTAAACGCATAGGGCTTGATCTTCTGTAATAAGCCTTTTCTGCATGTTTCAGGGCATGCGTAGCAATGGCTGTAATTTTTGAAAAGAGAGCACCGCCTGTTTTCGCATTTCTCCTGATCGGGGCATTCCCCAGAATTGCAGCCGTGACAGGTCACATTCTCAGAGCACAAGCAACAAGCAAGCCCGCATCTAGCAATTCCCAATTCCCGTTTCATTCTGGTACCTCCCATGCAACGTGCTTCATGGTGTGTGCAAGGTTGATCCTTCTGTTGATGCTGAAAATACGACATTCGTCTATGAAAACCTTCAGGATCCTTTTTCATTTTGGTTATTTCCGCGCCCGAAGCTGCTTTCAGACGCATACGGAGCATGGAAAATGCTAAGCCTTCCTGAAGCATTCGCATCGCTTTGCTTTCCGCTAATCCTTACCGTGGGGAAAAACTGGGCAGTTCCTGTTTCGGACGATCCTCTGATATGCCCCGACAGTTTGCGATAGACAGAAAAACCTTTCCCACCGCTTGACATATAGATCGTAGTACGATATAATTACATCGCACTACGATATATCGCAGCAAAATGGAGAGGAGGGTATCATTGAATCCGCACATTCAGAAAGTGTATGTCCCCATGACCGAAACAGCCTTCTACATTTTGTTCTGCTTGCAAAAGCCTAATCACGGTTATGGGATCATTCAGCGCGTTGAAAAATTGACGGACGGCGCCATAAGGCTTGCGCCTGGCACCATGTATGGCAGCCTCTCGAAAATGGAAAAGGACGGCCTGATTCATTTTCTTCGGGAAGAAGAAAAGCGCAAAATCTATGAAGTCACGCAGCTGGGACGGGAGATATTGCAAATGGAATGCAAGCGGATAGCGCGGCTGTATCAAATCATACAGGAGGAACAAGCATGAGGGAAATCAAAAAGGTATTCAGGTTTTTTACCATTTTTGAATATGAGGAGGAGCAAGCCTATCTTCGGCACATGCATCAATCCGGTTGGAAATTCGTCAAGGTATCGGGCTTTTGCTGTTACTATTTTGAAAAATGCGAGCCAGAAGACGTCATTTATCAACTTGATTATAACCCGGATGGCATTGCGCACAAAGCAGAATATATCCAGATGTTTAACGACTGTGGCTGGGAATACATGCAGGACTATCTGGGATACAGCTATTTCAGAAAACCGGCAGCCGAAGCCATCGAGGCGGAGGAAATTTTTTGTGATGAAACCTCCCGGCAGGAAATGCTCCACCGCATATTCAAAAACAGGCTTGTGCCGCTGTTTGTGCTATTTTCCCTTGTACTGATTCCGGAGTTTGTCTGGTGCCTGTATCATGGCGAATATATCCTGGGAACTTTTCTGGGCGCGATGACAGGCTTCTATCTCTTTTTGCTAACGCACCTGGTTTACAAGTACAATAAACTGAGGCAGCGGAATCATTGCTGACTCTACCGAGCTTCATGGTCCTTCGAAAGATCTCCGCGGGGATAGCCAGCGTTGTGAGGCATGCGGACACGCATATGGCGGAGCAGAGCTACCTCAAAACACGGCAAAAAGGCGTCAGGAGGTTGGGCCTGTTTCCGTGGGGTGGGATTCGAAAGGCTCGAACCTCTAACCTCCACGATGT
>DBFBGQ010000167.1:0-40800 GCA_048201975.1 Candidatus Egerieenecus sp. | reverse complement strand
AACAGCAAAACGAAAGCTGTGGGTGCACCAAATTCTTCGAGTTTTGCACCCACTTTGCACCCAACTGCACCAAATTCCAAACGAAAGCTCGACTAAAAAACGAAAGCCCCGAATTGTATTGTTTTCGCGGTCATTCCGCATTACGGCAAAATCCGAACCTTCGCGGTTCGGATTTTGTCGTTTCTGCGCCACAGGATGGAAGCATGATGGATGTCCAGACCTGCGCGGACAAAAAGGCCCCTCCTGCTGTAGCTTTGACTTGCTCAAGGCTGCGACAGGAGGGGAATTGATTTCACGGTCTATTGTTTTAGCAGTTCACCATGCAGGGCAAAAAGCCTGCTATTTCCGGGCTGCCATGCGCAGAGCCGCCGGTTGCCGTTGTCCGGGAGCGTTACTGGATCTCCACGCCCTGGACAACGAAGGTGAGCTCCCCGGCGATGAAGGCGGGGGTAATGGGCTCGCCGGCCTTGGCGCTGGTGCCCTCGATGTCGGCCACGAAGCAGCTGTTCTCGTCCAGGATCTGGTTGCCCTGGTTGTCGTAGAGCGGGCCTTCAAACACGTCGAACTCGCCGGAGAGGATCTTTTCCCGGGCGGCTTCGATGGCTTCGGCGGTGCCCTCGGCGCAGTTCTTGCTCAGGGGAGAGAGGTCCACCAGGCCGTCGGCCATGGTCAGGAAGATCTTTTCAGGCTTCCAGGTGCCATCGATGACCTCCTGCACCTCCATGGTATACACGGCGCCCCAGTTCCACACGGGAGCGGTCAGGTGCGCTTCGGGGGCGTCCACGCTCATGTCGGCGTTGTAGCCGCAGCCCCACACGCCCCGTTCCTGGGCGGCAATTTGAGGGTTGGCGGTGTCGCAGTGCTGGGCGATCACGTCGCAGCCCATATCCAGCAGGGCGTCGGCGGTCTGCCGCTCCAGGGTGGCGTCATACCAGCTGTTGGTGTACTTCACGTAGACCACCGCGTCGGGGTTCACGCTCTGCACGCCCAGGGCGAAGGCATCGAAGCCGCCGATGACCTCGGGGGTCTGCATGGCGGCCACAAAGCCGATCTTGTTGGTCTGGGTCTTCATGCCCGCGGCAATGCCGGACAGGTACCGGGCCTGATAGATGGCGCCGAAGTAGTTGTTGAAGTTCACGTCGTTGCTCATATAGCCGGAGCAGTGGGAGAAGATGACCTCGGGATACTCCTCCGCCATTTCCGCCATGTAGTTCATGTAGCCGTAGGAGTTGCCGAAGATGATCTGGCAGCCCGCCTCGATCAGCTCCAGCATGGCGGCGTCGCAGGCGCTGTCTTCCGGCACGTTGGTCTTGATGATGATCTGGTCGTCGGTGAGCCCCAGGGCTTCCTGCATGGCCAGCAGGCCCTGATAATGGGCGTAGGTATAGCCCTTGTCGCTCACGTCGCCGATGAAGATGAAGCCCACCTTCACGTCTTCCTTGGCCACGGGCGCGAATTCCGCGCTGGCGGCGCCGACCATACCCAGGGTCAGCATCAGGCAGAGAACCCAAGCAAGCACCTTTTTCATGTTTTCTTCTCCTCCGCTTTCGTTCCGCAGGTGTTGAAAAAATATTCCTTGATCAATCGTCCCGCAGGCGGATGTTTCCATCCTCAATGGCGTCCACGATTGCTAAGGACACGACCTTGACGCCCTCCGCCCGGAGCTTGTCGCCCCCGGGCTGAAAGCCCTTCTCCACGCAGACGCCCGCGCCCACCAGCTCGCACCCGGCCTGGCGCAGAATGTCCCGCAGCCCCTGGATGGCCTCTCCGTTGGCCAGAAAATCGTCGATGATCAGCACCCGCATGCCCTTTTGCAGGTATTTGCGGCTGACCCGGACGGTGTTCATCTGCTTGTGGGTGAAGGAGTACACCTGGGCGGTGTATACGTCCGGACCCACGTTGCGGTGATCGCCCTTTTTGGCGAAGATCACCGGGATGCCGCCGAAAGCCTGCGCCGTGGTGATGGCCACCGCGATGCCGCTGGCCTCCACCGTCAGGATGCAGTCCACCTGCTGGTCCCGGAACGCCTCATAAAACGCCTGCCCCATTTGGGTGGACAGGGCCACGTCGATGCGATGGTTCAGAAAACCGTCCACCTTGACAATGTCGGAGCCGATTCCCACGCCTTCCCGGCGAATGGCTTCCTTCAGCGCCTCCATGCTTCCACCTCGAAAACACGAACATTCATAGGGAATACGGCTCTATTGTACTGCATTTCTCCGAACTGCGCAAGGGCTTTTTCGTCGTTTTTTCTGTTTTTATGGAAATTTCTGTATTTTTTCGCCTGGGTCAGCCACGCCGGTGGCGGTTCACCCGCTGCACGGGCTGGGCCAGCGCCTGCTTGCCCTGGGGGCGCTGAGCCGAACCTTGCTGCTTGGGCCCGGCGGGGCGTATGCGCCCATCCTTGCCGATGGCGATGGGCTGCCCGCCCCTGGGCGGCTTGGACAGGGCGGGGAGCTTAGGCGTCTGCTGCGCCCGGGCGGGCTTGGCGGGGACCCCGTTGCCCTGGCGGTCCACGCTGGCCGGGCGGGGCTGACGGGGTTTGGGCTCGGAGGGTGTGGTAATCTCCATGGGCCAGTCGCTCTCCTGGACGGGGAGGCGGCGGCGAATGAGTTTCTCGATCTGCCCCAGCTGCTTCACCTCGTCGATGCAGCAGAAGCTGATGGCCTTGCCGGCGCGTCCGGCCCGGCCCGTGCGGCCGATACGGTGCACGTAGGCCTCGGGCTCGTTGGGCAGGTCGTAGTTGAACACATGGCTGAGCCCGGCGATGTCGATGCCCCGGGCGGCGATGTCCGTGGCCACCAGCACCTTGCTGTCCCCGCGCTTGAAGCTGTCCAGGGCTGCCTGACGGGCATTTTGACTCTTGTCCCCGTGAATGGCCGCGGCGGGGATACCCGCCCTGGCCAGATCCCGAACGATGCGGTCCGCCCCGTGGCGGGTGCGTGAAAACACCAGAGCGTTCTCCACCTGGGGATCGCGAAGCAGCTGGGCCAGCAGATGCTTCTTGTTGGCCTTGTCCACATAATACAGGGTTTGCTCAATGGCCTCCACCGGGGAGGAAACCGGGTCCACCTTCACCGTTTCGGGGTTGTGCAACAGCTGCATGGCCAGGGCTTCCACTTCCGAGGGCATGGTGGCGGAAAACAGCAGCGTCTGATGCTTGGGCGGGAGCTTGGCGGCGATGCGCCGCACGTCATGGATAAAGCCCATGTCCAGCATGCGGTCCGCCTCGTCCAGCACAAAGGTTTCCACATCATCCAGGCGCACGTACCCCTGGTTCATCAGGTCCATCAGGCGGCCGGGGCAGGCCACCACGATGTCTGCGCCCCGGTGCAGGGCCTCCACCTGGGCGTTCTGGTTCACCCCGCCGAAGAGCACGCAGGAATGCAGCGCCAGCTGCTTGCCATAGGCCGCGAAATTATCCTGAATCTGCTGGGCCAGCTCCCGGGTGGGGGTGAGAATCAGGGCGCGGATGGGCCGGGGATCGCTGGGGCGGACCGAACGGCGGGACAGGTTTTGCAAAATGGGCAGGGCGAAGGCCGCGGTTTTTCCGGTGCCCGTCTGGGCGCAGCCCAGCACGTCCCTGCCGAACAGCACCAGGGGAATGGTGGCCGCCTGGATGGGCGTGGGCTGCGCATAGCCGCTCTTGGCCACGGCCTGCAGCAGCTGGGGCATCAGGTGCATGGATGCAAACGTCATGTTTTTTCTTACTTTCCTGTTCTAAAGTTTTTTGCGCCAGGGGCGCCAAGTCGGTATTGTACCACATCCGGCGCCATCCCACAAGCCGAAGGAAAGAAACGCGGTTTTTCCCCTTTGACAAGGGCGCGGGATCGTGCTATAATCCCGCTATACCAGCAAAGGCGATGACGGAGAACAACGCCTGCATTCCCCTCCGGCCCCAAGAGAGGGCGGCGCTTGGTGCGAGCCGCCCGGCGGAGCGCAGGAAATTCCCTCCCGAGCTGCGCCGCTGAAAGGCACGGCCTACTAGGCGGCGACGATTCGGCCCCGTGAAAGGCATCGAGCGCATCAGAGCCATTGGCTCCCGTGCGGAAATTGGGTGGTAACACGCGGCAGTACGCCTTCGTCCCATGCAAAGGGGACGAGGGCTTTTTCTTTGCCGCCGCCCGTAACAAAGGAAGGAGCGGACATCCATGGATATGAAGGAAAAAATCGCCGAGATCCGCCAGCATGTCGCCGAGGAAATGCAGGCCCTGGACGGCACCCAGGCGCTGGAAAACCTGCGGGTGAAGGTGCTGGGCAAAAAGGGCGAGCTGACGGCGCTCTTGCGCGGCATGGGCCAGCTCTCCCCCGAGGAGCGCCCCCAGGCGGGCCAGCTGATCAACCAGGCCCGGGAAGCGTTCACCGCCATGCTGGACGCGAAACTGCAGGAGTTCAAGGCCATCGAGCAGGAGGCGGCCCTGCGCCGGGAAGCCATCGACGTGACCCAGCCCAGCGCCTTGCCCCTCCGCGGCAGCGCCCATCCCATCACCCTGTGCATGAACGAAATGGTGGACTGCTTCACGGGTATGGGCTTCGAGGTGGTGGAAGGTCCCGAGGTGGAGCTGGACCACTATAATTTCGAGCTGATGAACATCCCCAAGAACCATCCCGCCCGGGATGCCCAGGATACCTTCTATATCGACGACAACGTGGTGCTGCGCACCCATACCTCCCCCATGCAGGCGCGGACCATGCTCACCCGCAAGCCCCCCATCCGCGTCATCTGCCCCGGCCGTGTGTACCGGGCCGACGAGGTGGACGCCTCCCACAGCCCTGTTTTCCATCAAATGGAAGGGCTGGTGGTGGACAAGGATGTGACCATGGCCGACCTGCGGGGCACGCTGAACGCCTTTGCGGAGCGGCTGTACGGCAAGGGCATCACCACCCGCTTCCGCCCCAGCTTCTTCCCCTTCACCGAGCCCTCCACCGAGGTGGACCTCACCTGCGCGGCCTGCCACGGCAAGGGCTGCCGGGTGTGCAAGGGCACCGGCTGGATCGAGGTGCTGGGCGGCGGCATGGTCAACCCCAAGGTGTTGGAGATGTGCGGCATCGACAGCAGCGTCTACTCCGGCTTTGCCTTCGGCATCGGCCTGGAGCGCATCGCCATGCAGCGCTACAGCATCCCCGACATGCGCCTGCTCTACGAGGGCGACCTGCGCTTCCTGGGCCAGTTCCGGTGACCCCGGCGGCCCGCCCTGACCAAAGAAAAAGACTGTTACTGCCGCAAGGAGGCGTTTGACATTGAAGATTCCCATGCAATGGATCGGGGCCTATACCCCCGTTTCCCTGGAGCCCCAGGCGTATATGGACCGCATGATCATGTGCGGGGACGGCGTGGAGGGTTATGAAAACCTGGGCGCCGAGGTGGAAAACGTGGTGGTGGGCCGGGTGCTCACCTGCGTTCCCCATCCCGACAGCGACCACCTGCGCGTCACCACCGTGGACATCGGCGAGGAGGCGCCCCTGCAGATCGTCTGCGGCGCGCCCAACTGCGAGGCGGGCATTCTGGTCCCCGTGGCCAAGGTGGGCGCCCGGCTGCCCGGCGGCGTGAAAATCAAGAAGGGCAAGCTGCGGGGCGTGGCCAGCGAGGGCATGCTCTGCTCCTCCGACGAGCTGGGCGTGCCCGTGGAGCTGTACCCCTCCGTGGGCGCGGCGGGGCTGCTGATCTTCCAGGAGGATTATCCCCTGGGCGCGGACGTGCGGCCCATCCTGGGCATCGACGACACGGTGATGGACTTCGAGGTGCTGGCCAACCGGCCCGATTGCCTGAGCGTGTGGGGCGTGGCCCGGGAGACTGCCGTGGCCTGCGGCTCCACCTTCCATAAGCCGGAGATCACCGTGCAGGAGTGCGGCGGGGATATCCATGACTATGTGCAGGTGGAGGTCCGGGACCCTGACTTGTGCCCCCGCTACGTGGCCCGGGTCATCAAGGACGTCCGTGTGGGGCCCTCCCCCATGTGGCTGCGCAAGTACCTGCACGGGGCGGGCATGCGCTCCATCAACAACGTGGTGGATATCACCAACTTCGTCATGCTGGAGACCGGCCATCCCATGCACGCCTTCGACCTGGACATGGTGGAAGGCCATCACATCATTGTGCGCCGGGCCACGGAGGGCGAGCACATCACCACCCTGGACGGCAAGGCCCACGCCCTCACCCCCGGCCAACTGGTGATCTGCGACGCCCGCAAGCCCTCCTGCGTGGCGGGCATCATGGGCGGCGAGGAGAGCGAAATCACCGAAAAGACCCACACCATGATGTTTGAGTGCGCGGTGTTCGACCGGGCTGCCACCCGTGTGACCAGCCGTGCCCTGGGCATCCGCACCGAGTCCTCCGGCCGGTTTGAAAAGGGCGTGTCCGTGAAAACGGCCATGGAGGCCATGGAGCGCGCCTGCCAGCTGATCAATCAGCTGGACGCCGGGGACGTGGTCAGCGGCGTCATCGACCTGTATCCCAACCCCGCCCAGCGGCAGGTGGTCACCGGCTCCTGCAGGCGCATTGCCCAGCGCACGGGCGTGGACATCCCCCCGGAGGAGATCGAGCGCATCCTCACCGCGCTGTACTTCGACGTAAAGCGCCAGGGCGACGACATCTCCGCCGTGGTGCCTGATTTCCGCCAGGACGTGGAAGGCGAGGCTGACCTCTCCGAGGAAGTGCTGCGCATCTACGGCTACGATAACATCCCCTCCACCTTGCTCCGGGGCGAAACCACCCCCGGCGGGCGCAGCGACCGCATGCGCCTGAAGGATGACCTGGCCGGGCAGCTGCAGGGCATGGGGTATTATGAGATTATGAACTTCTCCTTCCTCAGCCCGCGGGATATTGAAAAGCTGAACCTGCCCGCCGGCGATCCGCGGCTGCAGCCCCTGCAGATCCGCAACCCCCTGGGCGAGGATACCTCCGTCATGCGCTCCACCATGGCGCCGGGCATGCTGAAAACCCTGGCCCTGAACATGAACCACGGCAACGAGGCTGCCCGCCTCTACGAGGCCGCGGCGGTGTTCGATCCGCTGCATCCCACCCAGGAGGGCCTGCCCACCGAGACCCAGATGCTCTGCCTGGGCATCTATGGCAAGGACGCGGACTTCTACGCCCTGCGCGGGGCGGTGGAGCAGCTGCTGCGCCACCGGGGCATCGCCTACGACATCGTGCCCGGCGGGGAGCCCTACCATCATCCCGGCCGCTGCGCCCGCCTGGTGCAAGGGGAAACCGTGCTGTGCACCCTGGGCGAAGTGCACCCCGCTGTGCGGGAGCAATTCGACATGCCCGCCCGGGCCCTCATGGCGGAGATGAGCCTGGAGACCATCGCCGAACTCTCCAAGCCCATGGGCGCGGTGAAGCCCATGCCCCGCTATCCCGCCGTGAGCCGGGACCTGTCCCTGGTGATGGCCGAGTCCACCGCCGTGGGCCCGCTGATGGCGGATATGGCCAAGGCCGCCGGCCCCATTCTGGAGGATGTGAAGCTCTTCGACGTGTACCGCAGCGCCGCCCTGGGCGCGGACATGAAGTCCGTGGCCTTCTCCTTCGTCTTCCGGGGCGCGGACCACACCCTCACCGAGCAGGAGGTATCCGCTGCCATGGACAAGATTCTCAAGACCGCCGCAGACAAATACGGCGCGATCATCCGCAGTTAAGCGCTTTCAGCGCCGCGGGGCGTTCCCTCTTTCCGGGAGCGCCCCGCGGCGTTTTTTTGTCTCCTGCCGCTGGAGGGGACGAATTTTTTTGCATTTTTCGCCGCAGGAAACCCTTTACTTCGTAAAAAGGCGCTTATACTTCGTGAATATCGCTTTTCAAGCATCTCCGAGTGTATTATACTGGAAGCAAGAGCGCCGGACGGATGGCGAAAGACGGAAGGACAGGTGGTAGTCCGCCGTTTTTCTGAGCCTTTGTTACGGTCGCGCCCGCGCATCCGCGTCAGCGGAAGCGCTTGCCCAAAAGAAAAAAGCCAGGGAAATGTGTGAAACCTGCGCATTTTACATCATCTGGAGGAGTGAAACGGCGTGCGCTGGGATATATGGGGACGATATTTTTTGGAACTGCTACTATGCCTGCCGGCGGCGCTGCTATGCCTGGCGCCGGTGCGCAACCGGCTGCGGGTGAGCGAGCGGGCGTTCGTTTTGGCAGAAATAGGCGCGATCCTGCTGTTTGCCGCAGTGGGGGCGGCGGTGCTGACGTTTACCCGTTGGCCGGAGAACGTTCTGCTTGTTCCCTGCATGCTGGTGTTTTTTGCGCTGTATTGCATGCTGGTGCAAATCCATTGGCTGCAGGCGCTGTTTATTTTCCTTACCGCCGCTGCGATCATGGGCTTTTGCGGGGTGTTTACGGATGTGCTGCTGGCGCGCCAGGAGGCGGTCAACGCCGAGCGCACGCCTCTGCTTTTGTCGGCTGCGGTGCAGCTGGGCATTGGCGTGCTGGCGGCAGCGCTGTTCTGGCCGCTGATGCAGACCCGTGTGGGATGGTTGATCAGCTCGTTTTCGCAGTTGTCCGCCTGGCGCATTGTGTGGTTGATTCCTCTGGCGCACCTGGTGTTGTTCATCGCCATGACGCCGGAGGATTATCGCACCGTGCTGGTCCGGCGCATACAGCCGCTGGGCGCGGTTCTGCTGCTGTTTCTGCTGGCGCTGATGGCATTTCTCATCGAATTCTTTTACCGCATTGCCCATTCCATTACCGAAAGCGTCGCCCTGCGGGAGGAGAACCATTTTCTTGCCGCGCAGGCCAACCAGTATGCCGCGCTGAACAGCTACATTCAGGAGACCCGCAGGCTCCGCCACGATTTTCGCCAGCACCTGCGCGTGCTCAACAACCTGGCCGCCCAGGGGGACCTGACCGGGCTGAAAACCTACCTGCAAACCCTCGAAGCGCAGGAACAGGAAGAACTGCGCCTGATCTTTGCCAATCCCGCCCTGAACGCCTTGGCCGGATATTATGACAACCTGGCCTGCACCCAGGGGATCGCCATGGAGTGGCACATCTCCCTGCCGGGAACTCTCAACGCTTCCGACGCGGAACTGTGCGTGCTTCTGGGCAACTTGCTGGAGAATGCCATTGAGGGCGCCATGTCCCAGCCTGAGGGCAAGCGAAATGTTCGGGTCATCTGTCAGTTGAACGGGGATCTGCTCTGCCTCATTGTGGAAAACAGCTATGACGGGCACATCCGCTACAAGGACGGACGCTTCCTCTCCACCAAGCACGAGGGGGAGGGATACGGCCTCACTTCTGTACGGGCCACGGTTGAGCGGCATCAGGGTTCCATGTCCGTGGACACGGAAGGGGAGCTGTTCCGGGTAAACCTGCTGCTGAACCTGATTCCCAAGGAGCCGCAGGCTTGAGCATGCGTCCGCCCCAAGGCGCGGCAGCCGCCTAGGGCTGGCTGACATGCTCCGCAGGGGGCAACTCCTGCGCGATGCGCATCATGCGGGGCAGCGCGTGCGCCAGGAAAGCGCCATGCCCACACACGCTGTCCGGCCCGGCGGAGTACGCCTCCCGGCGCATGCGCGGGCATCCGCCCCCGCAAATGCGGGAAAAGGGACAGCCCTGGCACAGCGGGTTTTCCGCCGTTTCGCGGTTCAGAAAGCCTTGCATCGCAGGCGCCTGGAGCAGCTCGGAGAGCGGCTGACGGGCCAGGCTGCCCATCCGATAGGCATCCAAGGCGTAGAAATCGCAGGGATAGACGCTGCCATCCGCCTCCACCACCAGCTGGGGCGAACAAACGCCCAGCAGCCCGCAGGCGTTGCATTCCCCATAAGCCAGCAGGCGGATATAGTCGTCAAACAGCTTGACGCTCACGTAGCAGCCGCTGGCGTATGCGTCATACCAAAGATCAAACAAAGCGCAGTAAAACGCCGCATAGTCCCTGGGCGTCAGCGCATGGGCGGGAAGGCCGCCCTCCAGCGGCCCCAGGCAAGGGATCAGCTGCACATACCGCAGCTGATTTTTCATTAGAAAATTCCACAGGGCATAGGGGCGTCGGGCCAGCGCGCTGGTGAGCACCAGCAGAATGTTGTACGTCACGCCATGGCGGTCCATGCGCTTCTTGGTCTGCATCACCCGTTCATAGGTGCCCTTGTCCTGCAAATCCCTGCGCAGCGCGTCATGCACCCCAACGGGCCCATCCAGGGATAGCCCCACCAGAAAGCCCTGCCGCCGCAGAAAGGCGCACCAGGCGTCATCCAGCAACAGGCCGTTGGTTTGCAGCGCATAGTGTACCTGAACTCCTGGGGGTGCGTACGCCTGGCAGCCATCCGTCAATGCCTGGCAAAAGTCCAGCCCCGCCAGCGTGGGTTCGCCGCCCTGCAACAGGATGGTCGCCTGATCCCCGCGGGTCATGCCCGCGAACAGATGCTCCAGCACGCCATGCAGCGTTTCCGCGTCCATGCGCCCATAGGAGGGGGTTATGCGCCGGCTGCTTTCATCAGCATAGAAGCAATAGGCGCACCGCATGTTGCAGCTGGATGACACGGGCTTGATCAGCACGGAAAGACGCTTCATACGCCACCTCCGAAACTTCGCGGCATGTGGATACAGGATAGCAGCAGCGCCGGCATATGTCAAGGCGCGGCAGGGCCCGCTCCCGGCGCGTATCCCGCCGCCTGGCCGCAAGGGGAGGATGGCGCTTTTTTTTCTGCGGAAGGGCTTGCGCTTCGTCTGCCGCTGCGGTACAATAGCATAGTTCGCAAACGAACGGTTCGCAAACGAAGCGAGGAAAGAGGACGAGGACGCATGCAAAAACAACCTGACCTGGGCACCGCGCCGGTGGGCAAGCTGCTGGCCCGCCTGGCGCTGCCGGCGATCACCGCGCAGGTGGTCAATATGCTCTACAACCTGGTGGACCGGATCTACATCGGCCACATCCCCACGGTGGGGACCCAAGCGCTGACGGGGGTAGGCGTGTGCTTCCCGCTGATCATGCTGGTGTCGGCGTTTGCGGCGCTGGTATATTCCGGCGGCGCGCCCCGGGCCAGCATTGCCATGGGGCGGGGAGACAACCGGGAGGCGGAGCGGATCCTGGGCAGCTGCACGGCGCTGCTGCTGACGCTATCGGTGCTGCTGACGGTGGTGCTGGTGATCTGGAACCGGCCGCTGCTGCTGCTTTTCGGCGCCAGCCAGGATACCATCCTTTACGCGGAGCAGTACATGCACATTTACGCCCTGGGCACGCTGTTTGTGCAGGCTGCCCTAGGGCTGAACGCCTTCATTACCTGCCAGGGCTTTGCCAAGACCAGCATGCTCACCGTGCTCATCGGCGCGGTGATCAACACGGTGCTGGACCCCATCTTCATTTTTGCGCTGGACATGGGGGTAAGGGGCGCGGCGCTGGCCACGGTGATCTCCCAGGGGGTTTCCGCGCTGTGGGTGGTACGCTTCCTGACCGGGAACAAGACCATGCTGCGCCTGCGGCTTTCCAGCCTGCGCCTGGACTGGAAACTGCTCGGGCCCTGCGTGGCGCTGGGGCTTTCCCCTTTCATTATGCAGAGCACCGAGAGCCTCTTGGCGGTGTGCTTCAATACCTCCCTGCGCACCTATGGCGGCGACCTGGCGGTGGGCACCATGACCATACTCACCAGCATCATGCAGTTTGCCATGCTGCCGCTAAACGGCCTGACCCAGGCCTCGCAGCCCATCATCAGCTATAACTATGGCGCCGGCAAGGCGGACCGGGTGCGCCGGGCCTTCTGGCTGCTGCTGCGCTGCGCCATGATCTATGCGGGCGTGCTGTGGGCCACCACCATGCTGTTCCCGCAGATGTATATCGGCATGTTCACCCCGGACCCGGAGCTGATCGCCTACGCCATTCCCGCGGTGCGCGTATACATGGCCGCGTCGGTGCTCTTCGGCATTCAGCTCAGCTGCCAGCAGACGTTCGTGGCCCTGGGCAACGCCAAGAACAGCCTGTTCCTGGCGGCGCTGCGCAAGCTGATTCTGCTGATCCCGCTGATCTACCTGCTCCCCGCCCTGCTGCCGGACAAGGTGATGGCGGTTTTCCTGGCCGAGCCGGTGGCGGATACCATCGCCGTCACGGTAACGGCGCTGCTGTTCCGGGTGAAGTTTACCGCCTGCATGCGGGAAATGGAAGAGAGGAAGAGCCGGCATGCATGAGCTGTTTGAACTGCGCCAGGCGGTGGCGCGGCTGTATGAGCGCTGCATGGCGGAGGCTCAGGCCCGCACGGACCTGACGCGGGGCGAGCTGGACGTGCTGCTGTTCCTGGCCAACCATCCCGGCTATGATACCGCCACGGACGTGGTGAAGGTGCGGGGGCTGAGCAAGAGCCACGTATCCGCCACCGTGGAAAAGCTGGTGCGGCGGGGCATGCTGGCCCGCCGGGTGGAGGACCGGAACCGCCGGGTGGTGCGGCTGTCCATGCTGCCCCCTGCGGCGGAGGCCGTGGCTTGCGGTCGCGAGGCCCAGGCGCTTTTCAACCGCCGGCTCTTTCGCGGCATTTCTCCCGAGGACCATGCGGTCTTTCTCCGGGTGCTCCAGCGGCTGTGCGTGAACGCCGGCCTGGAGGACGCTTCCCCGGAGCCGTAAAACCACCACGGATGAAGAGGAGCGGCTGAACGTGACTGTTTCACCAACCCCAAAGCGGCGGCACCCCCGCCGGATACGCCGGGGCGCGCTGCTTTTGCTGCTGGCGTATGCCCTGGCGGCGCTGCTGCCCTGCGCCCTTCCACCCCAGCTGACCCCCGAAGCGCAGGCCGATACCGCCTGGATGGAGGCGGAGGCCTCCGACCCGGACGCCAATCGCGCGCTGCTGATCACCACCGGGCAGCAGGCCCTGGAGATTCGCCTGGCGCTGATCGCCTCGGCGCAGGATTCCATCGACCTGGGAAGCTATATTTTTGCGGCGGACGACAGCGGACGGAAGGTCGCCGCCGCGCTGCTGGCCGCGGCGGACCGGGGCGTAAAGGTGCGCCTGATCACCGACGGGCTCATCGGCTGGATCAACCTGGGCAACGATCCCCTGGGGCCCGCCCTGGGCGAGCACCCCAACGTGGAGATCAAGTTTTACAATCCCGTAAATCTGCTTGCGCCCCAGGGGCTCAACGCCCGCTACCATGAGAAGTTCTTTCTGGTGGACGATGCCTGGCTGCTGCTGGGCGGGCGAAACATCTCCGACGAATTCCTTACCGGGGAGGGCGATCCCAGCTACAATTACGATCAGGATGTGCTGCTCTACCGCACCGACCCGGCCAAGCGGGACGCGGCGGCGCAGATGCGGGCCTACTTTGACGAAATGTGGTCCTCGTCCGTGTGCGCCTTGCGCTACGACGACCCCGCCGCCCTGGAGCGGGCGGACGTGCGCCAGTGCCGGGAAGCCCTGGCCGCGCTGTGGGCGGAGCTGTCCGCCGCCCTTCCCCTGACGTTGCCGGACCCCATGGCGGACATGGTCCCCGTGGAAAGGACCCTGCTGCTCACCAACCCCACCGCTCCGTTGCCCTCCGCGCCCGTGGTGTGGAACCGCCTGTGCCAGTTGATGGCCGGCGCTCAGGAACGGCTGTGGATGGTAACGCCCTACCTGGTGATGGATGCGCCCATGCGCGAGCGCCTGGCGCAGGTGTGCGCCGCCGCGCCCGCTGATGTCCGGCTGCTGGTGAACAGCCGCCAGAGCGGCAACAACATCATCGCCTCGGCGGACTACACCATTCACCGCGCCATGGCGGAGGACCTGGGCGCGCCCCTGTGGGAATTCCAGGGGGATTGGTCCATGCACACCAAATCCGTGCTGGTGGACGACACGCTGAGCGTAATCGGCTCGTTCAATTTTGACCCTCGCAGCGCCTATCTAAATACGGAGCTGATGCTGGCGGTGTACAGCAGGGAGCTGAACGCCCAGCTGGCGGAGAACCTGTCGTCCCTGTGGGCGGAAAGCCTGCTGTGGGATGGCGGGACCTACGCGCCGGGCGCTGTGGAGCCGCAAGACGCTTCCTTTGGCAAAATGGCGGTGATTACCCTGCTGTCCCCCTTTGTGTCCCTGGTGCGATTTTTGATCTGACAGGCGGATGAAAGCAAACCAAAAGGCAGGCATATGCGCTACGGGCGTTGTGCCTGCCTTTTTTTGCGGAATGCGGCCCTGCCGCACAGGCTTACTTGGACAGATTGGCCTGGAGCTCCCGCTGGGCCAGCCTGTCGATTTTGGCGACCAGGCGTTTTTTCAGCCGGAGCAGCAGCCAGTAGAAGGGGATCAGCGAAACAAAGGCGATGCCGTAGGCGACGCCCTCCTCCAGCCAATTGCACAGCACGAACCCCCACAGGGCCGCCCAGAGGAAGCCCCACATGACCATGGCCACCAAGCTGGTGAAAATGCCCAGGGCGCGGCTGTAGGCCGTGGCCCGGGGAGCGAGCTTGCCGTAGTTCTTGTACTTGTAATGCACCGGAATCATGAAAGCATTCTCCTTTCGCACTCCTTGGGGTGCGGGGCCGGGAGGGCGTCGACCGCCCCCAGCCGGGTGACGGGATGCACGGCCGTCCAGGCCGCCGCCAGCAGCGTGGCGCCGCCCTCCACCAGCGCGAAGCGGGTGTGGCGGGCCTCCGGGTGCAGCGCCCGGTAGCGCCGGGCGGCCTCCTTGAGCGCGGCGGGGTCCCGCTGGAGCGGCGGGGGCAGATAGCCGGTGTTGTCCGTGGCCAGGCGGTCCCAGACCAGGCGGTCGCGTATTTCCTCGGGGTCCAGCCCGGATTCCGCCAGAAAGCCATGGAGCAGCAGGGTGAGCCGGTCGTGGCTCAGGCTGCCGGGAATTTCGCCCATGCGCCTGCCCATGGCCAGGTAGAAGGCATAGGGGGTCAGCCCCGTAAGGGGCAGGGCCCAGGCCAGGGTGCGCTGAAACTTGCCGCTGTTGTACAGCCGCTCCAGGGCCTGCTCCACGTCCTTGAGCTGGCACAGATCCTGATAGCTCAGCCAGCGGGTGGAGAGCACCTCGTAGGGCGGGTCGGGGCTGAAGCGGCATTGGTTGGCCTCCGCCTCCTCCCGCAGCGCGCTGCCGTACAGCAGCTTCAAAAAGCCCAGCTGCAGCATGTGCGGTTGCAGGCCGTAGGCGCGGTTGAAGGAAGCGATGAAGGTGGGCAGGTCCTCCTGGGGCAGCCCGGCGATGAGATCGATATGGATGTGGATGTTGCCCGGCGCCAGCAGGGCGCGGAGGTTGCTTTCCAGCCGGGCCATGTCCGTGCGCCGGCGGCAGCGGTCCAGGGTGGGCCCGTGGAAGGACTGGATTCCTGCCTCCAGCTGGAACAGCCCTGCCGGCGCGCCGGCCAGCAGCGCCAGCTGCTCCGCGTCGAACAGGTCCGCGCCCACCTCCAGGTGGTAGCATACATCCCCCAATTCCCCCCGCTGCCGGGCGGCAATCAGCCCACGGAGCAGGTAGGCGCTCCGGTCCCGGCGGCAGTTGAAGGTGCGGTCGATGAGCTTGACGATGCCGGGGCCGCTCTGGCCCACGCGGATGAGCAGCGCCAGGGCCTCCTCCTGGGGGAGGAAGCGCACCGGCTCCCCCTGGCCGCTCAGGCAGAAGGCGCAGGAGAAGGGACAGCCCCGGGAGGTTTCCACATAGGCCATGCGCCCGTCCAGCGCAGCCAGGTACTCCCCGTCGTAGACGCCGGGGTCGGGCGGCGGCGCGGGGGCAACCTCCGGGGAGAGGATCAGCCCCTGCGGGGCGCGGCGGCACAGCCCCGGCACACTTTCCAGGGGCGTCTCCCCCGCCAGGGCGGCCAGCAGCAGCGGAAAGCTCTCCTCCCCTGCGCCCCGAAGCAGAAAGTCGCAGGGCATCTGGGCGAAGGTTTCCTCCGGGGACCAGGTGACCTCGGGCCCGCCCACCAGCACCATCAAGCGGGGAAAGGCCGCCTTCAGCCGGCGGATGAGCCGGGCGGTGAGCGCGCGGTTCCAGATATAGACCGAAAAGCCCACCAGGTCCGGGCGCGTGTCCAGCAGGCGGCGCATGAGCCGCTCTTCGGGTTCGTTGACGTTCATTTCGCACAGGGCGATCTCCTCGGGCCGGCCGGCCTTGCGTGCGGCGTGGCGCAGGCACCAGGGGGCCAGGGTGACGTGAATGTACTGGCTGCTCAGCCCGGCGAGGGTAACGCGCATGGCGGCAGGGCCTCCCTTCTGAAAACGTCAGAAAAAGATGATTGCTTATTCTACCATGAAATGTGAAATGTTTGCAATTCCCTTCCGCCTTGGGTATAATGGGCAGGGATGCTACACGCAAGGAGGACGCTGCATTTTATGAAGATACGGCAAGTGCTGCTCCGCGCCTGGCGGACGTATACCGCCCATTTCGGCGCGCTGATGCAGGGATTGTTGCTGCAGGCGCTGGTGTGCCTGATTGCCCTTTCGCCGCTGCTGTTCCTGTCCGTGCCCCAGGCCGCGCCCCTGGCCTGGCTCTGCCCGGCGCTGCTGGTGCTGTTGGTGCTGCCCATGCGGCAGAACGCGGCCCTGGCCCTGGCCCGGCTGCTGGACGGGGAGGGATATCCGCTGCTGGCGGTGGTCTCTTTCCAAAGCTATGGCCGGCAGCTGGGGCGCAGCCTGCGACAGGGGCTGTGGCTGCTTCTGTGGGGCCTGCCCTGCCTGGGGGTGACCGTGGCCATGGCCCTGGCCTATACGGGCATGGTGGATGCGTTCACGCTGATGCGCTTTTTCATGAGCCTGGGCGGGGGCAAGTTCACCAAGGGACTCATGGTGGGCTTTGGCATTTATGGGCTGACGGTGGTGCTGCTGCTGGTGGGCATGGCGTTCCTTTCCTGGCGGCGGCACGGGGACGCCCGGGGTCTGCCCGGGAGCGCGGTGCGCGGCCATCGCGGAGGGCTGTTTGCGGCCAACCTGGTGGGCGCGCTGACCTTTCTGCCCTTTCTTGTGGCGGTGATGATGATCGGCCGGGAGTATGTGTCCCAGCTGGTGGTGGCCGTGAACGGGCTGGCCACGGGCAGCGTGTCCCTGCCTCCGCTGACGGATAACCTGTACCTGGTGGGGGCGGCCTTCCTGGTGCTGCTGTGCCCGCTGCTGCCCCTGAAGGCGCTGATCCCCGCGGCCTTCGCCCAGGCGCTGGCCCAGGAGGCCGGCTGCGCCCCGGCAAAGCAAACGGAGGCGGCGGACGCATGAGGCTGGATCGCTGGCTGGTTACCCTGGGCCTGGGCAGCCGCACGGAGGCGCAGCGGCTGATCCGCGCCGGGGCGGTGCGCGCTGGCGGAGCGTGCGTCCGTGACCCGGGAAAGGATTTTCCCACGGAGGATACGCCTTTGGAGGTCAACGGGCAGGCCGTGGACGGGCGGCTTCGCCGGCATGTGATGCTCCACAAGCCCGCCGGGCTGCTCACCGCCGCACGGGATAAGCGGCAACCCACGGTGATGGACCTGCTGCCCCCTGCCTACGGGGCCATGGGATGCATGCCCGTGGGCCGTCTGGACAAGGATACCACGGGGCTGCTGCTGCTGACCACCGACGGGGAGCTGAGCCATCGCCTGCTCTCCCCCCGCCGCCATGTGTGGAAAACTTACCAGGCGGAGGTGGACGGCCCGCTTTCCGCCGCGGATGAGGAGGCTTTCGCCCAGGGGGTCCCCCTGAGCGACTTTGTCGCCCTGCCCGCGGAGATGACCGTGCTCTCCTCGGGGCCCGTGTGTTCCCTGGCCCTGGTCCGGGTCCGGGAGGGCAAGTTTCATCAAATCAAGCGCATGTTCGAGGCCCGGGAGCGGACGGTGCTCCGCTTGACCCGGCTCACCTTCGGCTCCCTGACCCTGGACCCGGCGCTGGAGCCGGGAACCTGGCGGGAGCTCACCGGCGAAGAAGAAGCCGCCCTGTACCGGGACGCGGCCCTGGAGGCGAACCCATGAACGATCAATACTACACCGCCGAGCCTGCCAGCGCCTCCCGGCCGGCGAGCTGCACGGCGCTGTACCGCGGGTACACCCTGCGCTTTGAGACGGACGCGGGGGTATTCTCCCGGGGCGAGCTGGACAAGGGCACGGAGCTGCTGCTGGCGGCCCTGCCCCCGCTCTCCGGGTCCGTGCTGGACCTGGGCTGCGGCTGGGGGCCGGTGGGCGTCGCCCTGAAAAAGGCGCAGCCGGAGCTGGAGCTGACGCTGGTGGACGTGAACCGCCGGGCCCTGGCATTGGCCCGCAGAAACGCCGATGCCAACGGCGTGCGGGTGGAGGTGCTGGAGAGCGACGGATTCGACGCCCTGGCCGGCCGCCGCTTCCACTGGGTGGTGACCAATCCGCCCATCCGCGCCGGAAAGCAGGTGATCTACCGCCTCTTCGCCCAGAGCGCGGAGGCGCTGCTGCCTGGGGGCGGGCTGTGCCTGGTCATCCGCAAGCAGCAGGGAGCGGAGAGCTGCGTGAAGTATCTGCAAACCCTGTTCGGGCAGGTGGAAACGGTGAAAAAATCCGGCGGCTTCTGGGTGCTGTGCGCCCGGGACCCCCTGAAGAAGGAAGGCTAAAGCATGGAATTTACAAAAGAATACTTTGACGAGGGCATCTACCGCATGGGCACCCGGTGCGAAAAGTGGGACGAGCTGCGCCAGCGGGAGGGCGGGGACATCCTGCCCCTGTGGGTGGCGGACATGGACTTTCCCAGCCCGCCGGCGGTGCAGCAGGCGCTTTTGAGCCGGGCGGCGCACGGCACCTACGGCTATACCGAGGCTGAGGCGGACGATTACCAGGCCCTGGTGGATTTCTGGGCCCGGCGCCATGGCGTGGCCTTCACCCGGGAGGATGTGCTTATGATCCCCTGCGTGGTGACGGGCATCCGCTTGGCGCTGCTGGCGCTGACCCAGCCCGGGGACGGGGTGATCATCCAGAGCCCCGTGTACGGCCCCTTCCGCTTCTCGGTGGAGCAGACCGGGCGCAGGGTGATGGACAATCCGCTGATTCGCCGGGCGGACGGCGGCTACGACATGGATCTGGCCCAGCTGGAAACCCTGCTGAAGCAGGGGGCCAAGGCCATGGTGCTGTGCAGCCCCCACAATCCCGTCTCCCGGCTGTGGCGGCGGGAGGAGCTGGAGGCGTTGCTGGCGCTGCTGGACCGCTATGGCGTGGCGCTGATCTCCGACGAGATTCACGCGGACTTCGTGTATGCGCCGGGGCGCTTCGTTTCCTGCCTGAGCCTGAGCGGCGCCAAGGTGGTAACACTGTGCGCCGCCAGCAAAACCTTCAACCTGGCCGGGTTGCAGCAGGCCAGCCTGGTCTGCCGGGACGGGGAGATCCGCCGCCTGGTACAGGAACAGATGGACCGGGCCGGGGTGCGCAGCGGGAACATCTTTGCCCTGGAAGCCACCCGCGCCGCCTACAACCACGGGGACGAGTGGTTGGATGCCCTGCTGCGCTACCTGGACGGCAACCGCCGCCTGCTGGCCGAGCTGGTGCGGGAGCACCTGCCCCAGGCGGCGCTCACCCCCATGGAGGCCACGTATCTGGGCTGGCTGGACCTGCGCGCCTACGGTTACGACGACGCCGCCCTGGCCCGGCTTACCCACCGGGCGGGCGTGGCCTTCACCGGCGGCGCATTCTTTGGGGAGGAGGCCGGCAAGGGCTTCCTGCGCGTGAACATCGGCTGTCCCGCCCGCTATGTGGAGGAAGGCATCCTGCGGCTGAAGGTGGCATTGGAAACCGGGGAGAACGAGGGCTGAACCGGCCTGACGGACAGATTCCAAGGGAGGAAAGATGAATGGACGCAAAGCTAACACAGATTCTTGACAGCCTGGAGCCCACGCTGGTGGAGTTGCTCAACCGCTGGGTGGCGGTGCCCTCGGTGAAGTCGGCCCCCGCGCCGGAGGCCCCCTTTGGTCCGGAGGTCCGGCGCATGCTGGACACGGCCATGGCGGATATCCGCGCGCTGGGCTTCCCGGTAACGGATTACGCGGGCTATGCCTGCGACGCGGAGATGGGTCAGGGGGAGGAAACCATCGCCGTGCTGGGTCACCTGGACGTGGTGCCCGCCGGGGACGGCTGGCAGACGCCCCCCTTCACCCCTGTCCGGGAGGGCGACCGCATCTACGGCCGGGGCACCAGCGACGATAAGGGTCCCGTCATCGCGGCCCTGGTGGCCATGAAGGCCCTGCAGCTGGCGGGGACGCCCCTGAAAAAGAAGATTCGCCTCATCCTGGGCTGCGACGAGGAAAGCGGCTGGGAGGACATGGCCTACTATGCCGCGCATGCCGCCATGCCCGAGGTGGGCTTCTCCCCGGACGCGGGCTTCCCGGTGATCAACACCGAGAAGGGTATGCTGCACTTCCAGCTCACCGCTCAGGCGGCGGCCACGGGCCTGCAGGTGAAGCGGTGGGTCACCGGGGAGCGGATGAACGTGATTCCCGGCGTGGCGCAGGCGCTGCTGGCGGGGGACGAAGCGCTGGCGGAGCAGGTGAAAGCCTTTGCCGTCCAAACCGGCCTGCCCTATCAGGCGGAGGTCACCCCCCAGGGTGTGCAGGTCACCGCGGAGGGTATCCCCGGACATTCCGCCTATCCCGAGGGGCGGCGCAACGCCATCGGCATGATGCTGCGCCTGCTGCTGGAGCTGGGCGTCCAGGGCCCGCTGGCCGTCATCGCCAGAGCTGTGGGCATGGAGCATGACGGCGCTTCCCTGGGCTGCGCCTGCCGGGACGAGGTTTCCGGGGCGCTGAGCTGCAACATGGGCATCATGCGCGTGGAGGATGGGAACATCTCCTGCACGCTGGATTACCGTTGCCCGGTCACCGCGGACCAGGAGGCGCTGATCGCTGCCACCCGGGCGCATCTGCCTGGGGTGGAGGTGCAGGTGACGGGCCAGACGCCGCCCCACCATGTGCCCGAGGACAGCGAGCTGGTGCGCTGCCTGCTGGCGGCCTATCAGGAGGAGACCGGCCTTCCCGCCCGGGCCTATGCCACCGGCGGAGGCACCTATGCCAAGGTGCTCAAGCAGGGCGTCGCCTTTGGCGCGGCTTTCCCCGACGATGAGGATCTGGCTCACCAGGCGGGAGAATACGCCTCCGTGTCCGGGCTGATGAAGAGCGCGCGCATTTTTGCCAACGCCCTGCTGCGCTTGGCAGGCGCCTGACCCGCCGCCTTTCGCGGGACGGCGGGGCCGCCCTCCGGGACCGGGGACTGAGGCGTTGACAAGCGCCGCCCCACGTGCTAGCATTTCCCCTTGCGATAAGGGAGTAGTGAGCGCCGGGAGCGCGGGAATGTCAACATACTGGCGTTGGCCTGGCATTCCATGAAATCATGAGACTTATCCGTGCATAAACTTGCGCGGAAAAGTCTCTTTTTCTTTTCCGCCGAAAGGAAGATGAGGATGGAAATTTGGGGAACGGTCGGGTTGTTCATGCTGGGCATCGTGCTCACGGTCAAGGGCGGGGATCTGTTTGTGGACGCCGCCAGCTGGATTGCGGAGGTATCGGGGATTCCCAAGTTTGTCATCGGCGCGACCATCGTTTCCCTGGCCACCACCATGCCGGAGCTGTTGGTGTCGCTGCTGGCGGCGGCGCAGGGCAAGGCGGACATGGCCATCGGGAACGCGGTGGGCTCGGTGACGGCAAACACGGGGCTGATCATGGGTCTGGCGCTGCTGTGCATGCCGGTGGCATTCAGCCGAAGCGCGGGCTGGCGCAAGGCGGCGCTGCTGGTGTGCGCCATGGCCGCCCTGTGGGCGGCCAGCCTGAGCGGCTGGTTTGGCTGGGAGGGCATGGTGCTGCTGCTGGCGGTCTTTGCCCTGGCCCTGGGGGAAAACCTCCGCGGGATGCGCCAGGAAAAGGAGGCGGGGGAGCGTCAGCAGGCCTCCCGCCGGGACAAGGTGGAAAATGGCTTGAAGTTCCTGCTGGGCGCGGCGGCCATTGTGGGCGGGTCCCAGCTGCTGGTGGATGGCGGCAGCGGCCTGGCACTGTGGCTGGGCGTGCCGGAGCGGGTGGTGGCCGTGACGCTGGTGGCCGTGGGCACCTCCCTGCCGGAGCTGGTCACCACGCTGACCGCCATCGGCAAGGGGCAGAACAGCCTGAGCGTGGGCAACGTGATCGGCGCGAACATCATTGACCTGACGCTGATCCTCCCCCTGTGCGCGCTGATCTCCGGCGGGCATCTGCCCGTGTCCGCCCAATGCCTGGCGGTGGATTTTCCCGCGTGCATGGCGGCGCTGCTGGCGGGGCTGACGCCGCTGCTGATCCGGCAAAGGGGTTCCAGGCTCCAGGGCGCGGCCATGCTGGCGCTGTATGCGACCTATTTGGCGCTGGTGGTTTGAAGCAGGGGAAAAAACCGCCTTCCTGCCGGGATCGTGGCAGGAAGGCGGCGCCTGGCGGCGAAAGATAGAAATACAAGTTCGTGCGTAATGAGACACAAAAGAAACTAATTTTTACAGGAGGCGAACCATGTATCATTCCCGGCTGCATCTGACCAACGGTCTGGTGTCCGCAGCGCTGGACGCCCTCACCGGCGAACCCTTGGAATTGGCCCTGGAGGAAAACGGAGAGAACATGCTCAAAAGCAACCTGCGGCAGGAGGCGTCGCCGCTGAAGGTGCGCCTGCGGGATGGACGGGAGCTGCGCCCTGCCAAATATGCGGAGATTCGCCGGGAAAGCGCCCTGCGCCCGGAGATCCGCCTGCGCCAGGAGGAAGGTTTCGCCGCGGCGGAGGTGGCGTGCCCGCGCCTGGTGGACATGGAGAGCGGGGAGGCGGTGGCGGTGGCCGCGGTCTGGACGGTGGAGCTGCCGCGGGAGGACCTGCGCATGCGCTGGCGGGTGCGCCTGGAGAATCAGGCCGGGGAAATGGTGGAGAAGTGCTACTTCCCCTATCTGAACGGCATCTGGCTGGGGGACGACTGGACACGGGACGAGCTGTACATGCCTGTGCATGCCGGGGACAGGACCGTCAATCCCACCGCCACCCTGTCCGCGCAGCCCCATGCGGTCTCCTGGAAGTGGCAGGAATACCAGTATACCTTCACCCTGGGCGGCCCCTATGGGGAGAAGAATCCGCGCTGGGGCTGCTGGGAGCGGGAGTGCGGCTACTCGGGCCCCTGCTCCATGCTGTACATGGTGCTGAGCAATCCGCTGCTGCAAATGAGCGTATACCTCACCTGCCGCAACGACGCCCTGCGGATGAAGTCCATTCGCGCGTCCACCTACGGGGAGGCGTGGCCGGGGGTAGGGCTGGCCCTGGGGCATGTGCCCTGCCTGGAGCAGGGGAGCTGGGAGAGCGAGGAATGCGTGCTGATGCTTTACCGGGGGGATTGGCATACCGCCGCGGAGGATTACCGCGCCTGGCGGCGCTCCGTGAAGCGCCCGGCGCTTTCGCGTCCCCACCGCCCCGCCTGGTTCATGGAGAGCCCGGGGCTGGTGGCCCACTATGATTTCCAGTATCAGGGCGGAGGCGTGGTGCACCGCTTCCGGGATATCCCGGCCCTGTATGCCCAGGCCCGGGCAATGGGGCTGAACCACCTGCTGCTCTCCGGCTGGCACGTGGACGGCTTTGACCACGGCTTTCCGCTGTATACGCCCTCTCCGGCACTGGGCACGGAGGAGGAACTGCGCCAGGCGCTGCGTCAGGTGCGGGCGGAGGGCGGCCATGTGGCCTTTTACATCAATGCCCGGCTGTGCAACGTGAGCTATCCCCAGCTGGAGGAGCTGCGCCGGCAGGGCGCGGTCATGGACCGGGAGGGACGGCCGGTGGTGGAAAACTACGGGGCGGAGGATCTGAACTTCGCCTGCATGTGCGCCGGGGCGGCGGCATGGCAGGAGAAGCTCACCGCCACCGTGGCCTATCTGACACGGGACATCGGCGCGGACAGCATGTATCTGGACCAGCTGGGCATGGCCCGGGGGCTGCTGTGCTATCAGGCGGAGCACGCCCACGGAAAGGACCTGGGGGGCTGGAACCAGGGCTACGAGGCGGCGCTGGCGCGCATCCGGGAGAGCTACCCGGAGGAAGGGGTGGCGCTGCTTTTCGAGGGGGCCAGCGATATCCATGCCCCCGGAGCGTCCGGGCAGCTGATCTCCACCATGTTCTTCAACGGAGCCTTCCCGGAATTGTACAAGTATACCTTCCCCGAGGATGTGCTGGTGGACATGATGTGTCCGCCCTCCCACAGCGCCATGCGCCCGGCGCACATCGCCCGTCAAAGCGGCTTCCTGCTGGACCGGGCCTTCTGCGTGGGATCGTACCTGTGGGTGTATGACCTGGAGGAGGATAACACCTTCCGCCGGGACCCGGCGGCGTACCAGCATCTGCGGCAGGTCATCGCCCTGCGCCAGAGCTGGCTTTCCCGCTACGGCCACGGCGTTTTTACCGACGACCGCGATCTATTGGAGCAGCCCGGCGCCCCGGGGCTCATCCTGAAGACGTTCCGCCTGGAGCGGGGGTTGCTGCTGGCCTGCGCCAATCCCGGCGGCCAGGCGGTGGAGGCGGCGCTGCGCTGGAACCGCCCCGAGGCGCCCCGCGCCAGGCTGTATACCCTGGACGCCCCGGAGTCGCCTGAGGAAGCGGAGCTCCGCCCCGCGGCCGGCGGCTACCGAGTTTCGTTGCCCGGCGCCGCGCTGTGTTACCTGACGCTGGAAGTCCCGTAAGGCAGGGAGAAGCTGCTCAAGAGGCAGGGGCCGCGGACTTTCCATGCTGGAGCACAAAAATCAACGGCCTGAACGGAGGCGCACGGTTCTCCGTTCAGGCCGTTGGCTGTATGGGCGCTTTACCAATAGCGCTTGCGGCGGAAGTAGAAAACGCAGCCGGCGCTCACCAGCAGGCTCAGGCAGATCACCGCAGGATAACCGTAGGTCCAGCTCAGCTCGGGCATGTTGGCGAAGTTCATGCCGTACCAGCCCACGATCAGCGAAAGCGGCATGAAAATGGTGGTGACGATGGTCAGCAGCTTCATGATGCGGTTCTGGGCAATGTCCACCTGCGCCTGATACTCGCTGCTCACCTGGCCGGCGTATTCGTGAATCAGCTGGGTTTCGCTTTGCAGGCGGCTCAGGCGGCGGAGTACATATTGCAGCCTGCTCTGGCTATAGGCGTCCATCAGGTCGGAGGCGTTCTCCTGCAAGGTGAGCGCCAGGTCGCTCAGCTGGGCGTAATAGCGGTTGCGCTGGTTAAGCTCCTTGCGCAGCGCGCTCATGCGCTGGATGAAGCCCTCGGTGCGGTTTTCCAGCACCGCCTGCTCCAGGGCCAGGATGCGGTCCTCCAACGCCTGCAGCTCGGCGGTGTCATCCAGAATCAGGGCCAGGAAGAAGTCCATCATCAGGTCGTCCGCTCCGTCGGCATGGTGGGGGCGCATGCGGAGCATTTTTTCCAGGCAGGCCTGGGCCGCGCCGCCGCTGTCCAGGAGGAGCACGTTGTGTCCCCACCACAGGAAGGCCAGGGATCTGGCCGCTTGCCGGCCCTTGGCCGGAACCCGCAGCTCGCCCCACAGGCGATCCTGCTCGATGACCACCCGGCACCCGCGGATGCCGCTGAGACCATGCTGGAGCTCCGGGGGCAGCACGCCAGGGGGCAGGGCCAGGGCGTCCAGCTCCTCCGGGCGGGCCACCGCCGCGACCTGGTCCCACACCGGGATCTCCCCTGGGGCAAAGGGCGTCAGTTTTTCACCGATGTGATACAGCATGGGGATCGTTCCTCCTCTCCATGGCGGCTATACATAGCTTTCGTCCCGGCCGAACAGGGGCACGAATTCCTCCGAGGCGGAGGCGGCCTCCTGCTCAAGGCCGGGGAGCTCCAGGGCGCGCATGTGGTCCCGCACCCGGCGGTATTCCCGGGGGGTAATGGATCGGGTCAGCCCGGGAATGTCCACGCCGTTCATGGGCACGTACTGGCGCATGAGGCTCACGGGGATGCCGGGAAAGCGGTCGTGCACCCAGTCCAGCAGGGCGATGCTCTCCCCGGTGAGCCCGGGGAGGATCAGGTGACGGATGAGCACGCCCCGGCGCATGATCCCATCCGCATCGTAGCTGGGCGCGCCGGCCTGACGCACCATCTCCGCAATGGCGGCGCTGGCCACGTCGAAGTAATCAGGAGCCTTGGCGCACAGCTGTCCCATGCGGGGGGAGAAGTGCTTCAGGTCCGGCAGGTATACGTCCACCACGCCCTCCAGGCGGCGGAGGGTTTCGACGGTTTCGTAGCCGGAGGTGTTCCATACCAGGGGCACCGGAGGCCGGTACAGCGCCAAGGCCTCCAGGATGCCCTCCACAAAGGGGGTGGCGGTGATGAAGCTCATGGTGTGCACCCCCATTTCCGTCAGGCGGCGCATGCTGTCCGCCAGCTGGGCGGGGGTGAAATCCCGGCCCAGGTTGCGGTGGCTTACCTCGCCGTTCTGGCAATAGGCGCAGCGCAGGGTGCAGCCGCTGAAAAACAGCGCGCCCGTGCCGCGGACGCCGCTGATGGGCGGCTCCTCCCAGTAGTGGGGGGCAATGCGCGCCAGGCGCAGGGTGCTTCCCAGACCGCAAAAGCCGTTTCCGCCCTGAGGGGTGCGGCGGGCATTGCAGCGGCGGGGACAAAGGGTACAGCGCTCCATGGATCATCCTCCTTGGCGGTGGGGTGGCTGCCCGGCGGCGCAGGTGGAAGCCCTGAATGGAGCAGGGCAAGGGGCCGCCGGGGAGGCGCATAGGCAGTATAGCACCGGCCGCTGCGAGGCGTCAACGGCGGAGCGCTTTTCCCAGGGGAAACCCCTTGCATTTCCTGGAAGGCTTTCGTATAATAGCTTAGATAGCGATACAAGGAGGATGCCCCTGTGAGGATGCTTCTGACCGGCGCGTATACGCCAGCGCAAGGCAAGCTCGTCCCCAAGGATGTGCTGGTGGAGGACGGGCGCATTGTTTCTTCCCCCGGGGAGGGTGTGCAGGCGGATCGGGTGTATTGCCTGCACGGCTGTGTGGTGGTCCCAGGTCTTGTGGATGTGCATGTGCATCTGCGGGAGCCTGGGTTTTCTTATAAGGAGACGGTGCGGACCGGTACCCTGGCGGCGGCCCGGGGAGGCTACACCACCCTGTGCGCCATGCCCAACCTGAACCCGGCCCCCGATACCCCGGAGCATCTGGCGGAAGAGGAGGAGATCATCCGCCGGGACGCCTGCGTCCGCGTGGCGCCCTACGGGTGCATCACCCTGGGGCAAAAGGGTGCGGGGGAGCTTACCGGCATGGCCGCCTTGGCGCCACGGGTGGCCGGCTTTTCCGACGACGGCCGGGGAGTGCAGGAGGAGGCGCTCATGCGCCGGGCCATGGAGCGCTGCAAGGCGGCGGGAAGCCGCATCGCGGCCCACTGCGAGGACATGTCCCTGATTCCTCCGGGAGGCGCCATACACGCGGGAAGCTACGCCGCGGCGCACGGCATTCCCGGCATCCCCTCCCGGAGCGAGTGGGGACAGATCCAGCGGGACCTGCGCCTGGCGGAGGAAACGGGCTGCCCCTACCACGTGTGCCACGTCTCCTGCAAGGAATCCGTGGCGCTGATCCGGCAGGCCAAAGCCAGGGGGGTGGACGTGACCTGTGAAACCGCGCCCCACTACCTGCTGCTGACCCAGGATGACCTGCGGGATGAGGGCCGCTTCAAGATGAACCCGCCCCTGCGGGAGCCGGCGGACCGGGAGGCGCTGCTGGCGGGGATTGCCGACGGAACCATCGACATGATCGCCACCGACCATGCCCCCCACAGCCAGGAGGAAAAGGCCAAGGGGCTGCGGGGCTCGGCCATGGGCATTGTGGGCCTGGAAACCGCCTTCCCGCTGCTGTATACCCATCTGGTGCAAAAGGGGGTCATCTCCCTGGAGCGGCTTGTGGAGCTGATGAGCTATGCGCCCCGGCGGCGCTTCAGCTTCACCGATGGGGGCCTGGAGCCGGGGCAGCGGGCGGAGCTGGCAGTGTTTGACCTGGAGCGGAGCTGGCGGATCGACCCGTCCCGCTTCCAAAGCCAGGGCCGGAGCACGCCCTTTGACGGCTGGGAGGTTCAGGGAGCCTGCGTGCTGACCCTGTGCGGGGAGCGCGTGGCCTATAAGGAGGAAGGAATCGGATGAAATTCACCGTAACCGGGCATGCGCCCCTCACCGCCGCGGTCTACCGCCTGGAGCTGGCGGGGGATACCTCGGCCATTACCCGGCCAGGGCAGTTTGTGCAGATCAAGGTGCCGGGCTTCTACCTGCGCCGGCCCATTTCCGTGTGCGACTGGGGACAGAATTCCCTGACGCTGGTGTACAAGGTGGTGGGCCAGGGCACCAAGGCCATGACGGAACTGGTTCCCGGGGCGGAGCTGGACCTGCTCACCGGGCTGGGCAACGGCTTTGACACGTCCAGGAGCGGCGAAAAACCGCTGCTGGTGGGGGGCGGCGTGGGCCTGCCGCCGCTGTACGGGCTGTGCAAGCGGCTTTTGCAGGAGGGCAAATCCCCGCGGGTGATCATGGGCTTCAACACCGGGGCGGAGGTTTTCCTGCGGGAGGACTTCGAGGCCCTGGGGGTTCCCGTGTACGTGACCACCGCCGACGGGTCCCAGGGGATACGGGGCTTCGTCACCGCCGCCCTTGGAGAAACGGAGTTTGACAGCACCTATGCCTGCGGCCCCGAACCCATGCTCAAGGCCCTGTACCAGGCAACGGACAAGCCCGGCCAGTACAGCTTCGAGGCGCGGATGGCCTGCGGGTTTGGGGCGTGCATGGGCTGCAGCTGCAAGACCAAGTACGGGACCAAGCGCATTTGCAAGGACGGCCCCGTGCTGGAGAAGGAGGAGATCGTATGGTGAGCACCGCCGTGACACTGTGCGGCGTGGAGCTGGACAACCCGGTGATTCCCGCCAGCGGCACCTTCGGCTTCGGGCAGGAGTTTACCCCGTATTACGACATCAACATCCTGGGCTCGCTAAGCTTCAAGGGCACCACCCGGGAGGAGCGATTCGGCAACCCCCTGCCCCGCATCGCCGAGTGCCCGGACGGCATGCTCAACAGCGTGGGGCTGCAAAACCCCGGCATCGACCACGTGATCCGCCATGAGCTGCCCGCCCTGCGCGGCATTTTCCACAAGCCCATCATGGCCAACATCAGCGGTTTCTCCCTGGAGGAGTATGAGGAGTGTTGCGCCCGCATGGACGGGGAGGAGCAGGTGGCCTTTCTGGAGGTGAACATCTCCTGCCCCAACGTGCGCCATGGAGGCATGGCCTTTGGCACCAGCCCGGAGGCGGCCGCGGAGGTTACCCGGGCGGTAAAGGCTGTGACGAAAAAGCCCGTCATCATGAAGCTCAGCCCCAACGTGACGGATATCGCGGCCATCGCTCGCGCCTGCGAGAAGGCGGGGGCGGACGGCATCAGCCTGATCAATACCCTGCTGGGCATGCGCATCGACCTGGCCCGCCGCCGTCCGGTGCTGGCCAATGTGATGGGCGGATACTCCGGCCCCGGGGTATTCCCAGTGGCCCTGCGCATGGTGTATCAGGTAACCGGCGCGGTGAAAATCCCCGTGGTGGGTATGGGCGGCGTATCCTCCGCACGGGATGTCATTGAAATGATGATGGCCGGCGCCGCCGCGGTGGAGGTGGGCGCGGCCAACCTGGTGGACCCCTATGCCTGCAAGCGCATCATTGAGGAGCTGCCCCAGGTCATGGCCGAGCTGGGCATTCAAGATTTGAAGGAGATCCGGCGGGTGTAATCCCCTGGCACAAAATAAGGAGGATGCGTACCATGGAACATGACGTGATCATTGCCCTGGACTTTGAAAACCGGGAAAAGACCCTGGCCTTTCTGGACCTGTTCCAGGAGGAAAAACCCTATGTGAAAATCGGCATGGAGCTGTACTACGCCGAAGGCCCGTCCATCGTGCGGGAGATCAAGGCCCGTGACCACCGGATCTTTCTGGACCTGAAGCTGCACGACATCCCCAACACGGTGAAAAAGGCCATGCGGGTGCTCTCCACCCTGGATGTGGACATGACCAACCTGCACGCGGCGGGCACCATCGCCATGATGGAGGCGGCCAAGGAGGGCCTGACCCGCCCCGACGGCAGCTGCGCCACCCTGCTGGCGGTGACCCAGCTTACCTCCACCAGCGAGGAGCGCATGCAGCAGGAGCTGCTCATCCACGCCACCATGGCCGACACCGTGAAGCAGTATGCCCGCAACGCCAAGGCGGCGGGGCTGGCGGGCGTGGTGTGCTCTCCCCTGGAGGCGGCGCTGGTGAAGGAGGCCTGCGGCCCCGACTTTCTCACGGTGACCCCGGGCATCCGCTTTGCGGACGGGGATACGGGAGATCAGGTGCGGGTGATGACCCCTGCCCGGGCCCGGGAGGGCGGCAGCGACTACATTGTGGTGGGGCGTCCCATCACCGCCGCGGCGGACCCCGTGGCGGCCTATCGCCGCTGCGTCCGGGAATTTCTGGGCCTGTAAAGGAGCGTGACGACCCGTGGCCCTTGAGGTGAAAACCGTCCCCGTGGGCCTGCTGGCCACCCAGTGCTACCTACTTTCCCTTCCCGGCCGGGAGGACTGCCTGGTGATTGACCCCGGCGCGGAGCCGGAGAAGATCCGCCGGGCCATGGGGGAGAAGCGGCTTGCGGCCATTTTGCTGACCCACGGGCATTTCGACCATATCGGCGCGGTGGGTGACCTGGCCCAGGGAGGCGTTCCCATCTGGATCCATGCCCTGGACGCGGAGATGCTGGTCAACCCGGCGAAAAACCTCTGCCGGATGATCGGCGCGAAGATCATCGCGCCGCCGGCTACCCGGCTGCTGCAGGGGGGGGACCGCCTGACCGCCGCCGGGGTGGAGCTGACCGTGCTCCATACCCCCGGACATACGCCGGGGAGCGTGTGCTACCGGGCGGGAAACGACCTGTTCACCGGGGACACGATGTTTCACGAAGGGTTCGGCCGCACGGACTTTCCCGGCGGAAGCCCGGAGGATATGCGCCGGTCCCTGGCGCGCCTGGCCCCGCTGGCGCAGGCCTGCGCCATTTATCCCGGCCACTGACCCGGCGCGAACAAAGGAATCTGTTTAAGGAAGAAAGCACACCTATGCAAGACGAACATCGCACGGCGTTTTTATTGCAGACCGTGGCCGCGGAGCTCAAGGACGTGACCCGGCTGTTTCAGATGGACCCGGCCCTGTGGGAGGCGTCGCATACCCCCCGCTTTGTTTGGCATGCCTGGGAGGAGGCGGGGAGCTTTCGCTGCCGCTTTGCCCTGGGGGAGGCGGAACGGTACCGGGAATGCCCCATCCCCACCCCGGCGGATCCACGCATTGCCCTGCTGGAGCAGAAGCGGGCGCTGAAGCGCCTGTGCAAGCAGACACTGTACGACCTGTGCAAGGCGCTGACGGGGATTACGCCGCCCTGGGGCAGCCTGACGGGCATCCGCCCCACCCGCCTGGTCTACGAGGCCATGGAGCGGGGGCTGTCCCTGGAGGCGGCATGCGCCCAGGTGGGGGAGATCTTCGACGTGTCCCAGGAGAAGCAGGCGCTGCTGCGGGAGATTGTGGAGGTGCAGTCCGCCCTGCCGCCGCCCCGGGAGCAGGAGGCCGACGTGTATGTGGGCATCCCCTTCTGCACCACCCGCTGCGCCTACTGCACCTTCCTCAGCGGGGAGCTGGGGAAGGGCAAGCTGGTGGAGCCCTACCTGGCGGCGCTGTTTCGGGAAATGGCGGCGGGGGCGGAGATCCTGGCCCGCAGCGGGCGAAAGCTCCGAGCGGTGTATGTGGGCGGCGGCACCCCCACGTCGCTGAACGCCGACCAGCTGCAAAGGCTGCTGCACATGCTGATGAAGCTCTTCCCCGGCGCGGTGGAATATACCGTGGAGGCCGGACGGCCGGATACCCTCACCCGGGAAAAGCTGGCCATTATCCGGGACGCGGGCGTGTCCCGCATCAGCATCAATCCGCAGACCATGAATGACCGTACCCTGGAGGTCATCGGCCGCCGGCATACGGTGGCGCAGGTCTACGAGGCCTACGCCATGGCGCGGGAGGCGGGCTTCCGACATATCAACATGGACGTGATCGCCGGCCTGCCCGGAGAGGACCTGGCGGATTTTGCCCGCACCATGGAGGGGGCCAAGGCGTTGGCCCCGGAGAGCCTTACCGTGCATACCCTGGCCATCAAGCGCTCCAGCCGCCTGCACCTGGAGCACGCGCCCCTGCCCCCCGCGGAGCTGGCCGCGGAAATGGTGCGCATGGGCCGCGCCACCGCCGGGGAGCTGGGCATGCGCCCCTATTACCTTTACCGGCAGAAGAACATGGCCGGCAACCAGGAAAACGTGGGCTATGCCCTCCCCGGACACGCCTGCCAGTACAACGTGGACATCATGGAGGAAACCACGCATATCCTGGCGCTGGGGGCGGGCGGCATCTCCAAGCGCATTTACCCCGATCAGGGCCGGATTGAACGGGAGCCCAACGTGAGCAACATCGAGCAGTACATCGACCGGGTGGAGGAGATGGCCGCTCGCAAGGCGCGGCTATTCCTGGATACGGAAGCGGAGTAAGGGAGGAATACGGATTGCGGGTGCGTCGAAGAGGGACGGCATTGGCTCGGGCGGCGCTGGCGGCGCTGGGTGCGCTGCTGGTGGCGCTGGCGGTGGCGAACCCGTCCCAGCAGGAATCCCGGGCGGAGGTGAACCGGGGCGGCCGGGTAAAGATCGGCCCCCTAACGGAGGGGAGCCAACTGACGCAGACCTTTGACAGTGGCGAGGACAACTGGGCGGCGGTGAGCGTGCGCCTGGAGAGCCTGTCCCAGGCGGAAGAAATGATGCTTACCCTAACCCTGGAGCAGGATGGTCAGATCCTGGCGCAGGAGGACTTTTCCCTGGCGGGACTGAAGCGGAGCAGCCTTATGGAGCTGGAGCTGCCTTCCTTGCCCGCGGGGACGTATACCCTTCGGGCGACCGCTTCCGGAGCCGGAAGCGCCACCCTGAACGGTCGCGCCGCGGATGTCCCCGCACAGCTGGATGGCGCGCCGCTGGAGGGCGGCGTCTACTTGCGCTTGACCTATCGCTGGCAGGAGACCAGCGCTCAGGCTGTGTATATCGGCCTGACGCTGCTGCTGCTCAGCCTGACGCCTCCCTGGCGCAGAAGGGAGGCGCGGGCATGAAAAAACGGAGCATTGCGCTGGCTGTAGCCATGGCGCTGACGGCGCTGTTGGCCCTGGCCGCGGCCTTGCAGCTTCCCTGGGAAGGAACAAGGACCATTCAGCGCCTGCAGGCCATCGACTTTGCCGAGTCCTGGCACAGTGACTTTACCGTGCCCGAGGAGGAAATGTATCAGGAGGAACTCCCTGCGGAGGATGTCTATACGCCCCAGGAGCTGCGGAGCTATCAGCTGCGCCTGCGCCTGCCGCTGTTCAGCCTGATCCTGTGCGCTGGGTGGTGCCTGTGCCTGATGGTCCATTGGCTTTCTGCCAAGGAGCTGCGCCTGGAGCGGATCGCTTTTGCGGCCATACTGCTTATCTGCGTGGCCATGATTTGCCTGAAGCCCGCCGGCGTGGTGTGCATATGGGACGAGAACACCCACCGCACCGCGGTGCTGGATGCCATCAATAGCAGCGGTAAACCCCTGGAGGAATGGCTGCAGGACCTGAGCAACTGGGACTTTGGCTATTTGCCGGGCATTCTGGGAGCGCTGCTGGGGCAGCTATTGTCCTTGGATACCATTGTGATGTGCATGCTGGGGCAGGCGGCGGGCTACGCCCTGCTATGCGCCGCGGCGGTAAAGCATGCTCCACGGTACAAGTTGACCTTCTTCCTGCTGGGGATGCTGCCGCTGAACCTGTTCCAGGCCTGCAACGTAACCTATGACGCCATTGTTACCGGGGCGGTGCTGCTGGGGGTGGCGCTGTGGCTGGAGACGTTGGAGACACCCGGCGCGGCGTCCCCGGGAAGACTGTTGCTGCTGACCGTGACGCTGACCCTGGGCACTCTGGCCAAGCCCGCGTACAGCCTGGTGCTGCCGCTTTTGTGGATGCTGCCCCGGGAACGCTTCGGAGGCAGGGGAGCCCAGTGGGCCTTCCGCGCGTATGTGGGCCTGCTGACGCTCTGGTGCATGGTGTGCCTGATGCTGCCCGGCCCCTACGAGGCGGTGCAGGGGGGCGACGAACGCTTCACCGGCGCCAGCGCCGCAGGGCAGATCGGTTCTATTCTGGCCAATCCGCTGCACGTGCTGGAGGTGCTGGCGGATTATTCGGCCACCGCGTTGCCGGCGGCTGTGTGGGAAGGGCTCGCCGTATGGGGAGACCTGAACGCGGACTATCGGCTGAGCCGGGTGTTCTGCCTGGCGCTGCTGCTGCTGTGTCCTCTGGCGGCGGAGGGCGAGGCGCCCGGCGCGCCCTTGACCTTCCGCCGGCGGTGGAAGCTGGCCCTGTTGGCCTATCTGCCCATGGCGGGGCTGATGCTGGCGCAGTATGTGGTGTCCACCGAGGTTGGGGCGGATAGCATTGCGGGCATGCAAGGACGGTATGTGATGCCCGTGCTGATTCTGTTTTTCCTGGCGGTGATGCTGCCCAAGGGGCTGCGCCTGCGCCGGGCGTTGCCCAGCCGCCTGGTTGCTGGGACGGTGGCCGTGGCTGCTGCGGCATACATGTTCTGGCGGCTCACCCTGTGGCTGTATCTGCCCATCTGGCATGCGGCGCTGGGATGAGCATGGCCCGGCTCCCGGACGCATACCCTGTGACCGGGGGGCTTGCAAAGCGCCGGGGAAACTGGTACAATAAGGCTGTGTTTTTCTGCGGCGCAAAAGGCGCCCGGCCGCGCGAACAGACGGCCCTGCAGGGAAGGAGAATCGATTGAACATGCCACAGCATCCCACGTTTATCATAACCATGGAGGACGGCCGCCAGATGAAAGGCGAGCTGTACCCCGAAATCGCCCCCCAGTCCGTGGGGAACTTCATCGCCCTGGCCAATAGCGGCTTTTACGACGGGCTGATTTTCCACCGGGTCATCCCCGGATTCATGATCCAGGGCGGCGATCCCAAGGGCACCGGTATGGGCGGCCCCGGCTATTGCATCAAGGGTGAGTTCGCCATGAACGGCGTGCCCAACAACCTTAAGCATACCTATGGCGTGCTCAGCATGGCGCGGAGCATGGCGCCCGACTCCGCCGGGTCGCAGTTTTTCATCATGACCAGCGACAGTCCCCACCTGGATGGCGCTTACGCGGCCTTCGGCAAGGTGCTGGAGGGCATGGAGGCGGCCGAGGATATCGTCAACGCCAAGCGTGACCACAACGACCGTCCGCTGGTTCCCCAGCGGATGCAGTCCATCCGCGTGGAGACCTACGGCAGCGATTATCCCTTTGAGCAGATGTAACAGTCAGGTGCGCGAGCGCGGGCGGAAGGGGGAATGCCTACCCTCCTCTCCGTCTGCGCTCTTTTCCGCAAAAATGGGAGGTGCGTTCGCCATGGAGAAGCAAAAGACCGTGGTCCGCGTAGCGGGCAAGGAATACGCGCTGGTGTCCTCCGACCCGCCGGCCTACATGCAGCGGGTGGCCGCCTATGTGGACCGCAAGCTCAGCGAGACGGCCGTGGCCAGCCGCCTGCCATCTAATATGGTGTCCGTGCTCACCTGCCTGAACATGGCCGACGAGCTGATGAAGAGCCATGACGAAAACACCCGCCTGCGCCGGGAACTGACCGCTTTGCGCCAGGAGCTGGAGCAGGCCCGGCGCAAGTGAGCCGGCGGCATGGCGGCGCCAAGGGAGGCTGACTTCATGGAGAACCTTGCCCCGGCGGGGAACATGGACGCGCTCAAGCGCGCCGTGGCCGCAGGCGCGGACGCGGTCTATTTGGGCTACGCGGCTTTCAGCGCCCGCGCGGGGGCGGGGAACTTCGACGGCGCGCAGCTGGCGGAGGCCATCGAGCATTGCCACCTGCACGGGGTGCGGGTCTATGTGACCGTCAATACCCTGGTCAAGGATGAGGAGCTGCCGCAGGTGGCGCAGGTGCTTGCCCTGCTGAATCGACTGAGGGCGGATGGGGTGCTGGTGCAGGACCTGGCCGTGGCGGACATGCTCCGCGCCTGCTTTCCGGATCTGCCGGTGCATGCCAGCACCCAGATGGCCCTGCACAACTTGAGCGGCGCGCGCTTTGCCCGGTCCCTGGGCTGTAGCCGGGTGGTACTGGCCCGGGAGTGCAGCCTGCCGGAGATCCGGCAGGTCGCGGGGGCGGGCCTGGAGGTTGAGGTGTTCGGCCACGGGGCGCAGTGCGTGGCGGTGAGCGGGGAGTGCCTGTTCTCCTCCATGCTGGGGGAGCGCAGCGGCAACCGGGGGCGGTGCGCCCAGCCCTGCCGCCTGCCTTACACTTTCCGGGGCAGGACCGCCGCCTGGCTCAGCCCGCGGGACGTGTGCCTCCGGGACGAGCTGCCCGCCCTGGCGCAGGCGGGGGTGACCTCGCTGAAGCTGGAAGGGCGGCTCAAGCGCCCGGAATATGTGGCGGTGACGGCTCACAGCTACCGCCGGGCCCTGGACGATCTGGCGGCGGGGGACTTCCGCAAGGCGGGGGAGGCCGAGCGCCTGGCGCTGCGGCAGATGTTCAACCGGGGGGATTTCATGCGCGGCTACGCCATGGGCGCGGAGGACGCGGCGGTGATCTACCCGGAGCGGGTGAATCACCTGGGCGTACCCCTGGGGAAAATACAACGGGTGGAGCGCGGCTTCGCCCGCTTTACGCCGCTGCTGCCCCTGCACGACGGGGACGGGCTGCAGCTTCGCGCGGAGGGCGCGGAGGATCAGGATATGATCTATGCGGGCAGGGAGGTTCCCGCCGGGCAGGAGGCGCTGCTGCGCCTGCGCCCCGGCATGCGGGTCCGGCCCGGAATGCTGGTCTGCCGCCTTACCGACGCCCGGCAGATGGCCTGGGCCGCGGCCCTGCCCGAGCCGGAAATCCCCGTGGACATGCATTTGACGGCCCTGCCGGGCCAACCCCTGCGCTTGACCCTCACCGACGGAGAATCCTCCGCCGCGGCGGTGGGGCCGGAGGCGCAGCAGGCCCGTTCCCGGGCGCTGACGGCGGAGGACGCCGCCCGTTGCCTGGAGAAGACCGGGGATACCTGCTTCCGGGTCCGGGACATCCAAGTGGAAACGGCGGAGGCCTTTGCGCCGGTGTCCGCGCTCAACGCCCTGCGCCGGGAGGGCCTGGAGGCGCTGAGGCGGGCGCGGATTGCCGCCCATACCCGGCGGGAGGGCCGGGAGCTGCCGGATCGCGGATATACCATACCCGTCGCGCCTCAACCGCCCACGGCCCTGTGCCGCACCGGGGAGCAGCTGGCGGCCCTGCCGGCGGGGATGCGGGCGCTGTATCAGCCTGAGGACTATACCCGGGAGGGGCTGCGCGCCGCCCTGGAGGCGCTGCCGCGCCCGGTGTGGCTGTGCCTGCCCACGGTGTGCCGGGAGGAGACGCTGGACATGCTGACGGAGCTGGCGCTGCGCTTCCGGGACAACCTGGAGGGCCTGGTGCTGGGCAGCGTGGGGCAGCTGGGCCGGGCGTGGCCCCTGCCGGTGGCCGCCGGGCCGGGGATTCCCGTGATGAACCGCCGGGCCATGGCCGTGCTGCTGGGCCTGGGCTGCGCCTTTGTCACCGCATCCCCGGAGCTTTCCGGGCGGGAGACCGCGGCGCTGATTGCCGGGGAGGCCCCGGCGCTGGTGTGGGCCTACGGCCGGGTGCGACTGATGCTGCTGCACCACTGTCCCGCCCGGGTGTACCTGGGCCTTTCGTCGGGGCATGCCGTCTGCCGCCTGTGCGACGATCATGCGCCGGACGCCCTGGCGGGCCGGTGCTTGACGGACCGCCGCGGAACGCGGTTCCCGCTGCTTCGCCAGCGCCTCCCCGAGGGCTGCCGGGTGGAGCTGCTCAACGCCCTGCCCACGGATGTGCGGCGCCAGGCGGAGGAAGCGGGCGCGGCGCCCCTGCTGGTCTTTACCCTGGAGAAGGGGGAGACCGCGGCCGCCCTGGCCGCCGGAGCCCCCTGCGGGGAAAAGACCACCGCCGGCCACTGGAACCGGCCGGTAAGCTGATCACGGACAAAAAAGGAAGAATCCTTCAATGATGAAAGAGCGAACCCTGCGGGTGCTGGAATTTACCAAGATCCGCGATATGCTGACGGAAAAGGCGCTGACGGACCTGGGCGCCGAGAAGTGCCAGGCCCTGGTCCCCTCCACCAACTTCCAGGAGATATTGGCCTGGCAGGAGGAGACCGAGGAGGCGCTGGTGGTACTCACCTACCTGGGCGGGCATCCCATGGTTCCCTTTACGGATGTGCGCCCCTATTTGAACCTGTGCGACAAGGGGGCTACGCTATCCCCCAAGGCGCTGCTGGAAATCGCCGGGCTGATGCGGGCCTGCCGCGCGGCCCGCTCCGCCCTGGTCACCGACCGGGAGAACACCCCGCGCCTCAAGGAGAAGGCCGGGCTGCTGGGCTCCTTCCGCAACCTGGAGGACGAGATTACCTCCGCCATTCTCTCCGAGGATGAGATCGCCGACCGGGCGTCGGTGGAGCTGGCGAACATCCGCCGCCACCTGCGGGGAGCCACCGAGCGGGTGAAGGAGCGGCTCAATGCCATGATTCGCTCCGCCGCCTATCAGAAATATTTGCAGGATCCCATCATCACCGTGCGCAACGACCGCTATGTGCTCCCAGTGAAGGCGGAGTACCGCTCCAGCGTGCCGGGGCTGGTCCACGACCAGTCCGCCAGCGGCGCCACGGTGTTTGTGGAGCCCATGGTGGTGGTGGAAATGGGCAACGAGCTCAAGCAGTGGGAAGCCAAGGAGAAGCAGGAGATTGAGCGCATCCTGGCCGCCCTTTCCGCCCAGGTGGCGCCCTATGCCCAGCAGCTGAAGGAAAACGTGGAGCTTTTGGCTGAATTGGATTTCGCCTTTGCCAAGGGTCTGCTCAGCCGGGAAATGAACGCTTCCGCGCCCAAGCTGAACCGGGATGGCTTCATCAACATCATCCGCGGACGGCATCCGCTCATCGACCCGGCGACGGTGGTGCCCACCAACCTGTGGATGGGCCGGGAATTCACCACGCTGATTATCACCGGCCCCAACACCGGCGGCAAAACCGTGACGCTGAAAACCGTGGGGCTGTTCACGCTGATGGCCCAGGCCGGGCTGCAGGTGCCCGCGGACCTGGGCACGGAGCTGGCGGTGTTTCAGCAGGTGTTCGCGGATATCGGCGACGAGCAGTCCATTGAGCAGAGCCTGTCCACCTTCTCCAGCCACATGACCAACATTGTGGCCATCCTGGATGAAGTCACATCCTATGACCTGGCGCTCTTTGACGAGCTGGGCGCGGGCACCGATCCCACCGAGGGCGCGGCGCTGGCGCAGACCATCCTGTCCTCCCTGCTGGCGAAAAAGGTGCGCACCCTGGCCACCACCCATTACAGCGAACTGAAGGCCTTTGCGCTCTCCACCCCAGGGGTGGAAAACGCCAGCGTGGAGTTCAATGTGGAAACCCTGCGGCCCACCTACCGCCTGTCCATCGGCGTGCCTGGGAAGAGCAACGCCTTTGAAATCAGCCGCAAGCTGGGCCTCTCCGAGGGGCTTATCGACCAGGCGCGCAAGCTCCTCAGCCAGGAGGACAAGCGCTTTGAGGACGTGATCGCCAACGCGGAGTATCACCGGCAGATCGCCGAGAAGGAGCGGGAGTTGGCCCAGCAGGCCGCGGCGGAGACCATCCGGTTGCGGGACGAGGCCGAGCGGTTGCGCCGGGAGATGGAAGCCCGGCGGGAGCAGAGCCTGCGCAAGGCCAAGGACGAGGCGCGGCGTATCCTGGAAAACGCCCGGCGGGAATCCGAGCAGGTGCTGGGCGAGCTGAAGCGCATGAAGAAAAACGCCGCCGCCGCGCCGGAAATGCAGGCGTCTGCCCTGCGCAAGCGCCTGGAGGAGGGCATCGACAGCCTCTCCGAGGGCCTCGCACAGCCCGCGCAGCGGGTGGACCAGCCCCCCAAAACCCTCAAGGTGGGGGACGAGGTGGAGATCCTTCACCTGAAGACGCGAGGAACCGTGCTTTCCGCTCCCGACGCCAAGGGCGAGGTGCAGCTCCAGGCCGGCATCGTGAAGCTCAAGGCGCACCTGAGCCAGCTGCGGCTGGTCAAGGAGGAAAACGCGCCCAAGCAGAAGTCCTCCTTCCATGCCCAGACCGGCGCCATGACCCGCACCGTTTCCATGTCCTGCGATGTGCGGGGCATGGCCCTGGACGAGGCGCTGCCGGTGGTGGACCAGTACCTGGACGAGGCGGTGATGGCCTCCCTGAACGAGGTGAGCATCATTCACGGCAAGGGGACGGGCGTGCTGCGCAGCGGCATCCAGCAGCATCTGCGCCGGCATCCCCACGTGAAGAGCTTCCGCCTGGGCGTATATGGGGAAGGGGAGAGCGGCGTGACCGTGGTCACGCTCAAGTGAGCGCTCCCCCGAAGAAAAACCGCAAGGAGGTATACCGCCGCTTATGAAAGATAAACCTTATATTCTGCTGGTGGACGACGACCCCAATATCAGCCGCCTGGTGCAGCTCTATCTGGAAAAGGAAGGCTTTGAGGTCAAAACCGCCGACCGGGGGGACGACGCCCTGGCGATGTTCCGCAAAATGCCCCCGGATCTGCTGCTGCTGGATGTGATGCTTCCCGGCATGGACGGATGGCAGGTGTGCCGCACCATCCGCAAAACCAGCGCCATTCCGATCATTATGCTTACGGCCAAGGATGAAACCTTCGACAAGGTGCTGGGGCTGGAGCTGGGCGCGGACGACTATATGACCAAGCCTTTTGACACCAAGGAGCTGGTGGCGCGGGTGAAGGCGGTGCTCCGGCGTACCCAGGGCCCCGAGGAGGAGAAGACCGACGTGCTTTCCTTCCCCGGGCTCACCGTGAGCCTCACCCAGTATGAGTGCCACTACGAGGGCAAGCTGGTGGAGATGCCGC
>DBFBGQ010000166.1:0-4560 GCA_048201975.1 Candidatus Egerieenecus sp. | reverse complement strand
CCGCTTGCCGGTATGGGCAGGCGGCCTCAGATTGTCAAAAAAACTTCCTAGAGGCGTCGGAGGGGCCGCAGCCCCTTCGACTTTCATTCGTATCCGGCGGCTTTGCCGTCGGGGCGGGTCATTGATTTTGCTTGCAAAATCAATTCCTTACAACTTCGGACGACCTCTGGTTGGCCGAAGTTGCTCCCTCGAAAAAGTGGGATCTCCCACTTTTTCGACACGTTGGGGCCGCTTGCCGGTATGGGCAGGCGGCCCGCTGTTTTGGTTCAGCCTTTTTTCAGGCAGGCGCGGATGAGCTGCTCCAGGGGTGTGGTTTGAACATACAGCCCCGTAGGGCTGTCCGGGCAGGAGAGCCGGAATTCGCCGGCGGAGCTGACGCTCAAGGCGCAGTCGTCCGTGGAGATGATCTGGTCGATGCGGCGAAGATCCCGGGAGAGCTCCACCGGGAACTGCGCGTTCAAGGGGTGCTCCTTGAGCTGGAGCAGCTGCGCGTCCACCGCGTCGCAAATTTCCTGGGGACAGCCATGGTCGGGGTAGAAGAAGTGCAGCATGCAGTCCGGGTCGCCGGGGCAGGCAAGGCCGCCCTCCTGCGCCAGGCGCCGGGCGTCTTCCATGGAGCGGTAGCAGGTACACAGCCCATACAGGCGGCGGCGCTCCCGCAATAGGGGCGCGGAGACAAAGGTTTCGCCGTCCAGCACCGGCACCAGCATCAGGTTGGTGGCGTCGTCCAGCTGGGCCAGCGCCTGGGGGGTCAGACGGGAGTCAAGGGTCAGGCAGATCAGCGCGCAGGCGCTGTGGCCGGAGGCCAGGCGTCGGATGAGCCCGGCATTCAGCTGGCAGTCCACCAGGAAATAGGCATAGATGCCCATTTCCATGCCCTGGCGCATCAGCGCGCAAATTTGCTCTTCGGGCAGCGTTTCCCCGGTGGGGGCAGAGCGCTCGATGGTCAGGCACCAGGGAATGTTGCAGTTCATTTCCGCTTCCAGGGCGCGGATGGTCGCCGCCCCCCGGGTCCAGCTTTCATAGCCCATGTTCAGGCAAAAGTGCTCCAGGTAACGCTTGTCCACCTGGTCCCAGGCGCGCTCTGCCAGCAGGTAATAGGGATGGTGCTCGTCCCGCAGCATCTGCTGCACCAGTATAAAAAAGCGGCTTTGAAAGGGACCGCTGGAGAAATGCTCGCCATATTCCACAAGCGTGCGCAGGGAGCGGCGGAAGGACTGCTTGGAGCGGTTCTTCAGCGCCTGCCGGACGGCGATTTCCACCATGATCCGAGAAATGTTGCCGTGCATCAGCTCACCCTCTCTCTTCTCACTTTAGTATAACGCCACGAAAAGCGGAAGGAAAGGGACAAGTTTAGCATTTTGTTGCCGGAAGGAGCGCGGCGCGGCCGTAGAGGCGCAGCAGCCGGAGCCTGCGCGCCCGGGAAAGCCGCTGCGCCGCGGCGGGCCGGAGCAGCGCCTGCTCGCAGGAGAAGCACAGGAAACATCCAGCGATGTTCAACCCCGCCACATGCTCCTGCCCGCAAAGGATACACCTGGTTCGCATGAAAACACATCCACCTCCTTTCGGAACAGCCACTGTTAGCATGCGCCAGAAACAGGAAAATGATGCCGTACATGAAATTTTTTTCTTCGGGCAGGATGTAACATTTCCTTGCCTGCGGGATCCGCCCCCTTGACAGGAGGGGGAATTCCTTCTAACATAATGGTTGTATTCCACTGCAAAGGATGGTAAGGTGATGAACAGAAGCTCGCGATTTCTGGCGCTGTTGCTGGCGCTTTGCCTCTGGTTCCCCCCGGCCCGGGGAGAGGGCGGGGAACTGTCCATTTCAGTTTCCGCAGCGGAGTTTGCCGCCGGAGAGGAATTGCTGGTGACGTATGCGCTGCCCCACGACGGCGTGATGAACCTCCTGGTGTACGATATGGAAGGGGAACTCTGCGCGGAGCTGGTGGGGGAGACCGCGGCAGCGGCGGGCACGGGATCGGTCAGCTGGGATGGCGACGGGATCTCTGGCCAGCTGGAGCCGGGAAATTACCTGATTGTGCTGAACCTGGACGATAACAGCTCGGAAATTGTGGTGGGGCTGCTTACGGGCGCGGAAGAGGTGGAGGACCTCAGCAAGACCATGACCCCCGCCTATCTGAGCGACTATCATCCCAACCATGAAAATTGCTACTGGTGCACCCCCATGGACATCACCAACGAGGAAGCGGTGTGGGCCATGCTCACCGCGCCGGTTACGGTGCTGGATATGGATCAGAAGCAGCAGGCCATCGTCCGGGCCGCGCCGGACAAGGAGGCCGAGGGCGTGGCCATGCTCACCGGCGAAAGCCAGGCGGTGCATGTGCTGGAAAACCTTGACAATGGTTGGTCGCTGGTGGAGCTTTATTCTTCTTCCTTCCATGACAGCACCATCAAGCACTGGAACGCCTTTACCACCGGATATATCGAAACCGACCGGCTGACCACCGTCACGCCCAACCAGACCTACGGCATCGTCATTGATAAGCTCACACAGATGCTGTATCTGTTCAAGGAGGGCAGCCTGTATACCACCCTGATGGTCTCCACCGGCCTGGCCAATGAGCGTCAGCCCTACAACGAGACACGCTCTGGAGAGTTCCTCATTGTGTCCCGGGTGGGGGATTTCAACTCGGACAACATGATCTGCGCCAAAGCCTTGCGCTTCAACGACGGCGACCTGCTCCATGAGGTACCCCACATCCTCAACGCGGATGGCACCAAGAATTACGGCTATACCGAGTACAAGCTGGGCAGCCGCGCCAGCCATGGCTGCATCCGCGTGCAGCGGCAGAAGAACGAGCAGGGAATCAATCACATGTGGCTGTGGGACAACATCAAGGTGGGCACCAAGCTGGTGATATGGGAGGACTACGCGGGCCGCCAAATGGAAATGCCCGATCTCTCTCAGCCGGTGTATTACAATCCAGATGGGGGCAGCTATTATCACAGCGATCAGAACTGCGACAGCGTGCGCAGCCAGTATCTGCCCCTGACGGAGATCACCCTGGGCGATCTGCTGACATCGCCCCTGGATGAATTGACCCCCTGCCCCTACTGTGCGCCCCCTCGGGATCCCAAGCAGATCATAGAGATCAACGCGGAGCATGAGAACAACTCTCCCGGCGTGATACCATACGAATGATGAAAAGGAGCGGAGAAGCATGTTTACCTTTAACCATTGCAACCTGAACATCACCGACCCGGAAAAGAGCCTGGCCTTTTACAAGGAAGCCCTGGGGCTGACGGTGGTGCGGGAGAAGGAGAGCGGCGACCACAGCTTCAAGCTGTTCTTCCTGGGGGACGGCAGGACGGATTTTCGCCTGGAGCTGACCTGGCTGCGGGATCATCCCCAGCCCTACAACCTGGGGGAGAATGAAAGCCATCTGTGCCTGACCGCGGAGGACTTTGACGCCGCGCATGCCCGCCACGCGGCCATGGGCTGCATCTGCTATGAGAATCCGGGCATGGGCGTGTACTTCATCCATGATCCGGACGACTACTGGATTGAAATTGTGCCGAAGAAGTAACGGAGGTGTCGTGCCCATGAGGGGCAAGCAATGGCTTTGCCTGGCGCTGGCGGCGGCGCTCTGCCTGGGCCTGGCGTTGGCGGAGGGAACCGAAGATGAGGACTGGAGCATTGTGGAAAACGTGATCCTGACCCCTGACGGGGAGGAGATCCCCGATCCCGCGCCGGTGGAAGAGTTCGCCGAGGAGGCGCAGGAGCAGCAGGAATACACGGCCCGAGATGACTTCATCGACCGTATCATCGCGCTGGGACAGGAGAAATACGAGGAAGCCGGCGGACGCGCCCAACGCGCGCACTATGCCGAGGATATCTACGTGTGTAAAAACTTCACCGTCTACCTGTTCCGGGAGAACCGGGAGGATTTCCGCATGGCGGAATATCCCGACACCACCCTGGTCATTCCCAATAACCTGCCGTCGGCAGAGTGCAAGCCCTACAGCTACGGCCTGGCCTGGGAGGATATCCCCGCCTCGGAGGGGAATCCCTTCTATGAGGCGGCCGCCTTCCGCTACGACACGGAATTGACCGAGGAGGAGAACATGGAACTGGCGCTGGAGTTTATGCGCCAGGTGAAAAAAGGCGATTTTTTTCAAATGAGCGCCAAGTATGAGTACGGCACCGGCGCCCATAGCGCCATCATGATCTCCGACTATGACCCCGAGACGGACACCGTCCACTGGATGGATTCTAACATGCGGGGAAAGCGCGTGGACGGCATTCGCTACGGCATCGTTCAGTTTGACGAGGAGAAGTCCATCCAGTGGTGGGCGGAATGCTTCTGCCAGAAAACCCGGGGCGCGACGCTGTACCGCCTGCGGGACGACATCATCTATGCCGCGGACGCCGAATAATGCAAGAAATTTCCCGGCTTGTTGAGGTACAATACATAGGTAACAGTAAGGGAAGAAAAGAGAACCCAACTGTGGTAAGATAGGAGTGCAAACAACCAACCCACCACAGAGGAGTTCTCCATGGATAAGATAACACAGGAAGCCTATTTTCGTCAACGG
>DBFBGQ010000165.1:0-5610 GCA_048201975.1 Candidatus Egerieenecus sp. | reverse complement strand
GAGCTTGTCCGTTTCCTCCGGCTTGCCCTCCAGGAGCAGCTGGCGGATCCGCGGCAGATAGGGGCGCAGGTCCGGCGGCAAGGGCGTTTTTTCCCACAGGGGCTCGTAAAGCAGCTCCTGGGTATAGGCCATTTCATCGTCATAGGGGCGGCCCGCCGACTCCACGCGCAGCGTTCCGTTACCGGTGATAAAGTCATCCGCCGTCATGTCCGCTGGCGCGATGGAGCATATGCTGTGCTCAGGCAACAGGTCATAACGCCTATCCGAAGGAATATAAGGGATAGGATAATTCATCTTTGCAAATGCAATCATGGACAGATCCTCGCTTCTGTAATTAGCGTGGGGCATCTTGCGATGCCCCACGCGGTCCATGCTACCCGGATACGGCGCAAGCGGGGCTTTCCCGCTGGCGTTTAGCGGCTCAGGTAGCGGGTATAAGCGGACTGATAAGCGTCAATGGCATCCTGTACGCCCATGCTCTCCACCTGGGACAGCAGGCTATCCAGGTCCTCCAAAGGCCGCTTACCGGTGATCACGGACAGATAGACCTCGGAAACCGCAGTATTCACTTCCGTGATGACCATGTTGTATGCTTCTTGCTCCTCCGCATTCAGCGCAAAGCCCGGCAGGTCCAGGCTGGTGTCGGACTTGGCGTAGTTCTGGTGGGTGATGATCTGGTTGGGCTCCACCAGGTTCATGGTGCCCCAAGCCTCATAGCTCATGGCCTTGGGCCAGCCGCCCAGCGTCGGCAGCGCGTACTTGAACACCGCGTCAGCCATGCCGTAGTCGGGATCATTGGTCACCTTCTCGGTCCAGGAATGCGTGCCGTCCTCGTTGCGGATGTAGGAGACGCCTTCCACGCCCCAGTTGATCAGCTCGCTGCCCTCTTCGGAGTACAGATAGTTCAGCAGCTCCAGGCACTTCTCAACGTGGCCGTTCTCCACCGCAGCGGTGGTGATGACCGTGGGCTGGTTCGCGCCGGCATAGCTCACCATGGCGTTGTCGCCGTCATAGGTGTAGGGGACGCCGTCGATGCCCTTCATGGGCACCATGCCGTAGATCATGACATTGTCGGGATCGCCATAGTTGTTGTCGATCAGGGTCTGCTTGATGGAAGCTTCAAAGCTGCCGATGTTGTCGGGGTAGCAGAAGAACATGCCGACTCTGTCGCTGGTAATCTTGGCAGCCCAGGCGTCGTACTTCTGGCTGACGAATTCCTCGTCGATCAGGCCTTCCGCATACCACTTCTGCATGGTCTCCACGTAAGACTTGAAGTTCTCGCCATCGTTGTATTCCGTCCAGTAGGTCACGTCGCCGGTCTGCGGATTGCGGTACATCACGTTCACCTTGGCGGAGAAAGCGGCGGCCAGGGTGTCCATGCCGGGATGCGCGGTGCCCCACCAGTTGCAGCAGCTGAAGGGGATCTCGTCATTGGGATCGCCATTGCCGTTGGCGTCCTTCTCCTTAAAGGCCTTCAGCACGGTGTACAGCTCGTCGATGGTCGTGGGCACTTCCAGCCCCAGGCGATCCAGCCAGTCCTTGCGGATGGCATAGCCCCAGTAGGCCGAACGGGCGATGTCGGGTTCCCAGTGGCAGAAGGTAACGATGGAGCCGTCGTCCTGGGTAACAGCGCGGCGGATATCGTCGTTGCTTTCGATGATGTCAAACCAGTTGGAAACCTGTTCCTTGTACTCGGGAATCTCGCTGACGGGTACGATAACACCGTCTTCCACGCCGGCCAGCGCGCCCCCGGAATACTGCGTCCAGTCATAGTAGAGCAGATCGGGATACTCGCCGGAAACCAGCATGGCGTTCACTGCGGTGTTATAGTCGTCCGAGCTGGCCGGTCCCAGGATGGTCAGCTTGATGTTCAGGCGCTTTTCCAGCTCCTGAAACCAGGCGGTGTCCGCGTAATATGCCACGGAGTTCCGGCTGAGCTCCGGGCGGAAGTACGTGATCTCAATGGGTTCTTCCGCCTGCTCCGCCAGGGATGCGAGGGGTACGACGCTTGCGATCAGCAGAAACGCCAGCACCAGGGTAAGCAGTTTTTTCATGGTAAAACCTCCTTCTTTATTTGCCATATGGCTTAGCAGCCATACTGCAATTCCCGGTTGATTAGCCCTTGAGGGCGCCGATCATCACGCCCTTGGTAAAGTACTTTTGCAGGAACGGATACACGCAAATGATCGGAATAACCGAAACCATGATGGTTGCATATTTCAGCAGCATACGGGTGGCCTGATCTTCGCCGGAGCGGTTGCTGCTGCCCATGCCGGAGGCGGCGGAGGCGTCGTTGTTCACCAGGATCTGCCGCAGAACCATCTGCAGGGGCATCTTCTTGTTATCCTGGATATAGAGCAGGGCGCTGGTCCAGCTGTTCCAATACCCCACCACGATAAACAGGCTGATGGCGGCAATGGTGGGCATGATCAGCGGAATCAGGATGCGGATCAGGGTGGTGAATTCGTTGGCGCCGTCCAGCTCCGCCGATTCCGTCATCTCCTTGGGAATGCCAATCAGCGACGTGCGCAGGATAATCACGTAATACGTGCTGATCAGGCCCGGAATAATCAGCGACCACACGGAATCCAGGAGGCCCACTTCCTTGACGATCAGGTAGGTGGGCACCATGCCGCCATTGAAATACATGGTGAAAATGGCGGTAAAGGTGAAAAAGCTATGCAGCATGCTGTCCTTTTTGCTAAGCACATAGGCAAAAAGCAGGGAAGAGGCCAGCGTGCACGCCGTGCCCACCGTCGCCAGGAACAGCGTCACCGCATAGCCGTTCCAGATGGCCCGGTAGTTCAGCACAAATCCGTACCCCTTCAAGGAAAAGCCCAGGGGCGAAAGCAACAGCCCCGAGTGGGAATACAGCTTCAGCGGATCGCTCAAGGACGCAAAGAGCACATACAGGAACGGATAGATGGTAACCACCATCAGCAACAGCATGAACAGGACATTGCATGCGTTGAATATCTTGCTCCCCACGGAGGTTTTTCCATAATTCCAGTTACTCGCCTTCTTGGCGCGCTTGTTCCCCATGATGGCGCTATTCATACGTCGCACCCCCTTACCAGAGCGAAATGTCGCTGACCCGCCGGCTGAATGCGTTCACGCCAATCAGCAGGAGAAAATTAAACAAGGAGTTGAACAGACCCACCGCTGTGGCATAGCTGTAATTGCCTTTCTGCATGCCATAACGGTAGACAAAAGATGATATCACGTCTGCCGTTTCATAGGTGGTTTCGTTGTACAGCAGAATGATTTTTTCAAAGCCTACGTTCAGCATGCTGCCCACGCGCAGGATCAGCATAATCACAATGGTTGGCAGGATGCCCGGCAGGGTCACGTGGATCACCCGCCCGAACCGGTTGCAGCCGTCAATGGTGGCCGCGTCGTACAGGTCCCCGTCAATGCCGCCCAGCGCCGCCAGGTAGATGATGGAACCGTAGCCCACGCTCTGCCAGATGCCCGTGCCCACGTAAATCGGCTGGAAATACTTCGCATCCTGCATAAACAGGGTTTTGGAACCGCCAAGCGCTTCGATGACCTGATTCACCACGCCGCTGGAGGAGAAGAAGTCCAGGATGATGCCGCACACAACCACCTGGGAGATAAAATGCGGAAGGTAGGAGACCGTCTGCACCACGCGCTTGTAGCGCTGACTCCGCAGCTCGTTGAGCAGCAACGCCAGAATGATGGGCGCCGGGAAGCCGAACAGCAGGTCCTGCAGGTTGATAAGCAGCGTATTGCGCAGCAGGCGCCCAAAGTAGTACCCATTGAAAAACTGATCGAAATACTTGTACCAGGGATCGGCCCAGTTGCTGCCAAAGATACCCCGCGCCGCGCGGAAGTCCTTGAACGCAATGACGATGCCGCCCATGGGCAGGTAGTTAAAGATGATATAGTATATCAAGCACAGGAAACCGATGAGATAGACGAACTTGTACCGTTTGACATCCTTGATCAAGCGGGTACGGAACGACTTGCGGGGAAGCATGCTCACATTGGACATGAACCCCTCACCTCCTTTTGTTGCGCAAGATTTGAATCGCCTGACAGCCGAGGCGACGGTCCGTCCGCTTCGGCTGTGAGAAGCCTTTTTCAGGGGCGCCCGGACGCCTTACCAGAAGCTGTGATACTTGCTGCACGCGACAAACATCTCATCCGTCATGGCCTTCAGCTCGTCCAGGCCAAGCTTGGCAGAAGCATAGGGATCATAATAAATCGCCTTGTAGATCAGGGATTTATCCTTGCGCAGGTAAGCCTCCACCGCCATCTCTTCCGTTTGGCTCTCGATGCTGTTCAGCAGGGCCAGTTCAGGGGGCAAGGGACCCACGTGGGTTGCCTTGATGCCGTTGGGACCCGCGAGCATGGGCACCTCCACGCACGCGCCATAGGGCAGGTTGTCGATCAGACCGAAATTCCGTACATTGCCGTTGAACTCAAAGGGCGTATGGTCGCCGAAGCAGGCGTTGAAAATGTAGCTGGCAAATTCATGCCCCCGCTCCAGGGTGATATCCTGCTGGAACCAGGCCTCCAGCATATCCTGGCGGGACCGTCCGCCGAAGAAGCCGCCTTGCTTCAGCCGCTGGCTTATATGCTCCCCGGGCGTACCGTCAAAGTGGACGGGCGGACAATATTTCATCATTAGATCGTCCCGCTTGCGGAACCAGCCGTTGTACTCGCTGTTGTGATAGGAGCTCTCCGTTACAAAGTATCCCAGATGCTTGAACATTTCAATTCGCACGCGCTCGGTGCGGTAGATCTCAGGCTGATCCACCACCTGGCGCAGCATGGGATATGCATCCTGTCCCTTGCATTGCAGCCGGAGATAGAAGGCCGTGTGATTTACTCCGGCGCAGGTATAGGTCAGGTCCTCCGTTTTCACCTGGAGCCACTTGGCCAGCAGCATGGCCGTCTCCTGAACGCTGTGGCACAGGCCGATAAAGTTCAGCGACGGATATAAGGTCTGCACCGTCCGGCAGATCATGGCCATGGGATTGGTATAGTTGAGGAAGATCGCGTCAGGGCACAGCTCCTGCACGTCGGCTGCGATATCCACCACCGCCTGGATGGTGCGCAGATAGCAGAAGATTCCCCAGCACCCACGAGTATCGCCAATGGCGGCCTCGATCCCGTATTTGGAGGGAATCCCCAGCTCGTCCGTCAGCGCAGCCCGGCCGCCCACCTGAATGGTGCACAGGATGCCGTCCGCCCCAGGCAGCGCCTCCCGCCGGTCCAGGGTGCAGTGCACCGTGGCGGGATATTCGCCCTCGTCCACATACCGCTGGACCATCCGCCGCGCCATCTCCAGGTTGTCCGGATCAATATCCACCAGCCACAGTTCCACATCCCGCAGCTTCTCAAAGGTAAGAATATCCCGGCACAAGTTCCGTGTAAATATGAAGCTTCCGGCTCCGATAAATACGATTTTTCTGGGGCGCATGGCTTCGGCTCCTTTCTTCATTGGAAAAAGCAAACGGCATACAAGTCGCCTCTTTTCGTTTGGCAGTCGCCCGTCAAACCGTGGTTTCCTAATTCATATGGAAGATTTTTTGTTTTGCCGTTTCCGCTGACTGTGGCTTTACCTTAGCACAGGCAAATTAA
>DBFBGQ010000164.1:0-21279 GCA_048201975.1 Candidatus Egerieenecus sp. | reverse complement strand
CGGACCCCCATACGTGGTGAAACTTTTGCAGGTTAGGAAGCCGAAAGTTTCATTTTTACATGCTGGTGCGAAAAATCATGCTTTTTTCAGCAGTCTGAGGAAGGGACACAAACAGTCCCTTCCTTTTTGATGGCGCGAAATGGCATTTTGGGCTGCTTGGCAGAGGCATTGTTCCGCCTTTCCTCCAGCGGCAGGAGCCATGAAGCAGCTTATCGCATCATCGGCTGCAAGAATAGGTTGGCGCCGTTTTCGGCACGGGCCTGCAGGCGGATATAGGGCTCCGAGGGATCAAAATGCAATACGACCCGTTTCCCATGGGCGCGGTCCAGCACGCGGCCTTCCGTGCCTACCAGACAGTAATCCAACGTTTCCACATAGCTTTCGGTGAAAAAGCCTGCTTCCACCTCCAGCGCATCCTCTTCCAACGCCAGGTGCTTCAGGGCCACGCCATCCGATACATAGAAGCAGCCTTCCAGCACGGCTTCCTTGATATCCTCAAATGCTGCCGAGCGGGCAAAGACGATGTTATAAGCCCGCTGCAAATCGTGCCAGAGATGGAAGTCGTCGTTGCCGAATCCCCAGATCTGCCGCCCGGAGGTCAGCAGATGATCCCAGGTGTCCAGCGCCAGGCCGGACCCCTTGAGGCGGTAGATAACGGGATTCAGTATTTCAATGCCACAGTATCCCTGCAAGGCATCCGCCATCTCCCAGGGCAGATATTCATGACGGATCCAGTTGGGATGGTTCAGAACCACGAAGGCTCCCTCTGCCAGCGCTTGCTGAATGGCCTCCTGATGCGGAAGATCATGGTACTCCCGCGTGCCGACCAGCAGCATATGCGGGTGCGCGCTGTATTCCACAGCATCCAGGACGGCAATGCCTTCATAATTCCTGTGGGCAACATACCGGTTGTGATTGGAGATGGCCAATGCCTGGTATCCGGCGCGGCGATACGCCTCGACCACGTCATCCATGGGCAGTTCACCGCAGTCGCCGGGCACGCACACCCCTGCATGCGTGTGGAAGTTGATCTTGAGGGCGGTGCGATCTTGAAAGTGTTGATACGGATTATTTCTCATTGGTGTTCATCCTCCCATTTCATCAATTCGCCAAGATTTTCGAAAATATACGTGGGCTGCTCTTTCGCTTGCGCTGCGTCCTTGCGGGAGGTAACGCCGGTGAGCAGCAGGCAACTCTCCGCGCCATTGCGGAAGGCAAATTCCATGTCGGTATCCATTCGGTCGCCCACCACGATGCAATCGGACGCAGGGACGTTCAGCAGAGCAAGCGCAGCCTCCATCATCGGCGCGTGCGGTTTTCCAAGCACCAGGGGCGTGCATCCCGTGGCGTAATGGACGGCAGCGCCGATGGCGCCCGTATGGGGAACGTAGGCCTCCCCCTGGGGGATGACATTGTCCTCGTTGGTCAGAATATACCGGGCGCCGCGCAGTATGGCCGCGCAAACCGTCTGTAGGTCCTGATACGTCATTTCCGGATCATAGCCGACCACCGCAATGCCAGCATCGGGAGAAAAGGAAAAGCCGTTTTGCTTCAGCCATGCGCGGTAGGACCTGGAACCCAGCAGCGTGATTTCCTCCCCTTGAGGATAAAGATGCTTCAGAACCATGCCGCTTGTCAGAACGTGCTCAGGCGCGGTGTGGATGCCCATGCGCGCCAGCCTTTCCACAAGCGCCTCCGGTGAACAGAGCGGGCAATTGGTGCAGAGCAGATAGTCCTGCGCCCTTTGCTGGAGCCGTTCCATCCATGCGGCGGCTTCGGGGATGATCTGGTTGCCACGGTATAAAGTGCCATCCAGGTCGATGAGATACTTTTTCATGGTTGCTTTTCGTTCATCTCCTTGAACTGCGCGGGCGTGATACCGCATTCACTTTTGAAAAAGCGGATGAAGGAGGACGCGCTGCTGTAGCCCACCATTTCCGAAATTTCATTCATGGACAAGTCTGATTCCAGCAGCAGGTGCTTGATATGCTCGATGCGCTTTTTGTGCACGTATTCGGTGATGGTGATGTGCATCTGATCCTTGAAAAACCGGCTCAGCCAGGAGAGGGAAACATGCAGCGTATCCGCCACCAGCTGTATGGAGAAATTTCTTTCGGCACAGTGGGCGTCCACATAAGCCAGAATTTCAATCAGGCGCTCCTGCTTCTCGTTCCCCTCGCGCCCCAGAAAGTAAAAGGCGTTCGTGCAGAAAAAGGCGGCGGCGTCAGCCAGGCGTTCCTTGCTGGTGACAGGAGACACGGCGTAGAAATAATCTAGCATTTTCTGGAAGAGCTCCTTTGCATTGGGGCTATCGGAAAAAGCGCTCACAATAGCCCAGAAAAGCTCGTAGCACAGCAGGGAATACTCCATGCGCGGCAGGTCCACCTTATCCAGGGCGTTTTTCCACTTCTCTGGAAATTCGGCCAGCCTGGCGGCGTCCCCCCGACGCAGAATCTCATGCAGGGAGCGCACCATGCCGGCGCAGAATTGCGGCAGCAGCGGCGGAGCGTTTGACGCCAGGCTCTGGGCGGGAATGATCTGATTTCTTTTTGCCTCCGAGCCGTTGAGCATCAGCCCCAGTTCCGCCTCAAAGCAGGAGTAATGCAGTTTATCAAAGCGGCTCAGGCTTCCTACAGAAATCAGGCCGTATTCGCATCCCCGCAGCGCCTCGCTCATGGTCCGGGTGAGATCGCCGATCTGTTTCGCGTCGGTTTCAATGATCAGCAGCAGGAGATCCTGCGTCATTTCATTAAGGGGATACACCGTCATTTTTCTTTGCCGGAGCCTCTCGCACAGGGTTTCCGGCGCCGCGCATTCGCTGATGGAGAGCGCCGCGACGGTAAAGTTTTTCTTGCGCAGGGAATCCACGCTGAATTTGGAGTAGTTCGCGTAAAGAAAATCATCCAGTGCTCTTCCCAGGGTGGCTTGCTGGACCATGTATCCCTTGGCTGCCGGCTGTACGGCGATGATGTGCTGCTCGGCCTCCCGAAGCCGGTCCTGAAGGGTTTCCATCGCCTTGCGGATGGTTTCCTCCTCATTGAGCTTTGGCTCGTCCACCAGGGATTGCACCTGATTGCTCAAGCGAAGCAGCGGAAAGTAGCTCCACCGCAACGCCATGTATAGGCCCACCCCGCCCAGGGAAATGAGCGCCAGGAAAAGCACGGAAAACAGGCGGACACGTTGCGCCAGGGCTTCGTTGGCCTTGGTCAGGGACAAGATGTTCAAGTATTGCCAGCCGGAGTTCTCATCGGTTTGCATGGCCACGCAGTATTCGTTGCCTTGGTAGGAAATCAGGTGGCTTTCGGCGGCGCTTTCCAGGGCAATCTCCCAGGGCATCCCATCGGTTTGGCCGTAGGAGACGATCATTTCCCCTTGGCTGTCAAACAGAAAAAAACCGTTGTTCAACTCGCTGTAATGTGCCCGAAACAGCTCGGGAATGTTTGCCACGGGCATAACCACAATAAAGACGGAATTGTTTGCCTGTTGGGTGATCTGCGAAGGACAGAAATACAGCACGCAGCGGCGCACCCCAATGCCGGAAAGCGTCACGTCCCCAAAGGCATAGGACGGCTGCTCCAGGGACTCGATGTAGTCCGTAAGCGTCATGCCGTTGTCCAGGGTGGTGGACCACACCTGCTTTCCAAAGTATTGCAGCGGCGTGGTGCCATAGTTGGAAACGGCAAAGTTGTTCAGGCGGTCGTAGACAATCGCCATTTCAATCAGGCTGTTGGAGCGCACGATTTCTTTGAGGGTTTCCACGGCATTGTAATAATTATAGAAGGATTCGCCCAGCAGGCTGGGCCGTAGGCTGGGGTTGTCCAGGGCCAGGAGCGCGGTTGGCTCAAATTTGTTCAGGTCGTTTTGCACCATGGCGTAGATCAACGCCAGCTCGCTGCGGGTTTCTTCAATTTGCTCAGACTCGGCGTTTTTGCGCATGGTCTGTATCATATAACCAAATAGTACGGTCATGGGAACGATGAAGATGAGCAGAAAGGAAATGAGATACCGTTTGAGCGCCCCTCTGTTGCGGATCATCGCGCTCGTTCCCTCCTCAAATAAGGTTTGCCGGGCACGTTTTCGCGTGCCCGGCATGTGCCGTTTACTCGGCGGTTGCCATGGCGTTGTCGTAGGCCCGCTGCAGGATATCCATCGCATCGCCGAGCTTCATCTTGTAAAGCTGGGCGACGTAGTTGTCCCACTTCGCGTCGATATCCCCTTCGGTGACGAACTGGGCCAACGAGCTCTCCACGTAGGAGTTGATGTCCACCATGATTTTCTTCAGCGCGGCGGTATCCTCCATGGAGAGGAACAGGTTGGGATACGGATCCTTCTGCAGGTATTCGCCCACATATTCCTCCGCGCGGGCACGAGCGACTTGCTGCTCCGGGGGAATGAAGAAGCTCGCGTACTCGGAGAGAATGGCCAGGGGGCCGTTGTCGGCGCAGGTGTTGCCCCACTTCCAGGCGCCATAGGTCATGCCTTCCGGAGGCTCCAAGGCCACCAGGGTATCGCCCTGCTGCTCCAGCATGATGCCCACAGGCCCGTAGTACAGCTGCACGGAGTTGTAGGGATCATACATCTGGTCCACCCAGCGCATGGTGGCCTCGGGATGTTCATTGCTGACGGTAATGCTGAAGTAGTTGCGCGCATACTGGGAACCGGAGACGACGCCCCAGCCCTGATCACCGTTGGGGCCAACCAGCGCGCCCAGCTGAGACCAGTTGCTGTTGGCGATATCCATACCTACGCTGTCGTCAATGGTCCAGTCCACCAGCACGCCCACAATATCGTCCTCGCTGCGAACCTTGGCATAGTAGGTGGAGGAGTCCGTGGTAAAGACTTCCTTGTCCATCAGGCCTTCGGAATACAGACGGTTCATGAACTTCAGCGCTTCCTTGTAGCCATCAAGCACCGGGGTAAAGAGCACTTTGCCATCCTCCATCATCAGGTGGTAGGTCAGCACGTTGTTGGAGGTATTGTCGTAGACGCCGAAGGCGGGGTACAGGTCCGCTTCCGTGCGCACGGAGCCGGAGCCCATGTTGTGCTGGAAGATCAGCGGGATTTCATCGGCGATGCCGTTTCCGTTGGGGTCGCGCTCCTTGAAGGCCACCAGCACGTCGTACAGCTCGTCAATGGTGGTGGGCATTTCCAGGCCCAGCGTGTCCAGCCACTTCTGGTTGATGCCCCAGGTGGTGCGGCCGGCGGGGAAGTACAGCTCGCGTACGCGGGGCAGGCTGTAGATGTTGCCGTCGGAGGCCGTGACAACGGCCTTCAGCTCGGGACGGGCCTCGAACAGCGCCTTCAGGTTGGGCGCGTATTCTTCGATCAGATCATTCAGGGGAATGAAAGCGGTGTTGGCGTTGTTGAGAATGTCGGCATCCGTCAGCCCTTCGCCCCAGAAGGCGTCCGGCAGATCGCCGCTGGTGAGGATCAGGCCCACTTTTTCCGCCATGGCGCTGGAAGGAATTTCCTCCCACTGAATGTCCATGTTGGTTTCTTCGGCAATCTCCTGGAACAGCTTCATGTCCGCAAAGCTCAGCTGATCCGTGCCGATGTCATGCTGCACCACCACGCGAATGGAGACTTTTTCCTCGGTTGTTTCGCCGAGCGCCCAGGAGACGTTCAGCACCATCAGGATCGCGAGCAACAGAGCAACCAGGTTCCTTGTTTTCATGTCCACCCCTCCATATGTAAGTATAATGTATTTATCACGCGGCATCAAGCGCCGCGCATAAATCAGCCCTTGACAGAACCAATGAGCACGCCCTTGACAAAGTATTTTTGCAGGAACGGATACACCGCCAGAATGGGTCCGCAGGCCACGACGATCATGGCGTATTTGATCAACGTGGCTTTGTTGGTGAAGTCGGCGCCCAATCCAGGTTCCATGGCCAGGGTCTGCTGCTGGATGAGCACTTCCCGCAAAAATAGCTGCAGGGGGTATTTTTCCGTGGAGTTAAAGTAGATCATGGCGTTGAAATAGCCGTTCCAATGCGCGATGCCGTAAAACAGCCCCAGCACGACAATGATGACCTTGGACAGCGGCAGCGCAATTCCACAGAAAAAGCGGATGTGGGAACAACCGTCCAGAAACGCGGATTCCTCGATCTCGTCGGGAATGTTCCCCGTAAAGAAGGTGCGCGCAATGATCAGATTCCATACGGATACCCCGGAGACCAGGATGACGGCCCACATGCTGTCCAGCAGGTGCAGATCCTTAACCAACAAATAGGTAGGAATCAGACCGCCCGAGAAGAACATCGTAAGCAGAATGAACATGTTGATGAGCTTGCGGGCTTTGAAGTATTTACGGGAAAGCGCATAGGCGGCGGGCAGGGTAAGCAGCAGGTTTACCAGCGTGCCCACCAGCGTGTAGAGAACGGTGTTGCCATAGCTGGTCCAAAGGCGCTCATTGTTCAAAAGGGTAATGTAGCCCGCAAACGTGATGTCCTTGGGTACCAGGATGACCTTCCCGGCATAGGTCAGGTCGGGATTGCTGATGGAAGCGATGACCACGAAATACAGCGGATACAGGATGATAATCAGAATCACGGCCATGAGAATATTCATAATGATCTGAAACCGGCGATCGGCGGCAGTTGCCTTGATCATGTCAAGCCCTCCTCTCAAACCCTCCTGGATTTACCACAGGCTGGTATCCGTCAGCTTCTTCGAGATGAAGTTGATGCCGGCTACCAGAATCAAGTTGACAACGGAGTTAAACAGGCCAATGGCGCTGGAGTAGCTGTATTCTCCCCCCATGATGCCGATTTTGTAAACGTAGGTGGAGATAATTTCCGAGGAGCTCAGGTTCATGCTGTTCTGCAGCAGAAAAACCTTTTCAAAGCCCAGGGACATGATGCGGCCCGCATTGAGAATGAGCACGGTGACGGCTGTGGGAATCAGGGCGGGCAGGTCAATGTACCAAATCTTCTGCCACTTGTTGGCGCCGTCGATGTCGCACGCCTCATAGAGGTCCGGGTTGACCGCTGTCAGGGCTGCAATAAAGATGATGGCTTCCCAACCGGTCATTTGCCAGATGCCGGAGATGACGTAAATGGAGCGGAACCAGCTTGCGTTGCCCAGGGGCACGCCGATGTCCGCTCCACCGGCCAGCACTGACAGGAACCGATACAGAATGCCGCCGGAGGGGGATAGCATAATGATGATAATGCCGCACATGGCAGCCGTTGAGATAAAATAGGGGGCATAGGTCACCGTCTGCACGACCCGCTTGAGCCGTTCCGAGTTGAGCTGATTGAGGAACAGGGCAAGGATAATCGGGAAGGGGAAGCGGAAGAAGAGGTTCTCGCAGCTAAGAATCAGCGTGTTGGTAAACAGCGTCTGAAACTGATACGAATTGAAGAACCGCTCGAACTGCTCCAGGCCAACCCATTTGGATCCCGCAATACCCCAGGAGGGAATAAATTCCTTGAAGGCAATCTGCGCGCCGTACAGGGGAACATAACAGAATATGACAAAAAACGCTACCGCGGGGAGCACCAGCAGGTACAATTGCCAGTTTCGCTTGAAATCCTGACGCCAGGTATTGGGCTTACGGGAACCCGGATGCATCCGAGAAAGACGTTTCGCCATCATAAAAGCTTGCCTTCTTTCTTTGTTCGTATGTATCTAACGTCCTTTAGCTGCCTGCATTATAGCGGATGAACAAAGGCTCTGTATATCCACTTTATTTTCGATATGTACAATATTTGAAAAACGCTGGAAGCCGCGTCGCGCCTGGCTTTGCGGCGCTTTTTCCCGCAAAAGGGGGTGCGCTGTATCCAGCAGCCCCAAGTCTGCTGCAAAGAATTTTCAAATATTGTACATCACAAAAATGATGTGCATTGTTTGGAACGTTCCAGTATGATAACATGCAAAAAAAGCTGTGAACAGGAGGAGCGTTATCATGCGTGCGCAAATACGTCCGGCCAACTACCAAACCATCCCCCTTAAGGACCTTACGCCCCTGGGATGGTACAAGAACCAGCTGCAGATCCAGTCGGATGGCTTGTCTGGGCACCTGGACCTGTTCTGGCCGGATATCAAGGACTCCAAATGGATCGGCGGACAGGCTGAAGGCTGGGAGCGGCTTCCTTACTGGCTGGATGGGTTTATTCCGCTGGCCGCGCTCACCCATGACGGGGAGAAGCTGACCCGGGCGCGAAGGTACATTGACGCCATATTGGCCAAGCAGCAGCCGGACGGATGGCTATGCCCCACGCAAACAAAGGAAGAGCGCGACAGCTATGATCTGTGGGCGCTTTTCCTCATCTTAAAGGTATTGACCGTTTGGGCGGACGCCACGGGCGACCAGCGGATTCCGCAGGTGGTTTCTGACGCGTTGCTTGCCCTGGACAGGCACATCGACAGGCACACGCTGTTTGACTGGGCCGCAACGCGCTGGTATGAGTGCCTGATTGCCATTTTCTGGCTCTATGAGCGCAGACCGGAGGCCTGGCTGGTGGACCTGTGCGAAAAGATCCACGCGCAGGGGTTCGACTGGGAGGCCTTTTACCGCCGGTGGACCATGGCCGAGCCAAACGAGCGCGGCCGCTGGAGCCAGATGAACCATGTGGTGAATCAGGCCATGATGCTCAAGGCGCCCGTGCTATGGGACCGCGTTTCCGGCACGGACACAGGCGCCTGCCGGGCCAGGCAGATGCTGGAGCAGCTTGACCAGGCGCATGGCATGCCCACGGGGATGTTCACCGGTGACGAGTGCCTGGCCGGCCGCAATCCTTCCCAGGGGACGGAGCTGTGCGCAGTGGCTGAAATGATGTATTCGCTGCAGTTCCTCCAGGATAAGGAGGACACATTTTTTGCTGACCGGCTGGAGCAGGTTGCCTTTAACGCCTGGCCAGCGCCCTTTGACCCCGCAATGTGGCTGCACCAGTACGATCAGCAAGTCAATCAAATGCAGGCGGTGCGGCAGAAGGAACCCATCTGGCGGACCAACCGGCCGGATGCCAACACCTTTGGCCTGGAGCCGGATTTCGGGTGCTGCACGGCGAATTTCTCCCAGGGATGGCCCAAGCTGGCGCAGAGCGTGCTGTATCGCGGGGTGGACGGCTTCCGGGTGAACGCTTATGTGCCCGTGCAGGCGCGCGCCGCCTGGCAGGGGACGGAGGTAACCTTCACCCTGCGGACGGATTATCCGTTCAACGATACCATCGAATTGGAAGTGCAAGCCCAGCAGGCGGTGGCGTTCACGCTGCTTCTGCGCATTCCCGCGTATGCGGAAAAAGCGTGTGTCACCGTGAATGGGGAGGAGATTTCTTGCCAGGCAGGCAGGTATCTGCGCCTTTGCCGCACATGGACGCATCAGCGCATACGGCTTGTGTTTCCCATGGAGGCGCACTGGATGGCCCGGGACAACAACCAGTATGTGCTGCAGCGGGGCCCTCTGCTCTACGCATTGAAGATAGGCGAGCGCTGGGAACAGTATAATCAGGATGTCCCAGGGCATGAGTTGCCCCATGGCGACTTTGAAGTTTTTCCCACCACGTCCTGGAATATCATGCTGCATGCCCGCCCGGATGCATCGGACATCGTGTTCGTTCAGCGGGAACCGGGGACGCGCCCCTTCTCCGCAGATGGCGCGCCCGTGACGGCGCGATTGACAGGCTATGAAATTGAATGGCCTGTGGAGCATGACAGCGCGGCGGAAAAGCATGGCTCTGCAGTACTTTCCCAGGAGATGCCCGTGGAACTCATTCCCTATGGATGCACCTGCCTGCGCATGACGCAGCTGCCCGTACGCTTTAAGGAGATGAAACCATGACGCCCGCCCGTCCTATTACGTTTGACAGGATTCAGCTGAACGAGGGTTTCTGGAAAAAACGGGTTGACCGTGTCAAGCAGGTCACATTGCCGCTGTGCCTGGAGCGCTGTCGGGAAACCCATCGCATAGATCATTTTCTACGGGCGGCGGGGAAACAGCCTGGAGGCTTTGAAGGGTTCTTTTTTAATGACAGCGATGTGTACAAGGTGCTGGAGGGCGCGGCCTATACCGGAATGGACGTGGCGGATGTGGTTGAGCAGATCATGGACGCCCAGCAGCCTGACGGCTATCTGAATACGTATTTCATACTGCATCCCCAGTTGGAGCGGTGGAGCGATATGGGCCTGCACGAGGATTATTGCCTGGGGCATATGATCGAGGCGGCCATTGCCTACCACCAGGCAACCGGCGATGGCCGCTGGGTTGCCTGCGCAGAGAAAGCCGTCGCGCAGATGCAGTCTGCCCTTCGGGGAAGACACTGGGTTACGGGGCATCAGGAGATCGAGCTGGCGCTGATCCGGCTGTACCGGCATACGCAGAAGGAAGCGTATCTTGCCTTTGCACGTTGGCTTCTGGATCAGCGAGGTCATGGATATTTGCAAAGCAAGGATTTTGAGCAAAGCGGACTGGATCGCGCCTACTGTCAGGACGACGTGCCGATGCTGGAGCAGCGGCGCGCCAAGGGCCACGCGGTCAGAGCCATGTATTATTATTCCGCCATGGCCGATTATGCGGCTATCACCGGCGATCAGGCCATGATCGCCACCTTGCAGGAGTTGCATGACCACATTGTGAACCACCAGATGTACGTGACTGGCGGCGTGGGGCAGAGTCGGTGGATTGAGGGATTCGGCGAGGATGATTCCCTCCCGTCCATGACGGCGTATTGTGAAACCTGTGCCTCCATTGGCATGGCCATGTGGAATGCGCGCATGTCGCTGATGGATCCCCAAGGAAAATATGGGGATGTGGTGGAACGAGCCTTGTACAACGGCGTTCTGTGCGGCATCTCCCTGGATGGCGAACGGTTTTTCTACGATAACCCGTTGTCCTCTCCCGGAAACGTTAGGCGAAAGGGATGGTTCTCCTGCTCATGCTGTCCCACCAGCCTATGCCGGATGTTGCCGTCGGTGGCAGGCTATCTATATGCCAGCGCTGGGCGCTTCCTGTATGTGCATCAGTACATTGCTTCCACCGGGACCTTCATGCACGACGGCAAAGAAATCACCGTGACCCAAACCACGAACTATCCCTATGACGGCGCCGTGCGCCTGCAATTCAGCCGCGGGGTTTCGGTCCGGCTGCGGATTCCGGGCTGGTGCGAATCCTTCACCGTTCAGCTTAACGGATGTCCGCAGCCGCCAATGGCGCAGGATGGTTACCTTGAAATAACCGTGCCGGACGGGGGACTGGTGGATCTTGAGTTGGCCATGCCCGTGCGCGCTGAGCAGGGAAATCCCCGCGCCGCCGAGCTAAAGGGAAGAGTCGCTTTTGCCCGAGGCCCGCTGATCTATTGCGCGGAAAAGTGCGATCAGCACTGCGACATCCCGGATGAGTTTTTCCCCGCGCAGCTATCCGTTCGCACCTGCGCAGGGAAAGCGCTGTCCCGCCATCCGGAGGAGCTGGATGGCATTGTGCGGATCCATACCGACGGGCTTTCGTTGATACCGTATTACGCCTGGAACAATCGCGAGACATGCCCCATGACCACATTCATCCGAGAAACGTCCTGCGGGACTTGAGCGCTACCCAAGTTCATGGCAAGCACAAAGGGGAAGGGACGCATGGTCCCTTCCCCTTTGTGCTTGGGCGTTTACGCTGTGGGCGGATCTTCCTTTTCCACGCCGCGCAGCGTAACCTCCGGCATCAGCTCCTGGGAGACGATGGAAAGCATTTCCTCCAGCTTGGCGCACTCCTCGGGAGAGAAGCGCCGGGTGATGCGGTCCATCACTTGCTGGGTATAGTTGCTGGAGATGTTGTAGTAGTTCAGATATTTCTCCGTGACCTGCAGGTGGAACTCCCGCTTGTCATGGTCCGATTGCACCTTTCTCGCGTAGCCCTTCTTGACCAGGCTATTCACCTTGTAGGCCGCGTTGGGTGGGGAGATGTGCATGAAGGACGCGAACTCATTGATGGTGGGATTTCCAAGGGCCTGAATGGTTTCCATGCAAAAGGTTTCCACGGTGGTCAGGCTGGCCTCCCGCTCCTGAAAGCGGCAGAAGATCTCCTGGTAAAAATGCAGCTTAAACTTTGTGTACACATCCATAAACGCATCTCGCAGCATGGTCTTCTCCCCTACCGTTGAAGCATTTGCCAGATGCTTCCATTATAGCACCCTTTGCAGATGGGGGCAATACGTCAGCCGATGGCAAAGGTGATGCCGGCGGTGGCGACGGTTTCGCCGTTTACCGTGGCGCGGCACTCGCCCACGCCCACGGCCCCCCGCTGCCCGGTGATGGCGCACTCCATTTCCAGCACATCCCCTGGAACCACTTTTTTCAGAAAGCGCGCATCACGTATGCGTCCCAGAAAGGCCAGCTTGCCGCGATTTTCCGGCAGGGAGAGCAGCGCCACGCCGCCCACCTGGGCCATGGCCTCGATGATCAGCACGCCGGGCATGACGGATGCCTGCGGAAAGTGCCCCTGAAAAAAGGGCTCGTTCACCGTTACGCACTTGATGGCTCTGGCCCACTTTCCGGGCTCGCCGTCGATGACCCGGTCCACCAGCGCAAAGGGATAGCGATGGGGGAGAATCTGCGCAATTTCGTTGGCATTGAATTGCATGCCCATGCTTACGCCTCCCATTTCTTCAACAGTATGCTGCAATTGTGCCCGCCGAAGCCCAGCGAGTTGGACAGGGCGGTCCGAATCTCCGCTTGGCGGCCCTGATTGGGTACCACGTCCAGGTCGCAGTCCGGGTCAGGGGTCCGGTAGTGGATGGTTGCGGGGACAAAGCCATCCCGGAGGGTCAAGGCGGTGAAAATGGCTTCCACGGCGCCGGCGGCGCCCAGCATGTGCCCGGTCATGGATTTGGTGGAGCTCACCATCAGGCGGCGGGCATGGTTGCCGAAAACCTGCTTGATGGCGGCAGTTTCACCCGCGTCGTTGAGGCGGGTGGAGGTGCCGTGGGCGTTGATGTAGTCCACCGCCTCCGGCGGGGTATTCCCGTCCGCCAGGGCCAAGGCCATGGCCTTGGCTCCCCCGGAACCGTCGGGCAGGGGAGCGGTCATGTGGTGGGCGTCGCAGGTGGCGCCATAGCCGTTTACTTCCGCATAGATGCGCGCGCCACGGGCCCTGGCATGCGCCAGCTCCTCCAGCAGCAGGATGCCCGCGCCTTCGCCCATGACGAAGCCGTTGCGCTCCAGGTCAAAGGGAATGGACGCCCGGGCGGGATCTTCCGCGGTGGACAAAGCCCGCATGGCGGAAAAGCCGCCCATGGCCAGAGGCGTGATGCTGGCCTCCGTGCCGCCGCAGAGCATGGCGTCTGCATATCCGTCCCGGATGTAGTGGAAGGCGTCGCCCACGGCATTGGTGCCGCCGGCGCAGGCGGTGACGGGGCAGGTGCACATCCCTTGAAAACCGAAGGCAATGGCGATCTGTCCCGCGGCCATGTTGCTGATGGCTGTGGGGATGTAGTAGGGGGATACCCGGTCCCAGCCCCGTTCCTGGCCCCGGTCATGCTCCGCCTCCATAATGCCCTGCCCGCCGATGCCGCTGGACACCGTTACCCCGCAGCGGATGCGTTCGCCTTCTCCAGGGATGAAGCCGGCGTCCGCCATGGCTTCCTGGGCGGCGGCCAGGGCAAATTGGGTGAACCTGCCCAGCCGGCGGATGTTTGTGATGCCGGGTACCTCCGGGGGCGTGAATCCCTTGACCTCGGCGGCCAGCTTCACCATCCGTTGGGAAGCGTCGTAGGCGGTGATGGGCGCTATGCCGCATACGCCCTGGCAAACGGCCGCCCAGCTCTGCGGTGCGGTGAGGCCCACGGGCGTCACCGCACCCAGGCCGGTGATGACGACTCTGCGTCGTTCCATAGCTTGCTCCTCCTCCCCGGCATGCCGCCGGGGTGTTGCGTTTCACATGCTCATGCCGCCGTCCACCGCCAGCACCTGGCCGGTGATGTACGCGGCGGCGTCGCTGCATAAAAAGGCCACGGCCCTGGCCACATCCTCCGGTGCGCCCAGGCGGCCGGCGGGAATGCCGGCCAGCGTGCTCGCCCTGGCCTTGTCGGTCATGGCGGCGGTCATGTCCGTCTCAATGAAGCCGGGAGCCACCGCATTGACGGTGACGCCCCGGGTGGCCAGCTCCCGGGCCATGGATTTGGTCATGCCGATGAGTCCCGCCTTGCTGGCCGCATAGTTCGCCTGCCCGGCGTTGCCGCGCAGCCCGACCACGCTGCTGATGTTCACAATGCGCCCATACCGCGGGCGCATCATGGGACGGGCCACGGCGCGCATGCACAGAAAGGCTCCACGCAGGTTGGTGTGGATCACCGCGTCGAAGCGCTCCGTGGGCATGGCCATCAGCAGGCCGTCCCGGGTGATGCCGGCGTTATTCACCAGCAGGTCCACCCGGCCAAAGGCCTCCAGCGTGCTTTCCACCAGGGCCTTCACCTGCTCCTCCTGGGTCACGTCGCATGGCAGGGCCAGGGCGCGAACGCCCAGCGCCTGGCAGGCTGCGGCGGTTTCCTGGGCCGCGGCGGCGTTTCCCGCGTAGCATAGGGCCACGTCCGCGCCGCCCCGGGCCAGCTCCAGGCACACGGCCCGGCCAATGCCGCGGCTGCCGCCGGTGACAATGGCCGCTTTACCGGTCAATCTCATGGGAAAACAGCTCCTTTGCGCATGGCTTCAAGGTTGATTCCAGGGCTTCCAGCTCCTGCCGGTTTTCCACGACATACACGGGGAAACCTGGGGCGATTTTTCGCACAAAGCCGGTGAGGACCTTGCCCGGACCGATTTCCACCAGCGCTTCCACCCCCAGGTCAAGCAGGGCGCGAATGCAGTCCTCCATGCGCACGCCGGAGCTTACCTGCCGCGCCAGCAGCGCCTTGATATCCTCGCTGCCGTCTCCCACGCGCCCCAGCACGTTGTACGCCACGGGGATGGCGGGGGCTCCCAGGGAAATCCCCTGTAAATATTCCGCCAGAGACTGGGAGGCAGGCGCCATCAGCGGGGTATGGAAGGGCCCGCTTACCCGCAGGGGAATGCACCGGCGCGCGCCCTGGGCCATGGCCAGTTCGCAGGCATAGTCCACCGCTGCCCTCTCTCCCCCGATGACCAACTGGCCGGGGCAGTTGTAGTTGGCGATGGTCACGCAGCCGCGGCTGGATGCCTGAAGGCAGGCGGATGCCAGGGCGTCCTGGTCCAGCTGCAGCACGGCCGCCATGGCGCAGTCCACGCCCGCGGCGGCTGCTTCCATGGCGCGGCCGCGGAAGGCCACGGTGCGCACGGCTTCCGCCACGGAGAATACCCCCGCCGCGTGCAGCGCGGAATACTCGCCCAGGCTCAGGCCGGCAACCGCGGCAGGAACGATGCCCCGGGCGCGCAGCGCTGCGGTCATGGCCGCGGCAAAGGCCACCATGCAGGGCTGGGTATAGCGGGTGCGGTCCATCTGCCCGTCCGCATCCTCAAAGCACAGGGAAAGCAGGTCAAAATCCACGCTGGCCTGCGCCGCTTCCATGGTCCGGCGGAAATCGCCGTCGCTCTGGTACAGGTCCGCGCCCATGCCCGGACGCTGGCTGCCCTGCCCGGCATAAAGAAAGCCCAGCTTCATAGACGCGCCCTCCCGCCGGCTTCCGGCTGCCACGCGGCGCATGCGGCCTCCAGCACCTGCTGCGCGCCGTGGAAAAGCGCTTCGAAAATGGCGCGCACCGGGCGTAGCTCGTGGATCATGCCGGCGACCTGGCCGGCCATCAGGCTGCCACGCTCCACGTCGCCGTCGTATACGGCTCGCCGCAGCGCGCCCAGGGTTATGCCTTCCAGCTCCTCCCGGCTTGCGCCCTGGCGCTCCAGGGCCAGGTATTCGGTGACCATGCGGTTTTTCAGCACCCGCACCGGCGCTCCCACGGAGCGGCCCGTTACCGCCGTATCGCTGTCCCGTGCATCCAGGATGGCCTGCTTGTAGCGCGCGTGAATGGGGCATTCCAGGCTGGCCAGCAGGCAGGTGCCCACCTGAATGCCGCAAGCGCCCAGGGCAAAGGCCGCGGCAGCCTGTCGGCCGTCCGCGATGCCGCCTGCGGCGATCACCGGCGCGTCCACCGCGTCGATGACCTGGGGCGTGAGCGCCATGGTGGTCATCTCGCCCACATGCCCGCCGGATTCGCCGCCTTCGGCAATGAAGCCGTCAACCGGGTAGCGGCTGAGGCGCTTGGCCATTACGGTGTTGGCTATCACCGGGAATACCTTGATGCCGCAGTCCTTCCATTGGGGGATGTACTTCCCGGGATTGCCTGCGCCGGTGGTTACCACGGGAACGCGCTCTTGCGCGATCACCTGGGCCATGGCGTCGGCGCAGGGGTTCATCAGCATCAGATTCACGCCGAAAGGCCGGTCTGTCAGGCTCCGGCAGCGGCGAATCTCCAGGCGCAGCTGCTCCGCGTCCCGCATGCCCCCCGCCGCGATGACGCCCAGCGCCCCCGCGTTGGCGCATGCGGCCGCGAACTCTGCCGTGGCGATGTTGGCCATGCCGCCCTGGATGATGGGGAACTCCGTTCCCAGCAATTCATGCAACTTGATCATGGATGTCTCCTTACGCAAATTCGATCAGCGCGCCGCCCCAGGTGAGACCGCCGCCGAAGGCAACCAGCAGCACCCGGTGGCCGGGACGTATGCGACCCTGGCGGCGCAGCTCCCCCAGCAGCAGGGGTACGCTGGCGGCGGAGGTGTTGCCATAGGCGTCGATATTTTTGAAACACTTCTCGGGGGGAAGGCGGTAATGCTTCGCGGCGAAGTCAATGATGCGGGCGTTGGCCTGGTGGAACACGAAAGCGTCCACCTCCTGGGCGGTGCAGCCCGCCTTGGCCAGCAAGCGGTCCATGCAGGCGGGGACTGTTTCCACCGCGAAGCGGAACACTTCCTGCCCCTGCATTTGCACGTGCATGGGCGCGCCTGTGGCAGGTCCTGCCAGGCGAAGCAGCCGCTGGTCCCCCCGTACCCCCACGTCGGTGCAGGCGGCGGGCCATTCCGGGCGGGATTCCACCACAGCGGCGCCCGCGCCGTCCCCAAAGAGCACGCAGGTGCTTCGATCCGTCCAGTCCACCACCCGGCTGAGCACATCGGCGCCCACCACCAGTCCAAACTTCCGCGCGGAGGAAGCCAGCAGGCACTGCATGGTGTGCAGCGCAAAGACAAAGCCGCTGCAGGCGGCGTTCAGGTCAAAGCAAAGGGCATCCTCCGGCAGACCCAGGTCCCGCTGGAGCCGGCAGGCGGCGGAGGGGATCAGTGTATCCGGGGTCATGGTGGCGACGATGCATGCACCCAGCTGCTCCGGGCGCACACCGGCGCTTTTCAGCGCCTCCCGGGCGGCGGCCAGGCAGAGATCCCCGTGGGTTTGCTCTGGGCTGCAGCGGCGGCGGCAGCGGATGCCCGTGCGGCTGACGATCCAGGAGTCGCTGGTGTCTACCAGCTGGGCCAGGTCGTAGTTGGTGATCACCTGGTCCGGAATGCCGCAGCCGGTTCCCACAATTATGATTCCGTTCATATGCGCTCCTCTGTGGGCGTCGGGACGCCCATGTTCCGAAACTTGTCTAGCCGCTGGCGGACCAGCGCCTCCTCGTCCATGCCCTCCAGGTCGGCCAGCTGCTGGGCAATGGCGGCGTCCAGCCGCGTCAGGGCGCCTTCCAGGCTGGCGTGCGCGCCGCCCTCGGGCTCCGGGACAATGGCGTCGATGACGCGAAGCTCCAGCAGCTCCTGCGCGGAGAGGCGCATGACCCGGCAGGCTTCCGCCCAACGGGAGGCGTCCTTCCACAGGATGGTGGCGAAGCCCTCCGGGGATAGTATGGCGTACACGGCGTTTTCCTGCATGAGCACCCGGTTGCCCACGCCCAGGGCCAGCGCGCCGCCGCTGTTTCCTTCCCCGGTGATGACGGAGATCACCGGCGTCCGCAGCCGGCCCATCTCCAGGATACACCGGGCGATGGCTTCACCCTGGCCGCGCTGCTCCGCCTCCAGGCCGGGGTATGCGCCCGAGGTGTCGATGAAGGTAATCACCGGGCGGTGAAATTTCTCCGCCTGGCGCATCAGCCGCAGCGCCTTGCGGTAGCCCTCCGGACCGGGCATGCCAAAGTTGCAGTCAATGTTCTCGATGGCGGTTCGGCCCTTTCGCGTGCCAATCACCGTCACCGGCCGGCCGTGGAACAGCGCGACGCCCCCCAGAATGGCGGCGTCCTCCCGGCAGAGCCGGTCCCCGCGGCAGGCAAAGAAGCTGGTGAAGAGCCCGTCAATGTAGTCGGTGACCCGCGGGCGCAGCGGATGCCGGGCCATGGCCACCCGCTGGTCCGCTGTGAGAAGGTTCATACCTGTTCTCCTTTCCCATGGAGCATCAGCAGCTGTTCCAGGGTGTCGCGGAGCTGAGCCCTGGGCACCACCGCGTCCACAAAGCCGTGCTCCAGCTGAAACTCGGCGCTTTGAAAGCCCTCGGGCAGCGTTTGGCCGATGGTCTGCTGAATGACCCGGGGGCCCGCAAAGCCGATCAGCGCGCCGGGCTCGGCCAGGATGATGTCGCCCAGGGAGGCGAAGCTGGCCGTTACCCCACCGGTGGTGGGATCCGTGAGCACGGAGATGTACAGCAGCCCCGCGGCGCTGTGTTGGCCGATGGCTGCGGCGGTCTTGGCCATTTGCATCAGGGACAGAATGCCCTCCTGCATCCGCGCGCCTCCGCTGGCGCAAATGAGGATCAGCGGCAGGGGGCGCTCCGTGGCGCATTCAGCCAGCCGGGTGATTTTCTCCCCCACGGCGGCGCTCATGGAACCCATGAGGAAGCGGCTGTCCAAGGCGCCGATGGCGCAGGGGTGCGTGCCGATTTGCCCCACGCCGGTGACCGCCGCCTCCGCCAGCCCGGTGCGCGCCTGCGCCTGTGCCAGCTTTTCACCATAGCCGGGGAAGGCAAGGGGATCGGCGGCCGGATATTCGCCGTTCAACTCGGTGAAGCTCTCCGGGTCCAGCAGCATTTTGAGCCTGCGGCGGGCGCCGATGGGGAAGTGGTAGCCGCACTGAGGGCAGACGTAGAGGTTTCGGGCCACTTGCTTCCGGGGCATGCTGCGGTAGCAGCCGGGGCAGGTCACGCCCTGGTCGCAGGGGACGTAGCGCTCCCGCAGCTCCTTCATGGCCATCAGACGGTCCCGGCGCCGGGTAAAGGCATTGCTCATGCTTTTTCTTCGCTTCCTTCCAGCTGCCGGCTGAAATCCAGCAGGTTGCTCAGGCATTCATCCAGGAATGCGGTGGTGCAGCTGCCTCGGGCAAAGGCGGGATGGTACAGGATCTCGTAGCACAGCTCCGCCGTGGTGGGAAAGCCCTCCAGGGTGAATTCCTCCAGGCAGCGGCGCATCTTGCGCACAGCCTCCAGGCGGGTGGGGGCGCAGGCCATGAGCTTGGCTGCCAAGGAATCGTAGTAAGGGGAAAGGGTGTAACCGTTATACAGGCAGGAGTCCACCCGCACCCCGGGCCCTCCGGGAAAGTGGAGAAAGTTTACCGTGCCGGGATTGGGCCGGAAATCATTGGCAGGGTTTTCGGCGTTGATGCGGCATTCCAGGGCGTGGCCGGTGAAGCGCACATCCGCCTGGGTGAAATCCAGGGGCAAGCCCGAGGCGATGCGCAGCTGCTGGCGGACCAGGTCCACGCCGGTGATCATTTCGGTGATGCCGTGTTCCACCTGAATGCGGGTGTTCATCTCCATGAAGTAGAAGCTACCGCTGACCGGGTCCAGCAGAAATTCCACCGTTCCCGCGCTTTCGTAGCCCACGGCCTGGGCTGCCCGGACTGCCGCGGCGCAGATGGCCTCCCGTTGGGCGTGAGTGAGGCAGTGGGCCGGAGCTTCCTCAATGAGCTTCTGATTGCGCCGCTGCACCGAGCAGTCCCGTTCGCCCAGGTGCACCATGTTGCCGAAGCGGTCCCCCAGCACCTGCACTTCGATATGCTTGGGCCGCTGGATCAGCTTCTCCAGGTACAGTTCCTGGTTGTCAAAGCAGGCCTTGGCCTCGGCGCTGGCTTCGGCAAAGGCGGCGGGCAGCTCCTCCGGGGTGCGGCAGCAGCGAATGCCCCGTCCGCCGCCGCCGGCGCTGGCTTTGAGCAGCACCGGGTATCCCACAGCCTCCGCCACGGCGGCGGCCTGGTCCGCGCTGGTTACCGGCCCGTCGGAGCCGGGAGTGACGGGCACGCCGGCTTGGCGCATCAGCTCCCGGGCCGCTGACTTGGAACCAGCCTTGCGTATGGTTGCTCCGGAAGGTCCGATGAACGTCAAGCCCTCGGCGGCGCAGGCATCGGCGAAGGCCGCGTTTTCCGAAAGGAAGCCGTAGCCCGGATGAATCGCGTCGCAGTGGGTGGCCTTCGCCGCGGTGAGCAAGGCGGTTTGGTCCAGATAGCTGTCCGCCGCGCGGGCAGGGCCGATGCAGACGGACTGCGTGGCCAGCTGCACGGCGATTTCCTGGCTGTCCGGCTGGGAATAGGCCGCTACGGTTTCCATGCCCAGCTCCCGGCAGGCGCGGAGAATGCGCAGGGCGATTTCCCCGCGGTTGGCAATCAATACGCGCTTCAGCATGGCGTATAGCTGAAAAGCGGCGTGCCAAACGCTACCAGCTCCGCGTTTTTCACAAGAATCTGGTCAATGATGCACTCGCAGGGGGCCGTGACCTCGCTCATCATTTTCATGGCCTCGATCAGTCCCACGGTTTGCCCCTTCTGCACCCGGACCCCTTCGGTTACGAAGGGAGGCTGATCCGGCGCGGCGGCGGTGTAGAACGTGCCCACCAGCGGCGCGGTGATGCAGTCTGCGGGATGTTCCGGGGAAGCCGGCGCAGGCGCCGCGGCCTCCACGGTGGACGCCCCTTCGCCTGACGAGGGGAGGCGGGCTGCGCTGCTGCGCGACATCTCCAGGGTGGTCTCCTCCTGGCTCACCCGCAGGGTTTCCAGGGTGCTCCTGTCAAAGGCGGCAATCAGCTCCAGTATCTCCTGATGGGTCATACGTTTCCCTTCCTCCTGGAAAATTTCCCCGCTGAAGCAAGCGCTTCAACGGGGACGTGGTTACTGCCGGTGGGCGTCCAGGTAGGCGGCAATGTCGCCCACGGTCTGCAGCTTGGGGAGCTCGCTGTCGTCGATCTTCACGCCGGAAGCCTCTTCCAGGGCCATGACCAGCTCCATGACGGCCAGGGAATCCGCGGCCAGATCGTTGGTGAGGGAAGCCTCCGGCGTCACCGCCGCCGCGTCGCAGCTCAGGGTATCTACAATGATGTCGCGCAGTTGCTCAAAGTTCATGGTGAGATGCTCCTTATTGTTTTAATTTTT
>DBFBGQ010000163.1:0-21327 GCA_048201975.1 Candidatus Egerieenecus sp. | reverse complement strand
TGCTCCTGCTCTGCTTTATGATGAATGAATGCTTTTTCATCGCACGCCTATCCGGACATGCAGGAAATGTTCTGCTGATTGGCTCCGCATGTTCTTTTGTTGTAATGATTCTAACCATGGTTCTCTATGAACGTCTGACTGAAACCACAAGAAAGCAGCGGCAGAGCGAATTGGAGGCGCAAACCGCACGGCTTGTAACAGAGCATCAGGAAGAGCTGAAAGGCATCTATCAAAACATGCTGGCCGAACAGCACGATTTGCGGCATCGTGTAGCCGCTGCCGAGGAAATGCTGTCTTCTGCCACGATCAATGATGAAGATCGCCGCCACGTACTCGAACTGTTGAAAAAGTCCGACCATCCCAAGCTCTTTCTAACAGGGAATGTTGCCGTAGACGCTATTCTGAAAGCGAAATCTACAGTGATGGAAAATGCGGGAATTGCTTTCGAATTTGTGGAATACTCGCTTACCTCATTACCGATTTCCGAGCAGAACTTTTGTATGCTGCTAGGCAACCTTCTTGATAACGCCATCGAGGGGGTTATGCGCCTGCCTGCCTCCAGCTCATCACGAGGAATTCGTTTAGCCTTTTCCAAGGTTTGGAGCATGCTGTTTATTACTTGCACCAATGACGTAGATGAAACAAAACTCAAGCGCTGCGGCGAGGATTTTCTTACGACCAAAGAGCATCCTGAGCTTCATGGCTTTGGTACCAAAAGCATGAAAAAGATTGTGGAAGAGTCGGGTGGAACCATCGAGTTTGAGGTCGGACAGGGAAAATTCACCGTTCATATTATGTTGGCAGGAAGCAGACCGTGACAACGGACGTTGCGGTTTGTTGTCATCCGGGTGCGTACCGCCAGGCCCATCCGCTGCGGCCATGACCCTGCCGGCAGCGGAAGCAGCACGTTCCCTCGTTTGTACAAGCTTTGCATGCCTGCGGGCATCCTGAGGAAAGGCGCCTTGCCAGCCATGGAAAACGCCGGAGGGACCGCAGTCCCCCCGGCGTCGAACCGTTTCCGCCAGCCTCGCAAAGGTCCACTGGCCTGTGCGTCGCCCCCGCGGAAAGCATGGGTTATTGATTTTCCAGCACGATCATGCGCGCCTTCTGGTTCAGCTCCTTGATATACTGATCCCGGGAGATCTGCTTTTGCACGTAGCGCTCATGCAGGCTCCGCAGCTGCGTGCTGGTGTCGGACCCGGCGCTGTAGAGCACGTTCGCGTGCCTGGGGAAGACGCGCTCGCCAATCTCCCGATAGGCGGCGATGGTCTCGGCGGAGTAGTACCAGCGCATTTCTTCCTGGTTGGCCAGGGCCTCCTCCAGGTACTGGATATTGTCCTCAATGTTGCGCTTCTCATCCGCGTCGGCGGTCTCCAGCTGCTTCTTCAGTTCCGCCAGGCTGTCCTGGTAGTTCTTCACCGTCTCCTCATAGTAGGGATTCTCCACCGGGTCGTTGCACTCCGGGGACATCATGATGCGGTAGCTGTCGTCAATGGCGTCCACATAGCATTCCAGCAGCTTGATGGCCTCGCTCATGTTGGCGCAGCGGGGATTGACGAAGACGATCTCCACGCTGGCGCCGATGGCGCAGTTCATGCCTTCGCCGATGGACAGCTGCAGGGGCACGGAAGCATACTCACCCGTAGCCGCGGAGAACAGGCCGCGGTCCGTGAACACGCCGGAATACAGCTGATAGAACTCGTCATACTCCATGTCGCTCATGTTCGCAGGCATGTCCAGGTTGGAGGCATCCATGTTGTCCAGGGCGGTAAGCATCTCCTGGAACACCGGCGTATCAAAGGTGAGGGGTTCGCCCGTGGAATCGTAATAGTCCAGATAGGCCTTGAACATCAGGTCAAAGATCACGGCGCGATTGCTCATGGTGGTGCAGATGGGCATCACGTTGGCCTTGTTTTCATCGTCAATCCATTCGTTGTTCCAGCGGGTCACGAACTCGCACAGCTCCACGAAGGTGGTGGGCAGATCCTCGGTGGTCAAGCCGATCTCCTCCAGCTTGCTGGGCAGGTAGGAAAGGGTGGAGCCATAGATGGCCACCGGAATGGCGTACAGCTTACCATCCCGCAGCACTTCATCCCGCAGGGCGGGATAGAGGGAGTTCACATAATCCATCAGCTTCTGGCTGGAGGACAGGTCCGCGCAGTAGCCTTTGTCCCGCAGGTTTTCAAAGCCCTCCTGCACGTTGCTGCGAATCACGTCAATGGTGGTGTCCCCGGACACCATGGCCTGCCCCAGCTCCGACATGCTATAGAATTCCTCGCTGAAAATCAGCGGTATATCGGGGTTTTCCGCGGTAAACTGGCGGGCCGCGCTATCACGCCAGCTGCCGATCACGGTCAGGGTCTTTGTGGGAAGATAGGCGGGGTCCAGGTTATGGATCTCCATGCCGTCGCTGCTCCATATGGCGCCATAGCCGGAGCCCAGCATGGCCATGCCATCCACATAGCTCACGTTCGCATAGGCCGCCCGGAACGGTTCGCCCATGGCGGTCATGCCCCACAGAGTGCTTTCGCTGAAGTAATACAGGGTATCCTTCGCCGCGTCATAGGCGATGTTGTAGACGTAGGCCATGTCCGGCAGCTCCTTCAGGGTGGCCGTGGAACCATCCGCGGGCTGAATGGTAACAAACCGGGCCGGAATCTCCTGATTGGTGTTCTCATCCCAGGTGGCAAAAGCGTAACCCACCAGCAGGCCATCCTTGTAAGGCGCCATATAGCTCACCCGTTGATCCATGGTCATCTTTTTCAGGGAGCCATCCGCCAGGTTGATGTCAAAGAGGAAGTACGCTGCTTCCCTGCCGCGCCAGTCCGTGGACGTGATGTATACGTGGCCGTCCAGGAAGGAAAGCCCCTGCACGTCCATCATGTAGGAATAATCCTCCTCTGTGATGAACATCTGATCCATGGCGACAGTGCAGACCACTTCCCGGTTCATGGCGCCATCCGCAAAGGTGAGCTTGGCGATCTCGCCGTTGAGGGTATTGAAGCCATAGAGGGTTTCCGCGTCGCCAAACAGGAATCCGAAGCCTGTGGCGGGATCGGGCGCGCCCTCGCCTCTGGCGTTCTGCGCATCCTCCATGCTGCTAAACCAGCGGTTATAGCCCACATCCTTCGCCACCAGCTCAGGCTCCGCGCTCTGCCCCTGGGTGTAGCAGTACAGGTCATAGATGGTTCTCTCCTGCTCCTGGCTATATCTATTGAGCAGAATATACACCTTGTCGCCCGCGACCGCCGCGGTAGCAATCGATGTGCCTTCGGTGCCTTCAAACAGCGTCGCGTCCCCCGGCGCCGCCCATGCGGCCGTAACCGTTAAAGTCAACGCCATCACCAGCAACAGCGCTATCAAACGTTTCATCATACGGCTTACCTTCTTCCTTATCCGATATTTGGAAACGCAGGCCCAAGCCTGCCCTCCTCCTATCAGACGCGCCAGACTTGGAAAAGATTGCACATCCTTCTCTTTTTTTTGCATTCCATGCTGCTTGGGCAAAAAAAGCCCGGAGCGGGCGAAGCGCTCGCTCCGGCGGGAACAGGTGTCCCGCCAGCAGCGTTGCCGCGACGGAGCGTATAGCTTACATGATTTCTTCCTCTCATATGCGTTTTATGTTCCATCCTCCATGAACGGATGTTGTTGAAGATGCTGTTGACGTTGTAGCGTTTATGCCTCGCTTTCCCCGGACTGTTCCGGCTACGCTTCTCCATGCATGCAAAAACCGGCAGGCATGATGCCCGCCGGTTCAGAATGTTGATTGTGCGTAAGCTTTTACGCCGGAATCGCACCCTTTGTCAGCCGCCCAAGGCGGGAACGCTTCACCCTGTCAGGACGCTATTTGCTCCGCGCTTCCACGTCGCCTCCAATGTAAATCAGCGCCGCGACCATATACCCGCAGGCAAAGGTCAGGGGCAGAATCCAGAGTAGATGCCATGCCGACATCAGCTTACCACCTCCCCATACTTTTCCAGCACGGCCAGCACTTCCTGCGTCAGTATCTTCTTGAGCTGACCCGGCGGCAGCGACAGCAGCGCCGCGGCGATCACCTCCATGTCCTCCGCCTTTTCCTTGCGCTCCGCCAGCTGACGATTATAGGCCAGTATCCTGTCCCGCAGTTCCAGATTCATTTTCCTCCACCTCCGTCGCCCCAGACAACAGCAGCTCCAACGCTTCCTCCATCTCCTGCACCCGCTCCTCCGCCGAGGGCCGGTTTCGAGCCGCTTCCATCTGCGCCAGCTCCTCTTCCGTGTAGGGGATGTACAGCCAGTAGGTTTCGGTCTCCTCCCGGGCCGCCTGCCCTTCCACCCCCGGCACGTCCACCACCCAGCGCACATCCTTGCCCCCCGTCTCCGGGTACTCCGCCATGGTCTCCCAGTGCCCCTGCTCCGCCACCGCTTCAATGGCGTCGTGATAGTGCGTCCGCGTCTGCTGCTCCAGCCATCCCTGCTTGGGGTCAAAGTTTTCCACCGGGTTCCCTTCCTGGTCGTAAATGTCCATGCTCTTCTCCTCCCTTATGCCGTCCGCCGCCATATGTACACCGCGTAGTAGGGCGGCCGGTTCTCATGGGCCACGCCTCCCCCTGCCGGCCCTGTCACATAGTTCCCGCTGTACTGCAACCCAATGGCCGAGCCCGACCCCACAATGAAGTCCGGGGCGTTGTTGTTCGCCACCATCACCTGGTACCCTGCCGCCACCGCCGCGTGGCTGTGCGCAGGCAGGTTCTCCTGCACCAGTATCACCGTGTTGTATCCGCCCGCCTGCCCTACCGTATAGCCGCTGCCCGCGCCCACCAGAAAACGGTCCGTAATCAATCCCCAGGTTCCGCCCCACAGGGATGCAGGCGTCTGCGCCCCCGTGGACAGGTAAATTGTTCCCACCGGATAGAACTTGTCCCGGATCCAGTCCCGCAGGCTCTTGCTTCCCAGGTACAGCGTCCGGTCCGACGCGATCTCCACCGCGTTGGCATGCTCGCAGGCCTTCCCGAAGGCTATGCTCGTCCCCGCCGCGTTGAGATGCATGGCAAAGGCCGCCGTGGGCAGCTCCGCGCTCACCGATACCGTCCCGTACTTGTCCGTGAGCGCCAGGCGCAGGGTGTATCCCGTGGTGGTTCCCAGGGTCACGTTCCCCGCGGAGGTGGCCACCCAGTAGGTGGAGCCGCTGGCCATGCCCGCGGTGAGCGCCGTCTCGCTGCCCCCGGCGGGCCGCAGGTACGCCTTGGCCGTGCAGGTGTTGGCCCCGCCCAGGGAAGTGTGGCTCCAGCTGGCCCGGCACTTGCCCCGGGTGCCGGTGGGGCTGGCGTTCCCCCCGCTGTCCACCCGCCAGCCCGTGAGGCTGGTTACCTGGGGCGGCGCGTAGGCCTGCACGGTGATGTTCACCGTCTGCTCGGCATAGTTGCCCCGGCTGTCCGTCACCCGGAACACAAAGGGCGCCGTCCCCGCCGTGTTCAGCAGCCCCGTGGCCAGGGTGGCACTGCTCCCCGCATACCCGCCGCCCCGAATGCTGTAGGCCGCCACCGTGGCCCCGTATTTTGCCGCCGCGCCAATGATCCGGGCGGTGCAGCCACTCTTGCCCTGGACGTAAACCCCGCTGCCCATGCTGGGGTAGGTCACGCCCCCCAGGGTCAAAAGCGGCGTACAGGAGGCGGTGAACGTGGGCCCCGTGCTGGCCGGGGCGCGAATGGCCAGCGCCGCGCTGGCCTGGCCGATCACCTGCCCCCCGGAGAGGGTGTACAGCGTCACCGTCCCCACCCCCGAGGTGGCGTTGGGGATCTGGTCCAGCCACGCCAGGGAACCGTATACATCCTGCCCCTGAACCCCCGCGGCCAGGTTCCAGGTCGCGGAGCGCGTCCCAAATGTCAATACCAGCTGATGGGTAAAGCTGCTGTCGTAGGCCCCGATCACCGCCGTCACCGCTTTGTCCGCGTCCATGACGTTGCTGGATAGGGTCAGGGTGGAGGTGGTGTATTCCCACTCCACCGCGATGGTCACAAAGCTGCCGCCGGCAATCTGCGTTCCTTTGCTCTGCCCGTACAGCGTGACCCTGCTCAGGTTCTGATAAGGAAAATCCGTAGTCAGCGTGCAGACGCGCTGCCCGTTGACCCCCGACGCCGCAAAGCTACCCAGCACTACCTGATCCGCCTTGATGGTGATGGTCTCCGTCACCGCGTTGCGTAGGGTGCAGGTGAGCTTCGCGCTCTTGATCCGATAGCCCGCCCCGGGAAAGTTCGTACTCCGGCTCATGCCATAGGACGTATACGCGCCATTGCCCTCCAGGCTTTGATGTCCCACCACCACGCTGGATGAAAACACGATGCTTCCCATCCGCTCACCCCGCCTTTCTCATCGGTCCGCCCGGCTTCTGTTCCGGCGCGCTCCCCATGGTACAAATCCGCGCGCCATGCCCTCCCTTGTTCATCCTTCGCATCCGTTTTTGCCTCCCTTTCCGCGATGTGATTTCGCATTGAGCATACGGCGAAAAACCCCCCGTTTTCTCCCCAAAAAGGAAAATATTTTCCCCCCGGAAAAAAGAAGTAAAAAAGTTGAAATACCCCCTTCCAAAACCGCCCAGGAAGGATTACAATACCCACGATTCAACCCCCACACTATCACAACCAGAGCAGGAGGTAACCATGCAACCGATCCGATGGCTATGGGGCTGTGCGGACAAAAAGTCCCACGTCCGCATCATTGCAGCCATGGTGATCTCAGCTGTCACCAGTCTGATGCTGCTCGTCAACCCTTCCCTCACCGCGACGTTGGTAGATGAAGTCATTATTGCCGAAAACCCTGACCCCCTCCTGGGCATCCTGGCCGTCATGCTGGTCGTCAAGCTGCTGCGGGAGGGCATGCGTTACTTAATGGTTGTGCTGCTGGAAACGTCCTCCCAAAACACGCTCTACAGCCTGCGCCGGACGCTGTTTGCCAAGCTGCAGTTCCAGGACACCCGCTTTTTCGACCGGAACCGCACCGGCGACCTGATGACCCGCATGTCCGCCGACCTGGACTGGTGCCGTCACTTTATTTCCAACATGGACTACTCCGTGGTGGACTGCGTGTTCATGTTCCTGGGCACGCTGATCCTGTTCTTCTGCGTAAGCTGGAAGCTGACCCTGTGCCTGGCGGTAGTTACGCCCATTTTGATGCTGATCACCAAGCTCTACTCGGGCAAGGTGCGGCCGCTGTTCGTCGCCATGCGGGAACGCCTGAGCGAAATGAACACCGCCGCCCAGGAGAACATCGCCGGCAACCGGGTGGTGCGCGCCTTCGCCCGGGAAAAATATGAAGAGGAAGCCTTCGAGCGCCGCAACGCCGCCTTCCGGGACAGCCAGCTGGCCATCAACAAAATGTGGCTGAGCTTCTATCCCTTCATCGAGCTGCTGGCCAACTCCATGACGGTGATCACCGTGTTCCTGGGCGGCTTCTTCATCATCCTGGGAGAGATCACCCCCGGCGAGCTGACCATCTTCACCCAGCTGAGCTGGGCCCTTTCCAATCCCATGCGGCAGCTGGGCAACCTGATCAACGACACCCAGCGCTTCGCCACCAGCGCCACCAAGGTCATGGAGCTGTACTACGGCCGCCCCCACATCGCCGACCGTCCCGACGCCGCGGATCACCAGGACATGCGGGGCGCCATCTCCTTCAAAAACGTCTCCTTCCATTTTGACCGCCAGGAGGTGCTGCACGACATCTCCTTCGACGTAAAGCCCGGACAGACCCTGGCCATCATGGGCCCCACGGGCTCGGGCAAAACCACCATCATCAACCTGCTGGCCCGCTGCTACGACGTGAGCGACGGCGCGGTGGAGGTGGACGGCTGCGACGTGAGGGCCTGGAAGCTCCAGCAGCTGCGCGGCCGCCTGGGCGTAGCCACCCAGGATGTGTTCCTCTTCTCGGACACGGTGGAGGGCAACATCGCCTTTGGCAATCAGGCGCTCAGCGAGGAGCAGGTGCACGATTACGCCCGCATCGCCGACGCGGACGAATTCATCCGCAAGCTCTCCGAGGGATATGACACCCTCATCGGCGAGCGCGGGGTGGGCCTCTCCGGCGGCCAGAAGCAGCGCATCGCCCTGGCCCGCGCCCTGGCCATGGAGCCCCGCATTCTCATCATGGACGACACCACCTCCGCCCTGGACAGCGAAACCGAGCGCTACATCCAGGAGCAGCTGCGGCATCTGCCCTTCCCCTGCACGAAGATCATCATCGGCCAGCGCATCAGCGCGGTCAAGGACGCGGATCAGATTCTGATCCTCCAGGACGGCAAAATCACCGAGCGGGGCACCCACCAGGAGCTGCTGAAGAACCACGGCTATTACTGGGAAACCTACGCCCTGCAAAACGACCTGCCCGTGGAAGGAGGCGCCGCCTGATGGCACGCAACAAGTTTGACCAGGACGAGATACTGGAATCCCCGTTTCAATGGAAGCATCTCAAGCGCGCCTTTCAATACATCCGCCGCCACCGGGTCCAGATGCTGCTGGCCCTGGGCCTGAGCATCCTGGCCTCCATCGCCAGCCTCTATACCCCCAAGATCATGGAATGGGTCCTGGATGAAGCCGTCCCCAACAAGGACGTGGAAGCCCTGCTCCGCTGGGCGGTGATCTTCACCGTGCTCATCGCCATCAGCATCGTGTTCACCCTCATTCGCTCCCGGATCATGGCCTACGTCAGCCAGGAGATCATCTACGATATCCGCAAGGACCTGTTCCACCACCTGCAAAAGCTACCCTTCAGCTACTACGACAGCCGCCCCGCAGGCAAGATCCTGGTGCGGGTCATCAACTATGTGAACTCCGTTTCGGATATCCTGTCCAACGGCATCATCAACAGCATCCTGGAAATCATCAACATCGCGGTCATCGTGGTGTTCATGTTCAGCCTGGATGTCACCCTGGCCACGGTAATCATCGCGGGCCTGCCCATCTTCGTGGGCATTGTGTGGATACTGAAGCCCCGGCAGCGCAAGGCCTGGCAGATGCAGAGCAACAAAAACTCCAACTACAACGCCTACCTGGCCGAGAGCATCGACGGCGTGCGCCTGAGCCAGCTTTTCGCCCGCCAGGAGGAAAACTGCTCCATCATGAAGCGCCTGGCCGAGGCCTGCCGGGTGGCCTGGATGCGCGCCATCTACGTCTCCAACGCTGTGTGGCTCTCCTCCGAAACCCTTACCCAGATCGTCTTCACCTTCCTGTACATTGCCGGCGTTTACTGGATGGGCGGCAAAATCGTCTCCTTCGGCGTCATCCTGGCCATGGGCTCCTATGTCAGCCGCTTCTGGCAGCCCATTACCAACCTGGCCAACATCTACAATTCCTTCGTCAACAACATCGCCTATCTGGAGCGCATTTTCGAAACCATGGACGAGCCGGTGGAGGTGGCCGACGCCCCCAACGCCGCGCAGCTGCCCACCCTCACCGGCGAAGTGAACTTCGACCATGTGAACTTCGGCTATGAGGAAGGGCAAACGGTGCTCCAGGACCTGAACCTCCATGTGCGCCCCGGAGAGCGCATCGCCCTGGTAGGTCCCACCGGCGCGGGCAAGTCCACGGTGGTCAACCTGCTCTGCCGCTTCTATAACCTGCGGGGCGGCAAGATCACCCTCAAGTGCGCCGACGGCACCGAGCAGGACATTTCCCAGGTTACGCTGGAGTCCCTGCGCAGCCAACTGGGCATCATGCTCCAGGATAGCTTCATCTTCAGCGGCACCATCCTGAGCAATATCCGTTATGGACGCCTGGACGCCACCGATGAAGAGATCATCGCCGCCTCCAAGGCCGTATGCGCCCACGAGTTCATCGACCAGATGCCCATGCGCTACGACACCCCGGTGAACGAGCGGGGCAGCGGCCTGAGCCAGGGACAAAAGCAGCTCATCGCTTTCGCACGCACCCTGCTTTCCGATCCCAAGATCCTCATCCTGGACGAGGCCACCTCCTCCATCGACACCAAGACCGAGCGCCTGCTCCAGCAGGGCATCGAAGCCCTGCTCAAGGGACGCACCAGCTTCATCATCGCTCACCGGCTCTCCACCATCAAGAGCTGCGACCGCATCCTCTTTATTGGAGAGGGCGGCATCCTGGAAGCCGGCAACCATGAGGAACTCATGGCCAAGAAAGGCCGCTACTATGACCTGTACACCGCCCAAATGCAGGCGGCATAAATTGCAAGGGCGCTTCTCCCCCAAGGAAAAGCGCCCTTTTAGCATATGAAACGCTTTGTAAAGGAGACGCACCCCTATGGAAATCCAGCGCATACACGACTATTCCGACGCCCGCTTCTCCCCTGCCGTGCTGCGTCAACACGGAGCCTTTCTGGCGGATGACCGCCCTTGCGAGGTGGAGATCATCGGACCTTGTGAAGCCGTCGTCCGGGCGGCAAAGCAGGACCAGGAAGCGATCATCGTTGAGTTTCGGTTCTATGCTGAGCACATCACGCGCTTTGTGGACAAGCAGGGGCATCTGATCCGTGCCTTTCCGCCTGTGGAGACTTTCTGGGTGGACGCATTGGCCGTGCAGCCCTCGCAGTTTTTTGTGGATTGTGAAAAGCTGGCGGCTATAGAAACCTTTGTGCAAGGCCCTGAGCAAATTGTGCTTCCCCTCTGCCGCCTGGATGGCCGTGTGGTTGCCTGTGATGGACACACCCGGCTGAAGCTGGCCTGGCAGCGAGGCTATCCCCAGGTACTTGGATTTTGGTCCAGCGACCCCGGCGGTTATCTGGCGGGTTTTGTACAGGAAGCCCGCCACCGCGGCATTTCCAGCGTTGCCGATATGTCCGTACTCTCCCATGAAGCATACCAGGAGCAATGGCATGGCTTCTGCGATCGCTTTTTTGCGGCCCTGCATACTGTCGAAGCGGACGATTCACCCAGTGCCTCAACCTGAGAAAGGAGTGCCCAGCCATGGAACCTTTTGCCAAAACCGCCGCCCTGGTTGCCCAGGGGCTGGAACAGGGCGCCTACCCCTCCGCCTGCCTGAGCGTGGGCATTGGCTCGCAAGTGCTTTGCCAGCGCACCTTCGGAGAGGTTACGCCGCACACCCTTTACGACATGGCCAGCGTTTCGAAGATTCTGGGCGCCACCATGATCGCCCTGCGCTGGCTGGAGGAAGGCCGGCTGCGGCTGTACGACCGGGTGGGCGCCTTTCTGGACGCCCCGGCTGACAAGGCGGACATCACTGTATTGCAGCTGATGACCCATACCAGCGGCATCCCCGACCATTTCCTGCTCCAGGAGGAATGCAGCCGCCCCCAGGAGGCCGCCCAGGCCATTCTCCGCCACCCGCTGGCCCAGTCCCCCGGGGGCGCGCCCATCTACAGCTGCATGGGGTATATCCTCCTGGGCAAGCTGATCGAAGCCATCGGCGAACAGCCCCTGGATCAGATGGCGCAGACCTGGGTGTTTGACCCCCTGGGGCTGCGCCACACCACCTACCGCCCCACCGGGGACATCGCGCCCACAGAATGGGACCCGGAAACGCAAACCCTGCTCCGTGGGGTGGTACATGACGAAAACGCCCGCTTCCTGGGCGGCGTCTCCGCCAACGCGGGTATTTTCAGCGACCTGACGGACATGACCCGCTTTGCACAAATGCTGGCCTGCAGGGGCAGGCTCCCGGATGGCACAGCATACCTGTCTCCGGCAACCCTCCGGGCGGCGCTAATCAACCGGACTCCCGGCCCCGACCGGGAATTCCGCGGCCTGGGCTTCAACCTGGCCGGCAGTCCCGCCAGCTTTCTGGGCGACCTGATGAGTCCCCGGGCCTATGGGCACACGGGCTTCACCGGCACCAGCTTTGCCGTAGACCCCGAAACCGGGCTGTTTGTGGTGCTGCTCACCAACCGCGTCTGCCCCACCCGGGAGAATGTCCGGCTGATCCGCCTGCGCTCCCTGATTCACAATACCGCCGCCGCGGAAGCCTCCCTGGGCTGACCCGCCGCCTTTACAGCCTCCCGCGCCCATGGTATAATCAAATCATTCCACACGGAAAGCGAGGAAGCAATCATGCTGCTAACCCCTAACTTCAACTTTGACGGGCGTTGCGAAGAGGCCATGGCCCTATACCAGCAGGCCTTCAATGCCCAAGTGGACTTCGCGCTCCGCTACCGGGACGCCAACCCTGCGGACTGCTCTGCGCCCCTTTCCCAGGAGCAGGCGAATTATATCTATCACGCGGAAATGCACATCGGCGGCCAACGGATCATGCTCTGCGATAACCTGGATGTTCCCTTCCAGACCAGCCTGGCGCTTTCTCTCACCGTCACCTTCGATACCGCGGAGGAAGTGCGCCGGGCCTTTGAAATTCTTGCTCCCGGCGGACAAATCATCTATCCGTTGCACAGCACCACCTACAGTTCCCAAACCTGCGTGTTGATCGACCGCTTCGGCTTCCGCTGGGGACTGATGACCGAGGACCCCAACGCTTAACCCTATCAGGAGGCACCATGGCCAAGCTGCGTAAAATGCTGGGCAGCGCCAATTCCCCAGGAATCGCGGCGCTGATGGCGCAAATGGAAACCCAATCCAAGGAAACCCTGGCTCGCTGGAGCGCCGCCTTTGCCTGGACGCACCTGCTGCCCATCTGCGTTCAGGCTCGCCCGGAGGACGCGCGCCCCGGTCAGCTGCTGGAGCAGGCGGAAGCCTGGGCCGCCGGAAAATGCGGCGGCTCAGCATTGAAGCCCCTGCTGACCGCTGTGCGGGACGCTTCCCGCGCGGAACCTTCCCCCGCGGTTCAGGCTGCCCTGCGGGCCATCGCCACCGCGGCGGCCGTGATGCAGACCCCCACCAACGCCCTGGGGATGACTTTCTATGCGGCCGCGGCCCTGTCCTACCACCAACTAGGCTTGTCCGCCCCTGCCGGAGCGTATGACGCGCAGGCCGAGGCGCTCTTCACCCAGATGCTGGAGGATCTGCGCGCCGCCTCCATCCCCGGGGAAACCCATCCCGCGCGCCTGAACTGGCGCTGCTGACACAGGAGGACAAGCAAACCATGCGCTACACGGATATCAACGCCCAGGCCGTGGACCAGTGGGTGGCGGACGGCTGGGAATGGGGTACGCCCATCGACCACGAAACCTATCTTCGCGCCAGGCAGGGGGACTGGCAGGTGCTGCTCACCCCCACCAAGGCGGTGCCCCGGTCCTGGTTCGGCCCGCTGGAAGGGGCGCGAATTCTGGGCCTGGCCAGCGGCGGCGGACAGCAGATGCCGATTTTTTCCGCAGCAGGGGCGCGTTGCACGCTGATGGATTATTCCCCCGCCCAGTTGGCCTCCGACCAGGCGGTAGCGGAGCGGGAAGGCTACGCCATCGAACTGATCCGCGGCGATATGACCCTGCCCTTTCCCCTGCCGGACGCCTCCTTTGACCTGATCTTCCATCCCGTGTCCAACTGCTACGTGGAGGACGTCTTTCATGTATGGCGGGAATGTTTCCGCGTGCTCCGGCCCGGCGGCATCCTGCTGGCGGGTCTGGACAACGGCATAGCCTACGCCTTTAACGACGAGGGCACCGCGCTGGTGCAGCCCTTGCCCTACAACCCGCTGAAGGATCCGCAGCTCTACCAGCAGGCTCTGGCCGCCGGGGATGGCATCCAGTTTTCCCACACCATTCAGGAGCAGATTGGCGGCCAGCTCCGCGCCGGGTTCCAGCTCACGGATGTGTATGACGACACGGACGGCCGGGGCAACCTGCACCGGTATAGGGTGCCCACCTTCTGGGCCACCAGATCCGTGAAGCCTTGATCCCGGCATGCCTGCCCGCCCATGTTCGGGGGAACAGAATCAAAGGCGGCCGTCCAAATGGGCGGCCGCCTTTGCATATAGGATTTTTGCTTTGCTCGCGGGGTGTGGCCGACGTTACAGGATCAGCGCGGCCAGCTCTTCCCGCTCAAAGCTATCAAAGGGCGTGGGCGGGGCGGGGAACTCCGGCAGCTGTGCCAGGGGGCGCATGAGCCAGAGCATATCCTGCCACTGGCCCAGATGAAACGCCGCTTTGGGCAGGCGTCCGGCGGGGGCAAAATCAAAGCCCCGGAAAAAGGCCAGCGCCGCATCGTTGGGCAACGCCACCGCCGCGCAGGCATACAGGAAGCCCTGCACCGACAGCACCCGCATCAGCCGCACCATCAGCGCGGAGCCCAGTCCTTGACCTTGAAAGGCTTCCGCGCAGTAAAAGCGCACCTCCGCATCCCACTGGCAGGCCGGTTCGTCCCGCAGGGGACCGGCAAAGGCGCAGCCCACCACCTGCTCGTTCACCTCCGCCACCAGGTAAGGATAAACGGGGGTCAGGCAGCGAATCTCCCGGAGGATACTTCCGGCGTCGGGGACGTTTGCGGAGAGTTTCTCCGCATAGGGGCGGCGGAGTTCCGCCAGAGCCGCCGCATCGCTCTCGCGGACGGCGCGAAAATACACCATGAGCCTCTTCTCCTTCGTGCGTTATTCCTCCAATAGGGTAATGGCGCGGATGTCGCTCTCCTCCACGGTCATATAAACCGTGCGCTGGTTGGTGTAGTGGACGAAGCCGGGCGGCGCGCCGCCGGGCTTTTTGACATACTTGCGCAGGGTGTAGTCCACGGGCACGCTGCTGGAACGCTGGCCCTTGCTGTACCAAGCGGCCAGCTGCGCCGCCTGCTTCAGGGTGGCAGGCGGCACCTCCCCCTCCGTGCGGATGATCACATGGCTGCCGGGCATGTCCTTGGCATGGAGCCAGGTTTCTCCGCCCCGGGCCGAACCGGTGAGCCGGTCGTTTTGCAGGGAATTCTTTCCCACGCAGATCTCGATGCCGTCCTGAGAGCGGTAGCGATAGGGGCGGCTGGGCGGCAGCTGCTTGAGCTGACGGCGGTTCATGCCGCTGCGCAGGTATCCGGTGCGCTGAAGCTCCCCGCGAATCTCGTTGAGTTCGCTCTCCCCCACGCACTTGCCCACATCCAGCAGCGCGCTTTCCAGGAAAGCCAGCTCCGCCAAGGTCTTCTCCTTCTGTTCCGCAGCTGTCTCCCGGGCGGAGCGCGCCTTTTGATACTTCTTAAAGTAGCGCTGGGCATTTTGAGCCGGGGTGAGCTGTTTGTCCAAGGGAATGGTGATTTGTCCCCCCGCCTCGTCGTAATAATTGCTGACCACCGCCGCTTCCTGACCCCGGTGGAGCTGCCACAGGTTGGCGTTGAGCAGCTCGCCCATCAGGCGGTATTCCTCCATGCGGGCGGCGTTGGCCAGCTCCTCGTTTTGCAGGGCCAGCTTCTTTTCGCACCGCTCGATGTGGGTTTTCAGCAGCCGCACCATGGAGGAAGATTTCTGCTCCAGCCGGTCCTTCTGGTCCCGGACGCCGAAATAATTCTCCAAGGCGGCGCTCAGGCTGGGAAAGGGCTTCTGCCGGGCGGTATCGCAGCTCACATAGGGGAAGGGAAACACGTCCGCAGGATCCCCCTGGTCGTCCAGAAGCACCACCGGCGGCTGCAATTCCCGCATGCGGCACAGAAAGTCCGCCGCGCGCTGCGCTGCCTGCGGCATCTCCTCCGCCGTCAGCGATCCCTGCACGCTGCCCGTGAGGCGGCAGCACAGCTCCCGCGCCGCGGGTGCGGAAAAGCCCGCCAGGCATTGCCCCAGCGCCTTGGCCAGGGGCAGCGCGGCATATCGCTCCAGATAGGGCAGCAGGCGCTGGGGCGTAGCCTCCTCGGGGTCGAGCTTGTCCTGCCCAGGGGGTGGGGCATACGCCAGCCCCGGCTGAATCTGCCGCACCCGGCTCATATCCTGGTTCACGTGGCGAGCCGCATCGATAATGCGCCCGTTTTCATCCACCAGGATCAAATTGGAGTGCCGCCCCATCACCTCCAGGATCAGCACACGGGTCACATGGTCCCCCAGCTCATCCACCGTATCGATGGTCAGGTGCAGCACCCGGTCCCCGCCGATCTGCCGCAGGGAAACCACCCGCCCACCCAGCAGCTGCTTGCGCAGAAGCATGCAGAACATGGGCGGTTCCAGGGGATTGGGAAAATTCTGCGCCGTCAGATGGCACCGGGCATTGTTGGGACTGGCGCACAGGAGCAACCGGCGGTTTTCGCTTCCGGCGCGGATCAAAACAATCAGCGTATCCTTTTCCGGCTGGGTGATCCTGTCAATGCGACCACCCAGCAGCAGGGGCTCCATTTCCCGCGCCGCAAAGCCGAGGGTCAATCCATCCATGGGCATGGGAAACGCCTCCTTTCCACCGCGCAGGCAGGGGCAAAGCCCGCCCGCGCTTGCATTCCTGGGCGCCGCTTTTTCGACACCCGCTTTATTATACCCGCAATATTCCCCGGTTTCAAGCGTCATAGCCCGGAGGGGAAAGTCATACATTGCTTGCGAAGAGCGACAAGCTGATTAAGCGGCAAGGAGTGACGACGGCGGTGAAATGGAAGATGAAGCGTGCGGACCTGGAGCGAATTCTCATCGTATGCGCGGCGGCGCTGGTGGTGGCGCTGGCACTAAAGGGCGGCGGCGACACCGTCACACAGACCCTCTATGAGGAGCCGCCCCTGACGGTAACTCAAACCTCGGCGCAAACTTCCGCCCCCGCGGTGGAGACCCAGAGCACAGTATGCTATTACCAGGATGGGGACGGATACCTGGTGCCCGTCACCCGGCAGGTGGAGAAGCAGGACGGCATCGCCAAGGCCACCCTGGCCCTGATGGTTCAGTCCAGCCAGAACGACATGGACGCCGCCCGCATGGGGCTGCGCACCATCATCCCCGAGGGCACCAGCTTTGACATCGACATCTCCAACGGCAAGGCCCGGGTGGACATGAGCAAGGAGGCCCTGAACTGCGCCAGCCTGGAGGATGAGCTGCTGATGGTCCAGGGCACGGCGGCGGCGCTGTGCTGCTTCGATACCGTTCAGGAGGTGGAATTCCTCTTTGACGGGCAAAAGCGCAGCAAGCTCACCCACGGAGCGGAGGTCAGCGGCACCTTTGACGCGGAATGCGTCAACGTGGAGTCGGTGACCACCATGGCCAGCGGCAGTAGCGAGTACGCCTCCCAGGTGCAGCTGTACTTCCCCTCCCAAACCGGACGCATGCTGGTGCCCGTAACCCGGACCGTGTTCTCCACCGCGGACCTGACCACCGCCCTGCTGGAGCTGGCCAAGGGCCCACGCAGCGACAGCGGCCTGGAGCGCCCCCTGCCGGAGGATTGCGGCATCCGCTCCGTCACCGTGCAGGACGGCGTAGCCACCATTGATTTTTCCAAGTCCTTCCTGGATATCACCAACAACAGCGACGGCGGCAAGCAGGCGGTGCGGGCAGTGCTGTTCACCGCCAGCCAGTTCCCCGGTGTGAAAAAGGTCCACTTCACCGTGGAGGGGCAGGATTTCCAGCCTCCGGAGGAAACCACCGAGACATTCCTCAACGATGCCCAGGAAGTCATGGCCCAGTATCCAGGGGTGGTGGAGATCGACTGACCGCCGTCCTCTCCCCCGGCTGTCCATCCATGCGCCGCTCCGGAACGCTCTGTCCCGGAGCGGCGCTTTTTTGCGTGCAGGAAGAAAGCGGTCCGCTGCGGGCCCGGTTGGGAGAGCATTTTCCCCCCTGGCATGCGCAGAAAGCCGCTCCGGAACGCTTTGTCCCGGAGCGGCTCAACGCCAGAAAACGAAGGAATCCTTCCCCAACCGCACTGCGCTCCCCTACGGGAATACTTTGGGGAGGCGTCCGCATGGGCGCGGCCCTCAGCTGTGAAAATCCTCCTCCGGCAGCTTCCCTGCTATCCATTTTTTCGCATAGCGGGCAATCCGCCGCTGCTTCCAGCGCTTCATCAGCAAATCCAGACCCAATCCCGCAGGAATGCCCAGCAGGAAAAACACCACGGCAATCACCACATAGGTAACGCCGCTCCCCTCGAACACCAGGGAGCCATAGGACTCCAGGCTGGATGCCACCGTCATATCCGATTTTCCGCTGAGGAGGAACAGCAACAGAAAGGACAGCGCAAAGCAGCCCATGCCCAGCAGCCGTTTTCTTCTGCGAATTTTCCGTATGCGCAGCACCCGAGCGCGACGGTAAACCTCCTGCAGCAGCTCGTCATTGGCTCGCATGCTCCTCACCTCGTTCCATCCTTTGTCGCATTTGCCATAGCTTCCATACCAGGATCAGCCCGGCAGGCAAGCCGTAACCCATCATGCGAAAGATCCCCTCTCCCGAAACCAGCAGGTTGTACAGGGCATGCACCGTCACCGTCACCGCATACACGCCCAGAAATCCGCTGACAGGCTCCAGCTCCATGCGGCGGACCATGCGCACCGACAGCATCAGCATCAGCGCGCACGCCACATGAATCAGCCCGGAGAAAAACGCCTTGGCAAACAGCGTAATCGCTTGCAGGCTTCCCTCGGAGAACAGCAGCGCCACGCTCTCCATCAGCGCGAAGCCAATGCCAATGCCCACCGCAATCTCCCCCAGAGATTCCTCCCGCATGGGATATACCAGCAGAAAAAGCCAGAAGAGCAAAAGCTTCATGCCTTCCTCCACCACCGGGCTGATATACAGCACGGCTGCCATGGCGTCATAGCGCACCAGCGTGGCAATAAAGCCGCTGATCGCCCCGGAGAGAAACGCAATCAGCATGCCGCCGGAAATGGCCGCCGAAAGGCAGCGAACCCGTCCCTTCAACAGCCAAACGGCCAGGAGCGGCCCGCTGATGCACACAAGCAGCAAATCAGACCGCATAGGAAGCCTCACCCTCTCTGCACACAGACATGGCCATGCATCCAACGGCAACTGCCACGATCACCTGGAAAGCAAAGTAGACCCATCCTGTGGCAAGCAGTGCAGCATACTCCGCAAAGAAGATCAGCAGCAACCACGCAGGGAAGGACAACTGACGAAAGGGCGTCCTCCCCTTGACCATGCACGCCATCTGCACCAGCGACAGCGCCCACAGCAGGTCGCACACGCAGTCGCATACCGTCCAGAAACGTTCCGGCACCACATACCAGGTCATCTCTCCCAGCACCAGCAGCGTCAACGTCCCCAGGAACGCCATGCCGCGCGCCGAGCGCAGCTCCACCTCCACCCGTAGGGCGCTGCGCACCACCACCATCAGCATGGGAATCGTCCACAGCACATCGCTAAGCCAGTCCCCCGTCCAGAAACCCCACCCGATTCCATTGAGCACAGCAAAAACGCCCATGAGCGCCGCAAAGGGCCGCCTGCCCTGGGTACTCTCCTCCCCGCGGGGCAGCCCCGCGCCCAACATCAGCCACGTGCCCAGATATGCCACATCGCAGGCGGAGAACATCTGCGGCGTCTCTCCCCGGATAATCAGGTGAATCAGCCAGTACACATCTCCCAGCATCAGGCAGACCGCCGCCCCCGTCACCGCGTAGAGCCGCAGATGCCCAGTCTGCCGTGCGGTCCTCACCGCCAGATACGCCGCCAGCGACCCGCAAAAGAGGCAGTGCAGGGTTTCATAGAGTATTTCCATGCTCATGCTCTTTCTTCTCCAGATGAATGGTCTTCACCAGAAGCGTGGCGACAACGCCGCACACAAAGGCCAGCGCCCCTACCAATACGCAAACCATGGTCTCATGCATGCGCGTCCTCCTCCCTGCGAAGCCATTCCCGCAGTTTCTTCTTTCCGCGATAGGCCAGATTATCCACCTTTTTTTCCGGTATGCCCAGCAGCTCGGCCGCCTGCTGATAGCTCATGTTTTCAAAGTATAGCAACCCCAGCACCCGCCGCTCCCCCTCGGGCAGGCGCTGCATCAACGAGAGCATAGTTTCCCGCTCCTCCTGCTGCATGTACGCCGCCTCTGCGCTGGACACCGGCTGGTGATGCGCCTCATCAAAGGATGTCTGGAACAGCCGCAGGGTGCGGTACCGGGAAATGGACAAATTTCGCGCAATGCGATACAGCCAGCGCTGGAAGCTTCCTCCCCGCCAGAGTCTTTGCTTCATGGCAATCACCGCAAAGGCATCCAGCGCCATCTCCTCCGCCTCCGCCGCGCTGTGCAGAAAGGTAAAGCAAAACAGGCTCAGCCGCTCCATGTGCCGGTCCATCAGCAGCCGGAGCGCCTCGTCCTCCCCGCAGAGAAAGCGGGCATAAAGCTCTTCATCCGTGTTCACAACCGTGCTTGCCTCGCTTTCCTTCGCTTATGGTTTCCATGGGATTATACCATACCGGCGAGGCGCGGTACAGCGTCCCGGACGTGAAATATTTTCTGCCGCCGACCTTCCGCAAGGCCGGCCCTGTCCCGCAAAGCCGCCAAATTGGCCGCCCAACCCCCTCCGGCATCTGGCCGGACGTTTCCTGCGGGCAGACAAAAAACCGGTTCCAGCCGGGCTGTCACCTCCCACCGGAACCGTCTGGAAACTTACTCAGCCGCGTCTTCGTTCGTGGCGAACTCAATGCCATAGAGCAGCGAGCGGCAGAATTCGTCGTCAGCCTCCGTCTGCTCGGCAAAATCGTCATGGTACTGGATCAGTTCCACGAAATACCCTTGATAGATGGTGAACAGAGAGTCCACATCCCACTCGTCATTGGAGCAGACGAACAGGTACAGGTTGCCCTCCGGAGAGGTCTCCGTGGCGAAGGTGGGATTTTCGAACTGGGAGCCCGCAACCTCCTGCAGATACTCCAGCTCTTCCTGGGTCAGGTCCGACATGGACCTGCCCGCAAACACGTCCGAGGGCGCGATGCTGATCACCACATCCGCGTGCTCTTGGCTGTGGACCGTGGCGCGGACGTTATCGGAGGGCACGTTGTCTTCAAACTCGATCTCCAGATCGCCGGTATAGGTAAGGGTGATGGTCACCGGGCAGTCCGGCTGGGACAGCGGGATGGTGGTTTCCACCGTAGCAATTTCATCCGCAAAGGCGAGGCTGAAGGGAAGAAGAACCGCAAGCAACAGGCAAATCAGCTTTTTCATGGATTGTATACCTCCTGTCCAACGCTCAGCTGCACCAGGAACTGCTTCATCATGAATCCGCAGATATTCTTCTGGGTATCATAGACCTGGCACCAGGTGTTGTTTTCCGCAATCACCTGCAAGGTGGAGCCGGCATAGTAGATATCATGCACCGCCGTGGACTTGGACGGCGCCCAGCGCATGTTCACATAGCCCGAGGGCGTGGAGGGCTTTACCGCCGCCAGATAGTAGGAGGACTTGAAATTCTTGAAGGAAATGGTGGTGTCGCCGGAGCTGGGGTCATCGCTGTAGGGCTTGTGCATGCTCAGGTACCGGGTCATCACGTATCCGTCCCGCCCACCGTAGCCTACATGCGCCCAGCTGTTGTTGTCCAGGAATTCGTATACCACGATGGCCGTGCCGTTGGGGATGTTGGCAATGATGTTGTTGCCCAGG
>DBFBGQ010000162.1:0-18443 GCA_048201975.1 Candidatus Egerieenecus sp. | reverse complement strand
TGGACCGAGGAGCTACAAGCCGCCCTGGACGCGGCGACCACCATGGGCCAGCTGGAGGACATCTACCGGCCCTACAAGCCCAAGCGCCGCACCCGCGCCATGATCGCCAAGGAGAAGGGGCTGGAGCCGCTGGCGGACACGCTGCTTCTTCAGCTCACCAAGGCCCGGACCCCCGAGGAGCTCACCCAGGGCTTTCTCAACCCCGAACTGGGGGTGAATACCCCCGAGGAGGCCCTGCAAGGGGCCATGGATATCCTGGCCGAACGCATCAGCGACGACGCCGGCGTGCGCGCCAAGCTCAAGGGGCTTTACCATCAAACCTGCCTGGTGGAAACCAAGGCTGCCGGCGAACAGGACAGCGTTTACCGCATGTATTACGATTACCGCGAGCCTCTGCGGCTGATGCCCTCCCACCGGGTGCTGGCCATGAACCGCGGGGAAAAGGAAGGCTTCCTGAAGGTGAAGCTGACGGTGGACGAAGCGCAGGTGCAGCGGATCATCCAGCAGGAATACGTGGCGCACACTGGCAGCATCGCTACGCAATACGTGACCGCCGCCTGCGAGGACGCCTACGCCCGGCTCATTGCCCCCTCCCTGGACACGGAGCTGCGCAACGACCTCACGGACAAGGCGCAAAAGGCCGCCATTCATGTGTTCGCCCTGAACCTGAAGCCTCTGCTCATGCAGCCGCCGGTAAAGGGAAAGGTGGCCATGGGGCTGGATCCGGGCTACCGCATGGGCTGCAAGGTGGCCGTGGTGGACGAGACCGGCCGGGTGCTGGACACCGCGGTGGTCTACCTGACCAAGTCCCAGCAGGAGGCTGCCGCGGCCAAAGCCAAGCTGGAAGCGCTGATCCGCAAGCACGGGGTATCCATTGTGGCCATCGGCAACGGTACCGCCAGCCGGGAGACAGAGCAGTTCTTCGTGGAGGTCATGCGGGAGATGAACCTGGGGGCGTCCCTGAGCTACATGGTGGTCAGCGAAGCCGGGGCGTCGGTCTACTCCGCGTCGAAGCTGGCGGCGGAGGAGATCCCCACCTTCGATGTGAACCTGCGCTCGGCGGTGTCCATTGCCCGACGGCTCCAGGACCCTCTGGCGGAGCTGGTGAAAATCGACCCCAAGGCCATTGGCGTGGGGCAATACCAGCATGACCTCAAGGAAGCGGAGCTAGACGAGGCGCTCTCCGGCGTGGTGGAGGACTGCGTCAACGCCGTGGGCGTGGACGTGAACACCGCCAGCCCCTCCCTGCTGGCGCATGTGGCGGGTATCAACGCCACGGTGGCCAGGAACATCGTCGCCTACCGGGAGGAAAACGGCGCTTTCGCCTCCCGGGCCGCGCTGAAAAAGGTGCCCAAGCTGGGACCCAAGGCCTTTGAGCAGTGCGCGGGCTTCCTGCGCATTCCCGGCGGCAAGGACCCCATTGAGAATACGGGCGTTCATCCCGAAAGCTACGCCGCCGCCAAAGCCCTGTTGGCGCGCTTTCGCCTCACCCCCGCCCAAGCGGCCGCGGGCCTGCTGCAAAAGGAAGCGGAGCAGGCCGGCTATCCCCAGCTGGCCAAGGAGCTGGATGTGGGCGAGCCCACCCTGCGGGACATGGTCAAGGAGCTGAGCAAGCCCGGCCGCGATCCTCGGGACGAGCTTCCCCCGCCCCTGCTGCGCACGGACGTCATGGAAATGGACGACCTGACCCCCGGCATGGAATTGAAGGGGACCGTGCGCAACGTCACCGACTTTGGCGCATTTGTGGATATCGGCGTGCACCGGGACGGGCTGGTCCACATCAGTCAAATGGCGCAGCGCCGCGTCCGCCATCCCAGCGAAGTGGTCCGGGTGGGCGACGTGGTAACGGTGTGGGTGCTGGAGGTGGAAAAGGACAAGAACCGCATCAGCCTCACCATGCGTCCCCCGGCGCAGAAGCCGTAACCGGGGGGCAAAAACCTTATCATATGAAAAGAAGCGCTTTTCCTCGCCCCTTGCGGGGGAGAAAAAGCGCTTCTTTGATTGACTCTCAGCCGGCTTTCGACGCTTTACTCCGCGTTGAAGGCCGCTTCGAACTGTTCATAATCCTCGGTGGTGTAGATATCGCTGTTGGTCTCCCAGTTGATATAACGGGAAGACTGGTTGCCATAGGGAGCGTAGATCTTGGAGTAGTCATTCACGCAGGTCAGCTGCCAGGACACTTCCGCGTAGGTGGGGAGCAGCAGCGCTTCGCTGAGCAGATAGGCTTCCGCCTCCGCGAAGGCTTCGTAGCGGGCGTCCATATCGTCGGTGATCGTCTTGGCCTCATTCACCATGTCCGCGAACTTCTGGAAGATCGCCAGGGTTTCCTCGTCGGTAACGCCGTCATAGTGGCCGTAATCGCCAGCAAAGAAGGCGTTATCGTCGTTATACACCTGCTGGCCCAGGAAGTTCACGGGATCGCCGAAGTCCGCGCCCCAGGCGGGGGTCACAATGGAGGCAACGCCGGGGCTGAGCACTTCAGAGGTGGAAGAGGACACATACGTGCAGATGTTCAGGGTCACAAAGTCGTCGCCCAGGCAGTCGGAGAGCATCTGCGCCAGGGTATCCGCGGTGTCCTTGGCCGTCTGGCTATCACCCTTGATGTAGTAGTCCACCACCACGGGGAAAGTAACGCCCTCGGCGGTGAGCTCCTCGATCGCCTGCGCCTTGTACTGGGCGGCCTTTTCGGGATCGCAGCGGTTGTAGGATTCGGTGCCATAGCTCAGGCCCATCTTCTCCAGCACCACGTCAGTGTAGTCCCGGCCGTCGCTCATCTTGGCCACGCTGTTGGCGGTGAAGGTGTACACCTGGCAAGCCAGGGGATTCACGGCGTTGTACCGGGCCAAGTAGGGCGTCCAGTCCAGACCGTAGAGCCACGCCTTACGGAAGGCGGAGTTGTTCACGGCCTTGTTCCAGTTCTCATCCAGGCTGCCGTCGGGGTTGTACTTGGTGAAGTTGAACTGCATCAGGTTGGTGTACTTGTCCTGACGGCTTTCCACCAGGTTGTTGTGGAATTCGTTGGATTCGTTGGTGTAAATGGTCTGCAGGTTGGACTGGGTCAGGGTCAGGTTGTCGATTTCACCGGTGAGGAACAGGTTATAAGCGCTGTCCTCGGACTCCACCATCTTGATGGTGACGGTGTTGAAGCGCTTCACGTTGTCCGCGTTCCAATAGTTGGGCGCAGCAGTGAGCACCTTCTCGTTGTTCTGCACAAAGCTGGTGATGGTATAGGGTCCATTGTACCACAGGGTTTCCCAGGTCACGGCCTTGTAGCCTTCCACGCCCAGCTCCTCCAGGAGCTTGCCGGAGAGGGGATACAGGCAGCTGTAGGTCGCCAGGGTGGGGAAGTAGGAGAGCTTGTCCACGCAGGTGTACACCAGCGTCTTGTCATCAGGCGCGGACACGCCCACCATTTCCTTGAACTTGTCCAGGCCCAGGTCCAGGCAGGCCTGCGGATCGGACTCATACAGCTCCTTGGTGTACTCATAATAATCCTTCGCGCCCTGGATCATTTCGATGGGCATGGAGGTGTTGACCGCGTCGTTCTTGCCGAAGTTCAGCACCCACTCCAGGCCATAGAGCCAGTCCTCGGCCACCACGTCGGCCTTGTAGTTGCCATCCTTGTCATACCAGGTCTGACCATCCGCAAGGATGAAGGTCCAGGTCTGGCCGCCGTCCTCGGAGTACCACTCCTGGGCGCAGTTGGCCACCAGGTTGCCGTGGGTATCGTTGGTGAGCAGGCCGTCGATGCAGTTGGAGAGCACGTCCAGCTCCGTCTTGCTCTGAGAATAGAAGATGTTGAAATGCTGCATCTCCTGGTTGGTGGTTTCATAGGTGTTCAGGTCCGTGATTTCCGCCGCAGAAGCCGTGGCCGTCATGGCCAGCAGCATCGTCAGGGTCAGAAGCAGGGATAGCCATCTTTTCATCGCTGTTTCCTCCTCAGCCTTACAATCAAAGGGTGTCATCCGCCCTCTGTATAGGTTGGATATTAGCATGTTACGCCGGCAAAGTAAATGGAAAATACAGTGGAAAAACTTGTGAGAAAATGTGAGAATATGAAAAATGCAGGCCTGCACATGCACGCCTGCATTTTCCGCTCCCGCGCGTCAATAGCCGCGGCTGCGGTCCACCACATGCTCCAGGGGCTGCCCCGCCAGATAGCGGGTCAGGTTCTCCCGGAAAATGCGGTAGATGCACTGGTAGTTCACCGGGTCGTCGTCATGGCCGGAAATATGGGGGGTGAGAATCACCCGGTCCATATCCCACAGGGGGCTGTCGGCGGGCAGGGGCTCCACCGCCATCACATCCAGCACCGCGCCGGCAATCCGCTTCTCCCGCAGGGCGTCTATCATCGCCTCCTCGTCCACGGTCACGCCGCGGCCGCAGTTGACCACGATGGTCCGGGGGCTCATCTGCTCGAAGCACGCCCGGCTCAGCATGCCCCGTGTGGCCGCGGTACCCGGCAGGCACATGGCCACCACGTCCACATCCCGGACGGCCTCGGCCAGGCGCTCGGAGGTATACACAGCATCGAAATCCGCGGGCTTTTCCCCTGCCGTGCGGCGCACGCCCCGCACGGTAGCGCCCATGGCCTTGGCCAGGTGGGCGAAGCGGGAGCCAATGTCCCCCATGCCCACCACCGTGACGGTGCTGCCGTAAATGGAGCGGCAGCTTCCCATGCATCGCCACACATGCTCCCGCTGATTGCTGGCATAGTCCGGCATCAGGCGCATGAGCATCAGGATCCCGGTGATCATATACTCTGCAATGGCGATGCCGAAGGCCCCGGAGCAGTTGGTCAGCACCGCGTCCTCCCGGGCAAAAATGTCGCCGCAGAGCTTATCCACTCCCGCCGCAGGAATCTGCATCCACTTCAGCGCCGGGAGCTGCCGCAGCAGCGCCGGGGGAAAATACCCCATGAGCACCTCGCAATCCTTCAGTTCCGCCGCCTCCGGCAGGGGATCTTCGGGGCACCACAGGGTTTCATAGCCGCCGGAGCGCGCCAGGGCGTCCAGCTCCTCCCGCTGGGCCGGGGTAAAAGGCAGGTGGCGAAAAGCAATTTTCATGACGGTTTCCTCCCTTTGCGTTGCTTGGCCAGCGGTCACAGGGGCAGATGAATCCACTTCTCCTGCCGATGGGACGCCTCCGCGGCGTTGATCAGCTCCTGGACCCTGGCGCTCTGAGCGAAGTTCCCTTCATTCTTCTCCCCGCCGGAGACGATTTCCTCCAGGAAGTTTTGAATCAGGCAGCCATAAAAGGCGGTATCCCAGGCGTCGTCGGCGCGATGGCCGGGATTCCAGTACTTCTCGGGGATGGGCAGCTCCCGGAACTTCACCGCGTCCGCGTCGGCGTTGGGATCGGCGTAGCCGTCGGCATATTCCAGCTTCTGCATTTGCAGGGTTTCGGGATCGGTGGCCAGGGTTGCCCGCAGAGCGCCCTTGGAGCCGTAGATGTTGGCATAGATGCCGGGATAATTGCCCACGGTGACAAAGCTGGTCTGCATGGAGAACAGCCCGCCCTTTTTGCAGTTGGCAATCCACATGTCCGCGTCGTCCCAGTTGATGCGCTCCATATGGTCGTCCACGTTGTAGCGGCGGCGCTCGGGCACCAAGTTGGCCATGGTGCACACCAGCTTTTCAATATCGTCCTGAATCAGCTCCAGGCCGATATCAATGGTGGGCGCGCCGTATCCCTCCAGGGACCCCACCTCAATCTGCCGGGGATCGGGATCCTCGCCCACCTTCTTCAGGTGATGGGGATATTCCTTGAACAGCCGCTTATCCTGGGGATACCAAGGATTCAGCCACTGGCTGTTCTGCTCGTAGCCGTTAAAGAGCCAGGGTGTGCCGATCTTGCCCTCCCGCACCAGGTCAAACATGTACTGAATCGCGGGGGCGTAGCGGAAGGTAAGTCCCACCTTGGTTTTGAGGCCCTTGGACTTGGCCAGGGCATCCAGCTCCCGCACCCGGCGGAAGTCCTGGGCCACAGGCTTTTCCACCAGCACATGCTTGCCCTTTTCCAGGGCCAGGGCCGTCAGGGGCTCGTGGCTCTCCCCGTGCTCGTCCCGGGTGCACACGTCGATCACATCCAGGTCCTCCCGGCAGATCATGGCCTCAGCGTCGGTGCACCATTCCGCCACGCCGAACTGCTCCGCCCGGGCCTGGGCCAGCTCCCCGTCCGCGTCGCAGATGCACACCAATTCGCACAGATCGCTGCGCACCCAGCCAGGAATATGGGCCCGTGAGGACCAGCGGCCCGCGCCGATCACGCCCACGCGCACTTTTTGTTGACTCATAAAGATCAAGCTCCCTTCATCGCGTTTCACCACCGCCCCCGACCAGGGAAGGCGGGCGGTTCTACCCATTCACTATATCCGCAAAAATGCATTTGTCAATTCAGTTTCAGCATTCTCACATTTTCTCACATCATGTCAGACATCCGCCCGGGGTCCGGTTACGCTGTGCCGTTCCCGCAGGGTGGGGTTGTAGCTGTAAAGGCATCTGGGGGCGTTGGGATGGCGCTGCCGCCGGAACAGCGCCTTCACGGAGTCCGCGCTCATGCGCTCCATTTCCACCCCCACCGCCGTCAAGGGCACATGGCAGCGCTCCGCCAACTCGGAATCCTCGCAGGTGAACAGGCTCATATCCTCCGGCACGCGGACGCCCTGGGCAAAAAGCTCGTTGAGTATGCCCACGGACAGGTCGTTGGAGGAAACGATGGCCGTGGGCATCGGGCGCATGTCCAGGATGCGCCGGGCCACGTCCCGCCCGTTTTCATAGATCATGATGCCCGCATAGAGCACGCTTCCCTGGGGGACCTCCAGGCCATGGGAGTGCATGCAGTCCTCAAAGCCCACCTTCTTGTCCTGGGTGATGGAGGAATCCTCCATGCCGCCGATGAAGGCAATGCGCCGGTGGCCGCGGGCAATGAGGTACTCCGCCGCCTGGAAGCCCATTTTATAGTAATCCGGGCACAGGGAGTCCAGGTCCAGCGCCGGAAGAAAGCTATCCACCAGCACCACCGGGCACGGAAAATGCCTCAGCATTTCCACCGTCTGCGGGTCGTCGATAATGGCCAGGGCAATCACGCCAAAGAAATGGTTTTCCGCCGCAAAGCGAAGATACGCCCGCTCCCGCTCCGGGGAAAAGGAGGTCACGGCCACGTAGGGCTGCTTGTTCTTCTTTTCCAGCTCCTGCACCAGTGTTTCCAGCAGCGCGGAGCAGGGCGTGGAGCGAATGCCGCCGATCATCACCATGACCAGGTTGTCATGATCCTTCAGGGAAACCGGCCGGCGCTCCTGCGGGGTATAGTCCAGGGCCTTGACCGCCTCCTCCACCATCCTCCGGGACTCTGCGGAAACGTATCCTTTCCCCGTCACCACCCGGGACACCGTGGAAATGGACAGCCCCGTGCGCTCTGCCAGCTGTTTCAAGGTCGCTCTCATGATGCTCCGTCCCCCATGGCGGAGCGCACCGATCCGCTCCGCTTTTTTCACATTTTCTCGGATTCCGCTTACGATAAATTTGCATGATTCATGGCAAGAATACCACGTTTTTCAGAATCCGTAAAGGTTTTTTGCAACTTTTACATTTAAATCCTGCATTTTTCTGTATTTCTCATGTTTTTTCACATTGACTTCATTGCAGGATCTGCTATACTTGCCTTAAGCTTGCAATGGCTATATGATTGCAACGGATATAGGAGGCGTCCCCCATGTTTCCATGCTTAAGCGATGCAACCCTGCGCCTATCCGAAAAGGTCGCCCATGCCACCATGGGCATTGATGCCCTGTACCGCCGCGAGAGCGGCGCTTCCAGCCAGCGGGATGGTCTGGTGGTGGTGGAAATGGCGGAGGTTTCCCCCACGCCCTTTACCTCCTACGAAGAGGCGCAGGCGTGCCTAGCCGGGCTCGCTCAGCAGGCGCTGACTCTGCCAGAGCCTGACCGGCGGCTGTACTACGCCCAGGCGTGCACCTCCCTGTGGTCCTTCTGCGCCTGGCGGCTGGGCAAGCTGCCCCGCATGAGCGACCAGATCAGCCTGTTTCTCCACGCGGACCCGGCGCCGGCCAGCCAAGCCCAGCTGGACCGCTACTATCAGGAGCTCCGCGCCATGCTGACGGAACTGGGCTACACCGGCAGCATCAAGGAGCAAATCGCCGCCTGGGAAGCCAAGAACCTGGTGCCCGCCGACGAGGTCCAGGACACCATGAACGCCATGATGGCCCAGGCTCGGGAAATCTGCGGGCAGATTCTGCCCCTGCCGGAGAACGATTTCTATCGCTGCGAAACCGTGCGGGGCGTGCCCTACAACGCCAGCAGCGACTTCGCCCACCGCCGGGTGCTAATCAACATCGATCCCATCCTCACCCGGCAAAAGCTCAAGCACCTGGTGTGTCACGAGGTATACCCAGGCCACTTTATGCAGTTCACCCTGCGCCGCCAGGCCTGGGAACAGGGCGCAGGCGGCCTGGACGGCGTCCTCAGCGTGTGCAACCACTCCTCCTCCTGCACCTTCGAGGGCATTGCGGACGCGGGCATTGCCTTCCTGGGCTGGGAAGACGGGCTGGACGACCGGGCCAACGAGCTGGTTTCCACCATTCAGGCGGCGCTGGCCACAGCGGCCTCCTACCGGCTGCATACCCTGGGCTGGGAGAGCAGCCGGGTGGAAGATTTCCTGCGGGAGAACGCGCCCGGCGGCGGCGAAGGCTGGGTGGCCAATCGGATCAAGTTTATTCAGGACCCTGCCCGGGCCGCGCTGATCTTCAGCTATTGGCGGGGGGACGAAGGAGTATTCCCCGTGTGGAACCGGGTGGCTCCGGAAGATCGAAGCCGGTTCTTCGGCTACATTTATGGGCGGCTGCACACGGTGCAGAGCCTGCAGCTCTTTGCCTGATTGATGAGGAGGCGCGCACATGCAAGCACTTTATGCAAAGAAACAGGCCCAGGTCCGGCAAATTCTGGAAGAGAAGCAAATCGACCTATGGCTGCTGATGGGGCGGGAAACGGTGGATGTATGTGATCCGGGCCTGCGCCTGGTGTTTGAAGGCAACGTGATGGGCGTTTCGGCGTTCTTTTTCACCCGGACGGGAAAACGTCTTGCGCTGGTGCGGCGGCAGGATGTTTCCGGGGTGGAGGCCACCGGCTGCTTTGACCAGGTCACCGGCTACGGCGACGACTTTGATCAGCTGCTCCGTCAGACCATAGCGGAAATCGATCCCAACGTCATCGACATCAACGCGGATCTCCACGACGCCCTCACCGACGGGCTGACCACGGGGCTGTATCTGCGCCTGCTCCGCGCCCTGGAGGGCACGCCCTATGCGGGCCGCCTGAGCCTCGGCCAGGTCATCCGCGCCGTGCGGGGCCGGAAAATCCCCGAAGAAATCGCGCTGCAAACCCAGGTGCTTCAGTTGCTGAACCAGGCCTGCGACGAGCTGAAGGCCCGCCTGCACATCGGCATGACCGAGGGCGAGGTCTACGATTTCTGCCAGGCATTCATGAAGGAGCACGACATGACCGGCTCCTGGGACATGGGGTGTTGCCCGCTGGTCCACGCGGGGGCCCGGAGCAACCAGGGACTGGTGCGGCCGGGCAACAACCCCATTCAGCCTGGCGATACCTTCCACCTGAGCTTCGGCGCCAAGAAGAACGGCTATGCCACGGATTTCCAGCGCACCTGGTACGTTTTCGCCCCCGGCGAAACCACCGTGCCTCCGGAGGTCCAGCATGCCTTTGACACCGTCCGGGACGTGATCGAGCATGTGCGGGTGAACATGCGCCCGGGCATGGAGGGGCGGCAGGTGGACGCCATGGCGCGGGAGATCATGGCAAGGAACGGCTTCACCTACGGCCGCGGCAGCGGGCATGCGGTGGGCCGCGCCCTTCACGATGGATGCTTCCAGCTCTGCCCCGATTCCGCGGTGCTGGGGGATCTGCCCGCCCGCAAGCTGGAGGCCGGCAACGTATTTACCCTGGAATTCTTCGCGGATACCTCCCGAGGCGTAGTGGCCATTGAGGACATGGTGCGCCTGACCGAGCATGGCGGAGAATTCCTTTATATCCCGCAAAAAGAGCTTTGGACCCTGTGAACCTTACCATTGAGAAAGGAAGCGAACCTTATGACCAGATTGAGCGACGAGAGCCTTCGCTTCGGCGAGGAGCTGGCCACCGTTACCCTGGGGATCGACGCCCTGGACCGCCGCCTGCGCAACGCTCAGGACGACATGGACGGCCTGGTGGTCATCAACATGGGTTGGAAAAATGTAGCATCCTTTGAGGACTATGCGCAGGCCCGGGCCGCCCTGGCGGAGCTGGCCAAGAAGTCCTTCTCCCTCCCCGAGCCGGACCGCCGGTTGTACTACCTGCAGGCATGCGTCTCCCTGGACAGCTTCTGCGCCTTCAGCCAGGGACAGCTGCCCAAGCTCACCGACCAGGTGGGGCTGTTCCTTCACGCGGATTGCGCCCCGGTGAGCCAGGCCTACCTGGAGGAGCGCTGCGCCACGCTGCAGCAGCTGTTCACCCAGCGGGGCTACAGCGGCACGCTCCAGGAAAACACCGCCAAGTGGGAAGCGGAAAACCGCGTCGCCGCGGACCAGGTGCAATCCACCATGGATGAGCTGATGCTCACCGCCCGGGAGCTCACCGGCCGTTTCCTGCCATTGCCCGAGGCGCATTACCATTGCGTCACCGAGTGCGGTGGTCCCTTTAGCGCCCGCAGCGACTACGATCATCTCCGGGTGATTGTCAACATTGAGCCCGCGTATACGCTGCAGGCCCTCAAGCACCTGGTGTGTCACGAGGCGTATCCGGGGCACTACATGCAGTTCACCATGCGCAAGGTGCTCTGGGAGCAGGGTCTGGCGGCGGCGGACGGCCTGCTGAGCGTGTGCAACCATTCTTCCTCCTCCACCTTTGAGGGCATCGCGGACATGGGCGGACGCTTCATCGGCTGGGAGGACACGGATGACGACCGCATTTTCTCCGTGCTCAGCGACATCAAGTCCGCCATGGGCACACTTTCCTCCTACCAGCTGAACGTGCTGCACTGGAGCGAGGATCAGATTCGCGCCAGCATGGCGCAATGGCCGCTGCTGGGCGGCCCCGGCGCCATCAAGAGCCGCCTGGCCTTTGTTCGGGATCCCTCCCGCGCGGCGCTGATCTGGAGCTACTGGCGTGGAGACCAGGCCCTGCGCAACGTGCTGGACCGGGTGGAGCCCCAGGATATGCCCCGCTTCTATGATTATATCTACGGCCGCCTGCATACCCCCGCCAGCCTGCAGCTCTTTGTATAAAAGGAGATGTTACCATGACCATTGAAGAGAAGTTTTCCAAACTGGGCGTGGACAACGCCCCCGGTCAGGAGGTCCGCCGCAAGGATAGCGGCGCGCGGCTGGTGGGCGAGGAGCTGCCCGGCGTGCCCGTGGACTTTTCCCATGGGGATGTGAACGCCCATCCCCCCATTCCCGGCTCCATCGAAACATTCGATGCGGGCTACGCCGTGGGCGCGGCACAGGCGTACACGGAATACCGGGGCAAGCTCTCCCTGCGGGAGGAGCTGGCGGAAAAGCTGGCGGACTTTACCGGCGCGCCGGTGGATGCGGACCAGGAGCTGATCCTCACCCCCGGCACCCAGGGCGCGCTCTTCCTGGCCATGGGCGCGAACATTGCCCGGGGGGACATGGTGGCCATTGTGGAACCGGATTATTTCGCCAACCGGAAACTGGTCGCCTTTTTCGAGGGTGAGCTGGTACCGGTGGGGCTGGACTATTTCGGCGCCCAGGGAAAGGGCTCCGGCCTGGACCTGGCGCGGCTGGAGGAGATTTTCGCCGGCGGCGTGAAGCTCTTCATCTTTTCCAATCCCAACAACCCCACCGGCGTGGTCTACACACAGGAGGAAGTGCGCGCCATTGGCACGCTGGCAGCCAAGTACCATGTGAAGGTCATCTGCGACGAGCTGTATTCCCGGCAGATTTTTGACGGGCGGCCCTACACCCATCTGCGGGGATTGCGGATCATGGACAACGAGGACCTGGTGACCATCATCGGGCCCTCCAAAACCGAGTCCATGAGCGGTTTCCGCCTGGGCGCCGCCTTCGGCTCCCGGAGCATGATCCAGCGCATGGAAAAGCTCCAGGCCATCGTTTCCCTGCGCGCCGCGGGCTACTGCCAGGCGGTGATCAGCCGCTGGTTCCACGAGCCCGAGGGCTGGATGGAGGCTCGGGTAGCCGCCCATCAGGCCATCCGGGACGACATCCTGGCGGCCTTTGCGGACATCCCCGGGGTGCGGGTGCGCCCCGCAGAGGGCGGAAGCTACCTCTTCCCGCAGCTGCCGCCCCTGACGCTGTCCCTGCAGGAATTTGTCGCCGCGCTTCGGACCCAGGCCCATGTGATCGTCACACCGGGCACGGAGTTCGGACCGCAGTTTACCGACAGCTTCCGCATCAATTTCTCCCAGGATCATGACGCGGCGGTGGACGCCGTGCGGCGTATCGGGCAGATGGTCCAGCGCTACCGTGCGCCTGAAGAAAGCGGGGCGAAGGCATGAGCGGGATAGGTTTTCTGGGCATGGGCAAGATTGGCCGGGCGCTGGCCGCGGAGGCGGTCCGTCTGGGGCATGAGGTGGCCTATGTCTACGATCCCTTCCTTTCCGCGGACAGCGGACTTCCCTTGGTAACCTCCCTGGAGGATCCCCGCTGCGCCGGCGCCTCCCTGGTGGTGGAGTGCGCCACCGCGGACGCCCTGAAGCAGGGCTTTGACCGGATCATTGCCCACAGCAACCTGCTGGTTTTCTCCCTGACGGCCTTTAGCGACGCGGACTTTGCGGCCCATGCCGAGTCGGAGGCACGGCGTCTGGGACGGCACATTGATTTCCCCCACGGCGCCATTCTGGGGCTGGACGGCATCTGGGACGGCCGGGAACTGCTGAGGGAGGTGCGCATTGAAACCGTCAAGAGCCCCGCCAGCCTGGGCCTGAGCCTCACGGAGCGGACCGTCGTTTTTGAGGGGCCCACCCGGGCCGCCTGCGCCGCCTTCCCCCGCAATGTGAACGTGCACGCGGCGGTGGCGCTGGCGGGCATCGGTTTTGACAAGACCCAGTCCCGCATCGTCGCCGACCCGTCGGTGAGCACCAACACCCACCGCATTACCGCGGAGGGCGAGGGCATTCACATGGAGGTGACCATTTCCTCCTTCACCACCGGCGGTGTCACGGGCATCTATACCCCCAAATCCGCCTGCGGCAGCCTGGCGCGCGCCCTGTCCGCCGCGGACACCTTTGCCTTTGTGTGAGGGCATAAAACACGCCGCCGCCTTTTCCCTGCACGGGAGAGGCGGCGGCGCATTTTATTTATCCATTTTTTCCAGCAGCTTCATGATTTCATCGATTTTTTCCTGGCCGTTTCCCTGCTGAATGGCCTCACTCATGCAGCCCATCATATGGGCGGCAAGCACCTCCCGGTTGGCCTTGCGGATCACCGCGGCGGTGGCCATGAGCTGATTGGAAACATCCACGCAGTAGCGGTCCTCCTCGATCATTTTGAGGATGCCGTCCAGCTGTCCCCTGGCCGTGGAGATCAGCCGGCGAATCTTCTCGTGGTCTGCGCGCATGGGGTCACCTCACAGCATCTTCACCGGGGTGAAGTCCGCGCCGCGAACCGCATCCATCAGCGCCTGGTCGGCCACGTCGGCCTGCAGGGTGATGGTGGCGGTCTTGCTGGCCAGGTCCACCACGCAGGCGCTGACGCCGGGCACGGCGCTGATGGCCTTTTCCACGCTCATTTTGCAATGGTTGCAGGACATTCCTTCGACGATCATTTTCTTTTCCATGAGTGATTCCTCCTTCATCGTGATGGTTTCCACAGGGGCCGCGGGTATTTCCGCCGTCCCCGGATGGTCTGTTTCCGGGCGGAAAGCGCGTATGCGCAGGGCGTTGGACACCACGAACACGCTGCTGAAGGACATGGCCGCTGCGGCAAACATGGGGCTCAGCTGCCAGCCCAGCCAGTGATAAAACACGCCCGCCGCCAGGGGAATGCCCGCGCAGTTGTAGAAAAACGCCCAGAACAGGTTTTCCTTGATATTGCGCAGCACATTCCGGCTCAAGCGAATGGCGGTGACCACATCCCGCAGGTCGCTTTTCACCAGCACGATATCCGCCGCATCCATGGCAATGTCCGTCCCCGCGCCGATGGCCACGCCCACATGGGCCCGGGTCAGCGCGGGCGCGTCGTTGATGCCGTCGCCTACCATGGCCACCTTTCTGCCCTGGGCCATGAGCTCCGCCACCTGCTTTTCCTTGTCCTGGGGCAGCACCTCCGCCAGCACCTCATCCACCCCCGCCTGCCGGGCGATCTCCCGGGCGGCGTCCTTGCCGTCACCGGTCATCATGATCACCCGGATGCCCATACGGCGCAGCGCGGCGATGGCCTCGGGGCTGGTGGCCTTGATGGTATCCGCCACCGCGATGGCTCCCAGGTATTGCGTCCCCCTGGCAAAGTGCAGCAGCGTCTTGCCCGCGCAGGGGCGTTGGGTATTCTCCAGCCAGGCGTCCGGCAACTGCACGCCGCTTTCCCGCAAAAAGCGCACCGTACCTCCCAGCAGGCTCTGCCCTTCCCAGTTTTCCCCCCGCAGGCCCTTGCCGGGCACGGAGGTCACGTTGCGGGCCGGCGGCACATCGGCGCCCGCTCCCGCGGCCGTGATCGCACGGGCCAGGGGATGCTCCGAAGCCTGCTCCAGGGACAGCGCCGCCCGCAGCAAGGCTTGCCGGTCCGTCTCCCCGTAGGGGAACAGATCCGTTACCCGGGGCTTGCCCTCCGTAACGGTGCCCGTCTTATCCAGCACCACAGTATCAATCCCATGGGCGGTTTCCAGCGCTTCGGCAGATTTGATCAGGATGCCATGGCGCGCGCCCACGCCCGTGCCCACCATGATGGCCACCGGGGTGGCCAGGCCCAGCGCACAGGGGCAGGAAATCACCAGCACCGCGATGGCCATGGACAGCGCGAAGGCAAAGTCCTTGCCCACCGCCAGCCACACCACCAACGTCACCAGCGCAATGCTCATCACCACCGGCACGAAAATGCCGCTGATGCGGTCCGCCAGCTTCGAGATGGGCGCCTTGGAAGCGGAGGCCTCCTGCACCAGATGCACAATCTGCATCAGTGTGGTATCCTCCCCCACCTTCTGCGCCTCCAGCACAATGGCGCCCGTCTGGTTGACGCTTCCTGCGATCAACCGATCCCCCGGCTTCTTATCCACGGGGATGCTTTCCCCGGTGATGGCCGCCTGGTCCACCGCCGTGCTGCCCTCCAGCAGCAGGCCGTCCACCGGCACCCGTTCGCCAGGCTTGACCTGCACATGGTCCCCCAGCCGCACCTGCTCCAGGGGCACCGTCTGCGCCGCGCCATCCCGAATCACCGTAGCGGTATCCGGGGCCAAGGCCATGAGCTTACGCAGCGCCTCCCCCGTTTTGCCCTTGGCGCGGCTCTCCAGAAATTTCCCCAGGGTGATCAGCGTGAGAATCATCACCGACGATTCAAAGTACAGTTCCATCCCCGCCTGATGCACCGCTTGGGCATCCCCGGCCACCAGTCCGAAAAGCATGCGGTACAGGGCGAAGACGCCATAGACCAGCGCCGCACCGGAGCCCACGGCGATCAGTGAATCCATGTTGGGGGCGCGCTGCGCCAGGCGCTTGAAACCATTGACAAAGAAGGCGCGATTGATCACCAGCACCGGCAACGCCAGCAGAAACTGCGTAAAAGCGTTCACCGGCAGATATGCCTCCCCCGCCACAAACCAGGGCAGCGGCCAGCCGAACATATGTCCCATGGAAAGATACATCATGGGAAGCATAAAACACAGGGATACGATGAGCCGGCTGCGCATGCGGCGGTATTCCTCCCGGGCCGGGTCCTCCGTCTGCGGCCCGGCCTGCCCCGGAACCGACGCTCCATAGCCTGCCCGCTGCACCGCGGCCACCACCTGCGCGGACACTTCCGCGCCGCTCTGTTGGCACACCAGTTGATTGGCCAGCAGATTCACCTGCGCCTCCGTTACGCCGGGCACGGACCGCGCCGCTTTTTCCACGTGCGCGGCGCATGCGGAGCAGGTCATGCCGGTGATTTGATATTGCTGCTTCATAGCTACCCCTCTCCCACCCCCTGGGGGTGTATGCCCATCCTAGCACACCCATCCAAGTTTGTCAAGGGCGGCAGTTTTTATGCATGCAGCGCGGTGCGAACGGATGCCTCGGGCACATCAAAAGGGCGTCCGGCCTGTGGGACCGGATATTTGCCCGCGGTATGTGCCGCTTCTCTGGGCAAGGAGGCAGGGAGTGACAACGCGACAACGCGGCAACAGTGGTGTTTACTCCTTTGCTACAAAACCTCCGGCGCTTTTTCCGGTGCGGCGCGCTCCTGGCTTTCAAGGGCGCGGCGGCCTTCGGCTGCAGCGTCTTGGTAAAGTGTTTTTTCCTCATCATCTTTGCAAGTTCTGCATTGCACGCTTGCAGGCGCAGGGCTAGCCTCGCAAAGAAAAAAGCGGGCATTGCCACCAGTGACAGCAATGTCCGTCTTTCCCTTGGGAAGTCTTTGCATCCCATGCGTGATGAAAGATTTGTAGGTTGGGGAGCCAAAGCCTCTTTCCTTACGCTGGTGTAAAAAATGTGCTTCATAGTCGAACAGCCATGGCCCGAAGGTCATGGCTGCTCTTGATGGAAGGGCGCCGCTTCCCTGCTTGTCACGCAGCGAAAGCCGCCCTTTGCGCTGTCAGACGCCTCAGGCCTTGGGGCCGGCGGCGACAACTTCCGCGCTCATGTGGGTGTACTTCTTGAAGTTCTCCACAAAGCTCTTGGCCAGCTCCTTGGCCTTGGCTTCATAGGCCGCCTTATCCTCCCAGGTGTTGGCGGGGATCAGCAGCTCGGAGGGCACGCCGGGGATGGAGGTGGGCACCTGCACCCCGAAGGTGGGATCGGTAACAAACTCGCTCTTCTCAATGTCGCCGTTCAGGGCAGCGGTGACCATGGCGCGGGTGTAGCTCAGCTTCATGCGCTTGCCGGTGCCGTTCCAGCCGGTGTTCACCAGGTACACATTCGCGCCGCTCTTCTCGACCTTCTCCGCCAGCATGTTGGCATACACGGAGGGATCCAGGGGCAGGAAGGGCTCGCCGAAGCAGGTGGAGAAGGTGGGCACGGGAGAGGTGATGCCGATTTCCGTGCCGGCCAGCTTGCTGGTGAAGCCGCTGACGAAGTAGTACATGGCCTGATTCTTATCCAGCTTGGAGATGGGAGGCAGCACGCCATAGGCGTCGGCGGTGAGGAAGATCACGGTCTTGGGCACGCTGGTGCTCTTGCCGCTCAGCTCGCTGTTGGCAATGAACTCCACGGGGTAGCCCACGCGGCTGTTCTCCGCCAGGCTGGCATCGTCGAAGTCAAACTCCCGGGTATCGGGATCCATGACCACGTTCTCCACCAGCGCGCCGAACTTAATGGCATTGTAGATATCGGGCTCCTTCTCAGCGGACAGGTTGATGCACTTGGCATAGCAGCCGCCCTCGAAGTTGAAGACGCTGTCATCCGCCCAGCCGTGCTCGTCGTCGCCAATGAGCTTGCGGTTGGGGTCGGCGGACAGGGTGGTCTTGCCGGTGCCGCTCAGGCCGAAGAACACGGCGCTGTCGCCGTCCGGGCCAATGTTGGCGGAGCAGTGCATGGGGAACACGCCCATCTTGGGCAGAACGTAGTTCATCACGCTGAACACGCTCTTCTTGATCTCGCCGGCGTACTGGGAGCCGCAGATGACCACCATCTTCTCCTCATAGTTCACCAGGATGGCCGCTTCGCTGCGGGTGCCGTCGATTTCGGGGATGCACTTGAAGCCGGGGGCGGCAATGATGGTGAAATCGGGGGTGAAGTTTTCCAGGTCCGCTTCGGTGGGGCGGCGCAGCAGCTGATGAATAAACAGGTTCTGGCTGGCCAGCTCGTTTATAATGCGGAAGGACTTGGTGTACTTGGGGTCTGCGCCGGCAAAGCCGTCAAACACGAAGATCTCGCGGTTCTGCAGGTAGGCCACCACCTTGCTGTAGATGGCGTCGTACCGAGCCTTGTCGATGGGGCGGTTCACCTTGCCCCAGGCGATCTCGTCATGGACGGCGGGGGTGTCCACAATAAACTTATCATTGGCGCTGCGGCCGGTATACTTGCCGGTTTTTACCACCAGCGCGCCGGTGTTGCTCAGCGTGCCCTCCCCGCGGATAATGGCCTTCTCCGTCAGCGTGCTGACAGGCAGGTTGCGGTACACAACCTTCGGATTGGTAATGCCCAGGTATTCCAAATTCAGACTCATGGCGCACCCTCCAATGTATTTTGTCGAGACGGCGTCCATGGCGCCGCCTGAGTCACGTTGCGCGGAAGAGATCAGCAACCTCTCCCTAATTCACAAGATTCTACCT
>DBFBGQ010000161.1:0-2801 GCA_048201975.1 Candidatus Egerieenecus sp. | reverse complement strand
CATTCGTGTAAGCCGGCTTTGCCGGCTTCGCGGGTCGTTGATTTTGCTTGCAAAATCAATTCCTTACAACTTCGGACGACCTCTGGTTGGCCGAAGTTGCTTCCTCGAAAAAGTGGGTTCACCCACTTTTTCGACACGCTGTGGGGGAAACGGCGAAAAATCGACCGTTTCCCCCTTTTCTTTTCCGCCGCCCTGTGGTATCATCAAGAAAAGCGCGCGGGCCTCTGCGCCCGGCTATGAAGGAGAAATGCATCCTATGGATACGCTGCATCTGAATGCGCCGCAGGTGAAAATGGTGGCCCATCGGGGCATGAGCGGACTGGAGCTGGAAAACACCTGCTCCGCCTTTGTGGCGGCGGGCAACCGCTCCTATTTTGGCATTGAGACCGACGTGCACCGCACCGCGGACGGGCACTTCATCGTCATCCATGACGACAACACCAAGCGCGTGGCCCAGGACGAAATGATCGTGGAGAACACCTGCTACGAGACCCTCCGCGCCATTCGCCTGTGCGACAAGGACGGCAAAAAGGGCCGCAAGGACCTGCTCATGCCCTCCCTGCAGGAATATGTGCAGATCTGCAAAAAGTACGACAAGACCAGCGTGCTGGAGCTGAAAAATCACTTCCAGCCCGCGGACATCGACGCCATCATCGAGATCATCCGCCAGGAGGGCTGGCTGGAGCGGACCATCTTCATCTCCTTTGACCTGATGAACATGATCTGCATCCGGGAGCGCCTGCCCCAGCAGAAGGCGCAGTTCCTGGTCTCCACTTACCCGGACTGGCTGGAGGATACGCTGAAAAAGTATTCCCTGGACCTGGACATCTACTACAAGGCGCTCACCGCCGAGCATGTGCAGGCGCTGCACGAGGCGGGCATCGAGATCAACGTGTGGACCGTGGATACCATTGAGGAAGCCCAGCGCATGGTGGAATACGGCGTGGACTACATCACCAGCAACATTGTGGAATAAAAAAACCGTGCCGCTGCGGCACGGCCAGCGTGTTGAAAAAGTGGGTAAAACCACTTCAAGCTGTTGACAAAGGATTTGACCCCGAAATTCTTGCAAGTTTTCGTGATGAAACTTTTGCAAGTTAGGAAGTCGAAGGTTTCATTGTTGCATGCTGGCGGGAAAAAAGCGTGTTTTTTACAGTTCGAGGGGCAGGCCCGTAAGCGCCTGCCCCTGATGCGTTTTGTGGTTATACCCTCTCCTTGATCTCCTTGTCCAGCTTTTCCAGGAATTGCTCCAGTGTGCAGGCGGTGGTTTCGTCTGTGGCCCGGTCGCGGACGGAAACCGTCTGCTCGGCGATCTCCTTTTCGCCCAGGATCAGCATGTAGGGCACCCGGTCAATTTGACGGGCGTAACGGATCTTGTAGCCGATCTTCTCGTTGCGGTCGTCCAGCTCCACGCGGATCCCCTTGTCCTTCATGCGCTCGTACACCTGGCGGGCGTAATCGAGGCTCTTGTCGGAGACGGGGAGCACCTTGACCTGGGTGGGGGCCAGCCAGGTGGGGAACTTGCCCGCGAAATGCTCGGTGAGGATGCCGATGAACCGCTCGATGGAGCCGAAGCACACCCGATGGATCATGATGGGGCGCTTGCGGCTGCCGTCCTCGGCCACGTATTCCAGGCCGAAGTTCAGCGGCATCTGGAAGTCCAGCTGAATGGTGCCGCACTGCCAGGTGCGTCCCAGGCTGTCCCGCAGGTGGAAGTCGATCTTCGGGCCGTAGAAGGCGCCGTCGCCCTCGTTGAGGATGTAGGGCATCTCCAGGCGCTCCAGGGCGGCCTTGAGGCCGTTGGTGGCGTCCTCCCAGTCCTCGTCGGAGCCCATGCTGTTCTCCGGGCGGGTGGACAGCTCCACAAAGTATTCAAAGCCAAACTTGCTGTACACTTGGTTGATCAGGTGCACCACCCCGGCGATCTCGTCGGGGATCTGCTCCCGGGTCATGAAGATGTGCGCGTCGTCCTGGGTGAAGCAGCGCACCCGGAACAGGCCGTGGAGCGCGCCCTTAAGCTCATGCCGGTGCACGATGCCCAGCTCGCCCACGCGCATGGGCAGCTCCCGGTAGCTGTGGGGCTGGCTGCGGTAGACCATGACGCCGCCGGGGCAGTTCATGGGCTTGATGCAGTAGTCCTCGTCGTCGATCTTGGTGGCGTACATGTTGTCCTTGTAATGATCCCAGTGGCCGCTGGTCTCCCACAGGTGGCGGTTCATGATCAGGGGCGTGGAAACCTCCACGTACCCCGCCTTGTAGTGGATATCCCGCCAATAGTCCACCAGGGCGTTTTTGATGGCCATGCCCTTGGGCAGGAAGAAGGGGAAGCCGGGGCCCTCGTCGCAGAGCATGAACAGGCCCATCTCCTTGCCGATGCGCCGGTGATCCCGCTTCTCGGCCTCCTCGATCATTTTCAGGTATTCGTTCAGCTCCTCCTGGTTGCGGAAGGCCACGCCGCTGACCCGGGTGAGCATCTTGTTGTTCTTGTCGTTTTTCCAGTAGGCGCCGGAAAGGGCCGTGAGCTTGAAGGCCTTCAGGGCCTTGGTATAGCACAGGTGCGGGCCCACGCACATGTCGATGTAGTCCCCCTGCTGGTAGAAGGTCAGCGTGGCGTCCTCGGGCAGGTCGGCGATGTGCTCCACCTTGTAGCTTTCGCCCCGCTCCTGCATGAGCTTCACTGCTTCCTCCCGGGAAAGGGCGAAGGGCTTGATGGGCAGGTTCTGCTTGACGATGGATTGCATTTCCTTTTCAATGGCGGGGAAGTCCTCGTCGGAGAGCTTCACGTCGCCCAGGTCCACGTC
>DBFBGQ010000160.1:0-15185 GCA_048201975.1 Candidatus Egerieenecus sp. | reverse complement strand
CATTCGTGTAAGCCGGCTCCGCCGGCTTCGCGGGTGGTTGATTTTGCTTGCAAAATCAATTCCTTACAACTTCGGACGACCTCTGGTTGGCCGAAGTTGCTTCCTCGAAAAAGTGGGTTTTCCCACTTTTTCGACACGCTGCGGCGGAACAGATTTCTTTCTGTTCTGCCGGCATGTTCTCAAGCGCCGGGGGGAAGCTGCAACGCCTCCGCAGGCTGTTCCTGATCGGACATTTCCAGGGTCAGCGTGCCTCCGGCCATGAACTCCCGTACGGTGAGCCACCTGCGGGGTAACGGCCGCCCGTCGAGCAGCGCCCGGCGGATGTAGATCCGCTGACCGCCATGGCCCTGCGTCTCCACCCGGAAAACGCGGCCGTTGGCCAGATGAAGTTCGCAGCTTTCCAGGGCGGGGGTTCCCAGAAGCATCAGGTTTTGTCCCGTCACGGGGAACAGGCCCATGGCGTTCCACACATACCAGGAGCTCAATCCGCCGGAATCGTTGTTTCCGGGCAGTCCGCCGGGACCCGGAGCAAACATGTACCGGAACACGTCGTGGAGGATGCGGGCCGTCTTGTGGTGCTGGTTCAGGTACACGTAGAAGAAGGGCGTCTCCATGTCCGGCTCGTTGTTCAGGGCTTCAAAGCGCTGGTAGTGGTTGGCTCGCCATTCGTTTTCACTGCCGGACAGGCCGTCGAAATCCTGCGGTGCGGGGCCGGAGGTGAAGCCGAAAAATGCGTCCAGGTCGGCCAGCAGCGCTTCCCGGCTGGGATAGCGCGCCATGCGCTCACCCATGCGGTGCATCAGCCGGAAGCTGTAGGTCTTCACATGCCCTTCGTAGTATTCCCCATCCCGCAATAGGCCGGTGACGGGGTCGTAGGCGGCGGCTTCCCAGCGGGAGAACCCGCGGAAGCGCTCCGCCAGCGCGCTGCGGCCCAGGTCCTCCGCCATGGCCGCGGCGGAAAGGCAGGCCTCGCCATAGTCCAGGTAATGGGTGATGCGCCCCACCCGGGGCATGCGCCGGGCCTTTGCCGTCAGGTCCTGGTCCATGACCCGAAGCGCCCGGTCCCAGTCCACGCCCGGCGTGCCGCGCCAATAGGCGTCCACGATGGCGTATACCGCCAGGGATAGGGCCTGCTGGGATTCCAGGGACGACGCCGGGGACATGAGTATGGTGTTGGGGAACTCCCCCTGGCATTCCCCAAAGTTGATCAGCGCGTTCACCATGCCGGACGCCGCCTCCGGGTACAGGGTAAAGACCAGGGGCAACTGCGTTTTGTACTGATCCCACAGGGTGGCGAAGTCCAGATAGCAATCCGGGCGCAGCTGCCAGAAGGGGCTTTCTCCCCGAAAGTTTGCAGGCTTGACGCAGCTATGGTACAGCGCGGAGTAGAAGATGCCCCGCAGCCGCTGGTCCTGGGTCCGGGTTTGAATGGCGCCCAGGCAGCTTTGCCAGGCCAAGGCGGCCCTGCGCCGCGCCTCCTCCAGGGAAGGGGGCTCCGCCAGCAGGTTTTCATAGGCCTGCTGGGCGCTGCGCAGGGAGAAGGCCAGCTGCACGTTCAGGGGCCGGCCCAAGACGCCACGGCACAGCAGGCGGAGCGTATGCCCGAAGGCGTCGGGCAGAACCGCGGCACTTCGCGGCTGGCCGTCCAATAGCAGCTGGCACTGTGCCTCGGGGTCGCTGAAACGGATGCAGGCGTACAAGGGCAGGTCATACAATATGTAGGCGTCGTAACAGCCGGGGCCGCGGGGGGTAACGCTGGCCTCCAGGATGCGGCTGGGGTCATGATCCTTCATGGCCAGGCCGCATTGGAGCAGGTCCACGGCTACGGCGGGTTCCCCGTGATCGAAGGCGTACCGGTGCCATATACCCTTGGGGCCGGCGGCCAGCGCCGCGCGGATGCCGCTGTCCCCCAGCAGCGCTTCGTAGGCCCCGGGGACGGCCCGCTCTTCCCGCAGGGGATACAGCGTGTCCAGACCCGCCATGCCCTGGGCGCCCAGGGGAACCACCCGGAAAAACTGGTAGTATTTCAGGATGGCGCCGGTGCCGCTGACCTGAAAATGGGTGAATCCCTTGCAGCACTTTTCCGGCAGATAGACGTCGGGATGCCCGTAGCTGTTGGGCCCATAGACGCCGTATCCCGTGGGATAGGCCCCTGAGTAGGGAACCGCGGACACCATGCCAAAGGGCAGGCAGGGGCCGGGATGGGTGTTGCCTGTTTGTGCCTTGAGCTTGTACCATTTTTCAGCCAGGCCCTTAGGCGGGGGCAGGCTGCTTTCGCTGTTTCCCCAGAAGGGATCGGCCGCTTCAAAGGGCGCGGTTTCCATGGCGGCGGTCCTCCTTACATGGATTCATGGAAGGTGCGCTTGATGACTTCCAGCTGCTGCTCCCGGGAGAGGCGGCTGAAGTTCACCGCGTAGCCGGAGACGCGGATGGTCAGGGTGGGGTACTGCTCCGGATGCTCCATGGCGTCCATGAGCACCTCCCGGCTGAGCACGTTGACGTTCAGGTGATGGGCGCTCTGGGCAAAGTAGCCGTCCAGAATGGCCACCAGGTTTTCCGTGCGCTGCTCCTCGTCCCGGCCCAGAGCGGCGGGGACAATGGAGAAGGTGTTGGAGATGCCGTCCTGGCAAATGTTGCGGTAGGGAATCTTGGCCACGGAGTTCAGAGAGGCCAGCGCTCCGCGGATATCCCGGCCGTGCATGGGATTGGCGCCGGGCGCCAGGGGTTCTCCGCGCTTTCGTCCGTCGGGGGTGGAGCCGGTTTTTTTGCCGTACATCACGTTGCTGGTGATGGTCAGCGCCGACAGGGTATGGATGCCCCGGCGGTAGATGTCGTGCTTCTTGAGCTCTGCGGAGAAGTAGCTCACCAGCTCCACGGCAATATCATCCACCAGGTCGTTGTCATTGCCATACTTGGGGAAGTCGCCCTCGATGACGAAGTCCACGGCAATCCCCGCTTCGTTGCGTACGGGGCGCACCTTGGCAAACTTGATGGCGGAGAGCGAGTCCGCCGCCACCGAGAGCCCCGCCACCCCAAAGGCGGTCAGGCGTTCCACCTCCGTGTCGTGCAGGGCCATTTGGCTGGCCTCGTAGGCGTATTTGTCGTGCATGTAGTGAATGATGTTGATGGCGTCCACATACAGCCCCGCCACATAGCTGAGCACCTTTTTGTAGTTGCCCAGCACCGTGGGGTAGTCCAGGTATTCCCCCTCCAGCGGAGGAATCTCCGGGATCACCTGGGTGCCCTTGATCTCGTCCACACCGGCGTTGATGGCATAGAGCAGGCTCTTGGCCAGGTTGGCCCGGGCGCCGAAGAACTGCATCTGCTTGCCGATGGTCATGGCGGAAACGCAGCAGGCGATGCCGTAGTCGTCCCCGTAGATGGGGCGCATGATGTCGTCATTTTCATATTGGATGGAGTCGGTGGCGATGCTCATCCTGGCGCAGTAGCGCTTGAAGTTTTCCGGCAGGTCCCGGCTCCACAGCACGGTGAGGTTGGGCTCGGGGGCGGTGCCCAGGTTTCGCAGGCAATGCAGGAAGCGGAAGGAGGTGCGGGTGACCATGGTGCGCCCGTCCACGCCCATGCCGCCGATGGATTCGGTGACCCAGGTGGGATCGCCGCCGAAAAGCTCGTTGTACTCGGGGGTGCGCAGGTGCCGCACCAGGCGCAGCTTGATGACGAACTGATCAATGAGCTCCTGTGCGCCCTGCTCGTCCAGTAGACCGCGATCCATGTCCCGCTGGATGTAGATGTCCAGGAAGGTGGAGGTGCGGCCCAGGGAGGTGGCGGCGCCATTGTTTTCCTTGATGCCCGCCAGATAGCCCATGTAGAGCCACTGCACCGCCTCCTGCGCGTTGGCGGCGGGGCGGGAGATATCCAGGCCGTAGCTGGCGGCCATGCGCTTCATTTTTTCCAGGGCGCGAATCTGCTCGCTGACCTCCTCCCGGAGGCGGATCAGCTCGTCGGTCATGGGGCCATCCAGGCGCTCCAGATCCGCCTTTTTCGCCTCCATCAGATAGTCCACGCCGTACAGGGGCACCCGGCGATAGTCGCCGATGATGCGTCCCCGGCCATAGGCGTCCGGCAGGCCGGTGAGTAGCCCGGCGCTGCGGGCGGCGCGCACCCGGGCGGGGTAGGCGTCAAATACGCCGTCGTTGTGGGTTTTCCGGTAGGCGGAAAAATGCTTCTCAATGTCCGGGTTCAGGGTGTAGCCGTATTGCTTCAGGGAGGACAGCGCCATGCGCATGCCGCCATAGAGGTTGACGATGCGCTTGAGGGGGGCGTCCGTCTGCAGGCCCACGATGACCTCGTTTTCCCGGTCGATGTATCCGGGAGCAAAGTTGTCAATGCCGGAAATGGCATTGGTCTCCACGTCGATAATGCCCTTTTGCACCTCTTCCACAATCAGCGCGTGGCACTTGTTCCACACCTTTTCCGTGCGGGCCGTGGTGCCTGCCAGGAAGCTTTCGTCCCCGGCATAGGGGATGTAGTTTTTCTGAATAAAGTTGCGCACGTTGACCAGGTGCCGCCATTCGCCGCTATGAAAGCCTTCCCAAGCGGGATTCCCAGCAAGATCCATCATTTGCACAGCGCTCCTCTCATGTATTCGTCCATTTGCTCTTGACAGGCGCTCCGCCGGGCTTCGGACAGCGCGGGGACGCCTTCCAGGGGATAGTCCAGGCCCAGGGCGCGGTATTTTTCCACGCCCAGCAGGTGGTAGCCCAGCAGCTCCACCCGCTGCACCCGTGGCAGGGTGCGCACATAGCGCGCAAGCCCCTGCAGGTGCGCGTCGCCGTCCGTAAGTCCGGGCACGACCACGTGCCGCACCCACATGGGCACGCCGGCACGGCGCACCGCTTCCACAAAGCGCAGGGTCTCTTCCATGGGCTGCCCGGTGAGTTCCCGGTAGCCCTCGGGGGTGAAGTGCTTCACGTCATAAAGCACCAGATCAGTATACCGCAGGATGGTTTCATAGTCTCCCTGGCCGACTCCCGCGGTGTCCAGGCAGGTGTGGATGCCAGCCTCCTGGCAGAGGCGCAGCGCCTGGATAAGAAATGCAGGCTGCTGCAACGGTTCGCCTCCGGAAAAGGTGACGCCGCCGCCGCTCCGGTCATAATACGGGCGGAAGCGCTCCAGCTGCCTTACCAGGGCCTGGGGCGTAACGCGCTCGCCTCCCGAAGCGGCCCAGGTGTCCGGGTTATGGCAATACTTGCAGCGCAGGCGGCATCCCTGCAGAAATACCACCCCGCGGATGCCTGGTCCGTCCACCAGGCCCATGCTTTCCAGGGAATGGATTCTCCCTTCGATGGCGCGTTCGCTCCTTTCTGGCGTAGGGGGCAAAAAAGCCGACGATCCGGGCTTTTTCGCCCAGACGGTCGGCTTGCAAACGATCATACTTCATGTGGTTCATCCACGTTCCGTCAGTCATATGATCCGACGCTATTGTAGCAGGGAGCGGCGGGGGTTGTCAAGCAGGAAATCGAGCGCCGTCACGAATCCAACGCAGGCACGCAGAAAACAGGGCAAAGTCTGCCGTTGCGCCTGCAGTTGAAAGGGCCGGGGCGGGGAGCTTTTGCCTATGCCTGGCGGTAGGCTCTGGGGCTGACTCCCTCCTCGCGCTTAAAGCAGTTGGAGAAATAGTAGGGATCGCAAAAGCCCAGCCGTTGGCTGATCTCCTTGACGGAGAGGCGGGTGTTGCGCAGGTATTGCTTGGCCAGCAGAAGCTTCTGCTCCAGAAAGTACCGGTATGGGGTTCGGTGAAACGCTTCCGTGAAGCGGCGCTCCAGCTGCCGCTGGGATAGGTTCAGTTGCGCGGCCGCCTCCGCCATGGAAAAGGCTGCGTCCGGCTGAGCGGTAATCAGTTCGTCAATGAAGAAGCGCAATTCCTGGGCGGGACCCGCGGGCCTGGCACAGGCGTGGAACTGCCGCCGCAGGGCGAGCAGCGTGCTATAGATTTGTGCGCAGAGGGCATCCTGGAGCTGATCATGGGGCATGCCGCTGCGGCAAAGGTTGATGCCAGCCCATACCGCCTGAACGATCTCCGGCTGCACCTGGGGATAGACCGGCGCGGACAGCAGGCCGTACTGGCTTAGCCAGTGAGGGAACAGCGGTCCAGTCATGTTGAACCACAGGATGCGCCAGGGTTGGGCGCGGGAGGCTTCATACCCATAGGTTTCCCCCTGGGGCAGCGCCAGCAGGTCGCCGCCGCGCAGGGTGTGCGTACGCCCGTGGAGCTCCAGCCGTCCTTCGCCGGACAGCACCAGGATCAGCACGCTGATCTCCGCAGGGCTGCGATAGACGCGGTAGGTGGGCGCGCACTGCTCGTCCCCGGCCATGTCGATATGCAGGGGCGTCGCGGCTGTCTCCGGCGGCGCCACATAGTAGAGGGAAAAACAGGAGTTGTCGAGATTACTCATGTTTTGTTCTGCATTTCCCATTTTGTACCCTCCTGGAATGTCGTATAATACATTATATCCTGTACAGGACAGGATTTCAAGGCGAAACAAACGGGAGGCGCAGCATGAAAGGCTATCAACCGGATTATCCCCGGCCGCAGCTGGCTCGGGCCAGCTGGGAGAACCTGAACGGGTATTGGCAGTTTGCCTTCGACGACGACGGCGTGGGCGTGGCGCAGGGATGGATGCGCGGCGTGCCTGGAGAGCAGAAAATTCTGGTACCCTTTACCTATGAGACCAAGGCCAGCGGCATCGGCGATGAGAGCGTCCATACGCGGGTGTGGTACAGCCGGACGGTGCAGGTGGCGCAGCCTTTGACAGGCCGCCGCACACTGCTGCACCTGGAAGGGTGCGATTACCATGCCACCGTATGGGTCAATGGCATCCGCGCCGGGGAGCACACGGGCGGTTATGCGCGGTTTTCCCTGGACATTACACCATGGCTGCACCAGGGCGAAAACGTGCTGGCTGTGATGGCAGAGGATAGCCTTGATCCCCGTCAACCTCGGGGCAAGCAGCGCTGGAAGCGGGAAAACTTTGGCTGCTGGTATGTGCAGACCACCGGCATCTGGAAAACCGTGTGGCTGGAGAGCGTGCCGGAGCGCTACATCAGCGCGCTGAAGCTCACCCCCGATCTTGCCTCTTCTTCCCTGAAGCTGGAGGCGCAGGTGGAGTCGCCCGCCTATGGAAAAGGCCTGACGCTGGAGGCCAACGTATGGTACCAGGGGAGCTTCATCGCAGGGGTTACGGTGGCGGTCACGGAAAAGCACGTGAAGGCGCAGGTGAACGTTGCCAACGTTGAAGAGCATGAATGGTCCGTGCATACCTGGACGCCCAATCATCCGGAGCTGTACGATTTGGAACTTCGTCTAAAATACCCGGAGGCAGAAGAGGACTTGGTCTGGTCTTACTTTGGTATGCGGGAGATCCGCATTGAAGGCCGGAATCTATTGCTGAACGGCAGTCCGCTTTATCAGCGTCTGATCCTGGATCAGGGCTATTGGCCGGACAGCCATCTGACGCCGCCCAGCGAAGCAGCGTTGATCGAGGACATTGAAAAAATCCAGCGCCTGGGGTACAATGGCGTGCGCAAGCACCAAAAAATCGAGGACGAGCGCTTCCTGTACTGGTGCGATGTGAAGGGATTGCTGGTCTGGAGCGAAATGGCCGCCGCTTACACCTTTGACGATACGGCCGTGTCCTGCTTTATGCAGCAATGGGCGGAGATTGTGCGGCAGAACTACAGCCATCCGTGCATCATCACCTGGACGCCGGTGAATGAATCCTGGGGCGTGCCGCAGATTAAGACGGATCCTGCGCAGCAGCATTTTGCCCAGGCGATCTATCACCTCACCAAGGCGATGGATCCCATGCGTCCGGTGATCGTCAACGACGGCTGGGAGCATACGGTATCCGATATCATTACCCTGCATGACTATGAGGAGAAGGGGAGCGTGCTGTTGGCGCGCTACCTGGAGCACGGCCAGGATATCCTGGAAGGGAAACTGTACCACAACCTGAGCCGTTCCGCCTTTGCCCAGGGCTTCCAGGATCGCGGCCAGCCGGTGATCATCAGCGAATTCGGCGGCATTGCCTACAACAACGGCCAAGTGGGATGGGGCTATGGCAATAAAGTGGATACGGAGGAAGCGTTCCTGAAGCGCTTCGAAGATATCACGCAGGCCATTCAGCGCTTGCCCTATTGCTGCGGTTACTGCTACACCCAGGTGACGGACGTGCAGCAGGAGATCAACGGACTGATGGACATGCAGCGCAATTTCAAAGCGGATCCCGACAAGATCCGCCAGGTGAATTTGCAGCGGGTTTCCGCATTGCATGCCTAATGGCAGGTATTTTCTGAACGCTCATGCTGTGATATAAAAAAACCAATTCTAAAACGAGCAAGCGCCATGACTTTGTGCAGGGCGCTTGTTTTTTTTTTGCATTGATAGGGATTTGAGGGTATAGCAAACACAAATCTACAAGGATTATTTTGTAAAAGAAAGAATATATGTAATTATTGAGTGTATACATCACAGATCACATCTCGCTCTGATTGTCATGAAATACCCCGTTTACGACACTTTGACAGGTATGAAGCTGACAAAAGCACGGAGATGCAATGGGTCTTCCCACACGCATTAAGTTTATCCCTTTTCTCTAAAAATGTCAATATTGGAATGTTTTGTCATTGAAAATTATGTGGACACGATAGGAGAAAAGGGGCAAACCAATTCTGTTGTTGGAGGTGTATGCACAAACGCTTTGGCGTGCTTTCATCAAGCAGCATAAGCCGTCAAATGCGCCGTCGAAAAAATCACAGCAGAAACGGAGGATGCAGTTTTGGCAAGGCATGGAGAAAATATTTACAAAAGAAAAGACGGACGTTACGAAGGAAGATATGTAATTGGCAAAACAGCAAAAGGTACGACGAAATTTGGTTATATTTTTGGACGCCAATATCATGATGTCCGGCAACGACTGCTGCTGAAAAAAGCCGAGTATATGCGGCAACGCAGCAATACAACTACGCCGACGTTTGGAGTTTGGGTCCGTGCGTGGATGCGGCAGGAACTCTACGGCAGCGTAAAACTATCTTCTTATCAGGTTTATCAGAATCTGGTCCAACGCTATTTACTACCGCAACTGGAATACTTGAGCCTACAGCAAATTACACCTCTGGTCGTGCAGGAATTTGTGGTGCGGCTGCAGCAAACCGCCTTGGCGGAAAGCACCATACGGGGCATTTATCGCCTGCTGTGCGCCAGCATGCGCAGCGCATTGGAGGAAGGCCTCATTCAGAAGAATCCTTGCAAGAAGATCAAGCTCTATCCCCCGGAAGCAACGGAACAGCGCGTTTTGACCAAGCAGGAACAAGCGCGCATGCAAATGGAAAACCGTGCGCAGGACCTTCCCGCCCTGCTGAGCCTGTATACGGGCATGCGCCTGGGCGAAGTCTGCGCGCTACAATGGACCGACATCGACTGGACGGCAAGCACGATTACCGTGCGTCGCACGGTTCAAAGGGTGAGCGCCACGGACGGCGGAGCCAGAAAAACCATGTTGATGCTGGGTACGCCCAAGTCGTACAGCTCTCACCGGGTGATACCTGTTCCTTCCTTTATATTGGAGCACCTGCGGACGCGCTTGAAGGAGCAGGGACCTACACTTTATGTGTTTGGACATTCCCAACGGACAGCCGACCCTCGCACGATTCAGCGCATTTTCCAACGGCAGACCCGGCGTTTGGGAATTGCGGGCGCGCACTTCCATACATTGCGCCATAGCTTCGCCGCCAATCTGCTGGCGCTGGGCGTAGATATCAAAACAGTCAGTCTATTGCTAGGTCACTCATCGGTAAAAATTACTTTGGATTATTATGCGCACAGCTGTCTGGACCAACGGCGCACGGCCATTGCAAAGCTCTGTGCCAACAACCCCAAATAAGCCGTCAAAAGCCGTAGGCACGGCGCAGAATGGATGCGTATCCCCGGTTCCGCGGCCCGTCGTAAACGGGGTATTTCACGACAGTGCGGAGACGTACACCATGCATACCATTTCGCTTCATCGCAGTCCCCTTCCACTGGAAAGCATGCGTCCAAGCGTGCTACCCAGAACGATGGCACGGAAAGGAGGTCGTATGGATTCAAAGGGGGGAGGGAACGCCGGAAGGCGTTTTGGTAGGGACATTGAGAATACGTAGAAAGGATGTGCAAACTGTGCCTGGCATTGTAAAAAAAATTTGGGCATGCGCGTTGGCGGCTTGTCTGCTGCTGACCATGTGTCCCATCAGCTTGGCCGAAGAGTCTGCTTGCGATCATCCATCGTGGAGGATCGAGAGCTATGTCAAGGAAAGCACAGACTGTCAGACCGCGGGCATTGCGAAGCTAGTCTGCGAAGTCTGCGGAGCTACTAAGTATGACACTTACTATAGCGAGCATCAGTACGAGGAAGAGATCACTGACGCCACTTGTACTGAGCCCGCAAAAGTTAAGTTTGTTTGTTCCGTTTGTGGCGCGGAAGATCCCGAGAATCCGGAACAAGCGGTGGGCGACCCCCTGGGCCATTTGATGGACGAAGGCACAGACCTTCCGGCAGACTGTGTGAATCCTCAGCGCTGGATCACGCACTGCACCCGCGAGGGTTGCGACTACTCCGAGGTCACGGAGATTGAGGGCGGCGAGCCTGCCACGGGCCATGACTTCGAAAACGCCGAGTGGGTGTCCATTGGCGACGGCCGGCATCAGGCCGAGTGTGCAAACGGCTGCGGCGAGACGATGACTGAGGCCTGCAGCTATGAGGTGACGGAAGAGATTCCTGCGACCTGCAAGACCGGCCGGCAGATCATCTACACCTGCACCAAGTGCGGCGACAGCTACTCTGAGGTGGTAGGCGACCCCGATGAAAACGGCCACCAGTATGAACCCCAGACCGTGAAGGCAGCCGACTGCAGGACCGGCACCAACGGGATTGAGAAGCGAGTGTGCTCTCTGTGTGGCAAAACAGAGTATGCTATCATTTTCGCGAAACATACCTGGGGAGAATTCGACTACAGCGAGGGCAAGGCGCCCACCTGCACCGAAGATGGCTACGGCAAGCATACCTGCTTGGTCTGCGGTGAGGAAGAGCCAGTAGAAGTTCCCGCCACGGGCCATAACCTGGAGTACCGCGTGACGAAGGAGCCCACCTGCGGCGAAGCGGGCGAAGGTGAATGGTACTGCACCGAGTGCGGCGAGGTACAGGGAGAACCGGAAGTGATTCCCGCTACGGGCGAGCATGACTGGACAGAGGAGCCTGACTTCACTAGCGAAGCGACTTGCACGGAGCCCGCAAAGATTGGTTTCAAGTGCACGGTTTGCGGCGCGGTGATGGATGAGCAGCCCATTGGCGAACCTCTGCGCCACGCTCTGGATACGAAGTTCGTTGCGGCGGATTGCGAGCACAACGACCGTGAGGTCACGTACTGCACCCGCAAGGATTGCGATTATGTCGATAGCGTAGTGGACCTGTACGAAGCCGGCGTGCCTGGTGCTGAGGCGGCGAAGGGCCATGACTGGAGCGACTGGGAGTCCATTGGCGAGGGTCAGCATCAGCGCACTTGTCAGAATGTATTTAATGATGAAGCGTGCGGCGAGGTGGACACCGAGGCTTGCAGCTACGAGGTAACGGAAGAGATTCCTGCTACCTGCAACACCTACCGGCAGATCACCTATACCTGCTCTGTGTGCGGCGATAGCTACACGGAGGAGGATGTGGAAGGCGGCTACGACGCCGGCAAACACAATTACGACTGGGTGACTGTGAAGGAAGCCACCTGCACGGTAAACGGCATTAAGAAAGAGGTTTGCCAATGCGGTGCAGTTGGGTCCTACGCGATCATTCCTGCGGAGCATACCTGGGGAGAATTCGACTACAGCGAGGGCAAGGCGCCCACCTGTACCGAAGACGGCTACGGCAAGCTTACCTGCACGGTCTGCGGTGAGGTAGACGATGATGCCATAGATCCCGCCACGGGCCATGATGAGCTGGAGTACCGCGTGACGAAGGACCCCACCTGCGGCGAAGCGGGCGAGGGCGAATGGTACTGCCCCAAGTGCAACGCGGTGGATCATACGGAAGTAATTGATGCCACGGGCGAGCACCAGTATGGGGAGCTCGACATCATCAAACCTGCGACTTGCGAGGAAGCCGCGGTTGTTGGTTACAAGTGTGAGGTCTGCGGTCACTTGGAGGAAGAAGGCACTGCTGACGAACCTCTGGACCACGACTGGGATTCGGATTTCTTTGCTGCGGACTGTGTGAACAATGATCGCTATGTCACATACTGCAGTCGTTGCGGCAAAGTCAAAGAGGTCGAAGACCTGTACGAAAATGACGCGCCGGGCGCTATGCCTGCCACGGGCCATGACTTCGATAACGTCGAGTGGACGTCCATTGGCAAGCGCAAGCATCAGGCCGAGTGTGCGAACGGCTGCGGCGAGACGATGGTCGAGGCCTGCACCTATGAGGTGACGGAAGAGATTCCCGCAACCTGCAAGATCGGCGCGCAGGTCACCTACACCTGCACCAAGTGCGGCGACAGCTACATTGATGTGGTAGGCGAGCCCGACACAAGCGACGCTGGCCACCAGTATGAACCCCAGACCGTGAAGGCAGCCGACTGCAAGAACGGCACCAACGGAATTGGGAAACAGGTGTGCTCTCTGTGCGGCCATGTGGGCGCATATGTGATCATTCCCGCGAAGCATATCTGGGGAGACTTTGACTTCAGCGAGGGCAAGGCGCCCACCTGTACCGAAGACGGCTACGGCAAGCTTACCTGCACGGTCTGCGGTGAGGTAGACGATGATGCCATAGCTCCCGCTACGGGCCATGATGAGCTGGAGTACCGCGTGACGCAGGAACCCACCTGCGGCGAAGCGGGCGAGGGCGAATGGTACTGCCCCAAGTGCGGCGAAGTACAGGGAGAACCGGAAGTGATTCCCGCCACGGGTGAGCACCAGTATGAAGAAGTTGTAATTGAAGCAACTTGCCAGGCGCCTACGAAGGTCGGCTACTTCTGCACGGTCTGCGGTGCAGAGGATCCGGAGCGTCCCGCTCAGGAAGTTGGCGAAAAGTTGCCTCATGTGGAAGGTAACATTGAAGACTTGCCTGCGGACTGCGAGCAAGGTTCCCGTACGGAGATCTATTGCGCGACCTGTGGCGAGCTCATCGCCACCATCCCCGGCAGCGAACCGGCCACGGGCCATGATTGGAGCGATTGGACGCCCACGGAAGACGGCACACATAGCTGTACCTGCAGCGTCTGTAACAAGACAGAAAGCGAGCCCTGCCAATATGGCGAGCCGACTGTGCATCCTGCCACCTGCGAAAACGTTGAGACCACCAAATGGATCTGCGAGATCTGCGGCGCCTCTCATGTGGAAATGACCGGTGATACGCTTGATCCTTCGAATCACGACTACAAGCCTGTTGTGGTAAAGGAGCCCACCTGCACCACCGCCGGCATCGGTAAGCGGGTCTGCGCGTGCGGCAAGACCGACGGCTACTATGTCATTGAAGCTGAACACAAGTGGGACGATGGCGTTGTGACCAAGCAGCCCACCTGTGGGGAAGATGGAGAAATCCTCTATACCTGCGAGAAGTGCAGCGAGACCAGGCCGGAGCCCATCCCCGCAACGGGCGAACATGACTGGACAGAGGAGATGGGAACGGAGAATTCTTCCGCTGTCTATAAGGTTTGCAAGGTTTGCTACAAGTTTGAGGTTGTAAGCACCCTGGATGCGGCAAACTTCGACTGCGAGCAGATGACCTACGAGGGCCATACTGCCGAGCATGTGAGCGAGGATAAGCCTGAAGTGCCTCCGACGACGGAAGCGCCTGGCATCACTGCGGGCAAGGTTTGCTCCGTCTGCGGTAAGGTCCTGGAAGGCCGCGAAGAAATTCCGCAGCTGGAGTGCGAGCACGAATGGCAGGAAGTGGCTGGCGGCACCGTCGAGCCCACCTGCACGGAAGACGGCTCCAAGACCTACGTCTGCGTCAAGTGCGATCAGGACAAGGTTGAAGTCATTCCCGCGCTGGGCCATACCGAGGAAGTGCTGCCTGGCGTTGCGGCCACCTGCACCCAGTCCGGTCTGACCGAAGGCAAGGTGTGCACCGTGTGCGGTGAGACCCTGGTGGCGCAGGAAACGATTCCCGCCCTGGGCCATACCGAGGAAATCATCCCCGGCAAGCCTGCCACCTGCACGGAGACCGGCCTGACCGAAGGCAAGGTGTGCTCCGTGTGCGGCGAGATCCTGGTGGCGCAGGAAGAGATTCCCGCCCTGGGTCACGTTGCTGGCGAACCCGTTCATGAGAACGAAGTGCCTGCCACCTGCACCGAAGCAGGCAGCTACGAAGAGGTTGTGTATTGCACGGCCTGCGGTGAGGAAATGAGCCGTACGCCTGTTGTGGTGGAAGCGGGTCACACCGCTGGGGAACCCGTTCGCGAGAACGAGGTGCCCGCCACCTGCACCGAGCCTGGCAGCTACGACGAGGTTGTGTACTGCACAGCCTGCGGTGAGGAAATGAGCCGTACGCCTGTTGTGGTGGAAGCGGGTCACACCGCTGGGGAACCCGTTCGCGAGAACGAGGTGCCCGCCACCTGCACCGAGCCTGGCAGCTACGAAGAGGTTGTGTACTGCGCGGCCTGCGGTGAAGAAATGAGCCGCGAGACCAAGGCTATCGATGCGCTGGGCCACACCGCTGGCGAACCTGTTCGCGAGAACGAGGTGCCCGCCACCTGCACTGAGGCTGGCAGCTACGAAGAGGTTGTGTACTGCGCGGCCTGCGGTGAGGAAATGAGCCGCGAGAGCAAGATCATCGAGGCGCTGGGCCATACCGAGGAAGTGCTGCCTGGCGTTGCGGCCACCTGCACCCAGTCCGGTCTGACCGAAGGCAAGGTGTGCACCGTGTGCGGTGAGACCCTGGTGGCGCAGCAAGAGATTCCCGCCTTGGGCCATACCGAGGAAATCCTTCCCGGCAAGCCTGCCACCTGCACCGAGTCCGGTCTGACCGAAGGCAAGGTGTGTACCGTGTGCGGCGAGACCCTGGTGGCGCAGCAAGAGATTCCCGCCTTGGGCCATACCGAGGAAATCATCCCCGGCAAGCCTGCCACCTGCACCGAGTCCGGCCTTACCGATGCCGGCGGTGGTGCAGGTGGGCTCCTTTACCACAACAGGCTTGTAGTCG
>DBFBGQ010000159.1:0-8825 GCA_048201975.1 Candidatus Egerieenecus sp. | reverse complement strand
AGCCAGCACAGCCCCATCAACGCCGTCAACGCCGCCATCAGCGCCGCGGAAAGCGCCGTCAAGGCGTTCGACTCCCGGCGGGACAAAAGCCAGCTGCATCCCAGCGTACCCAGGGCGCCCACCCACAGCGCCCCATGAAAGGGCAGCGTCAGCTCCGCCAACTCCGCCGCCCCCGCCGTCATCGCTCCGCCGGTGGTCAGCAGCAAAAGCAAAAAAGCTCCTCGGGCAATCCATCCCAGCCCACCGGGGAAGCAATCCGCCAGGGTTACGGCCTGCCTGCGCCGGCAAGCCGCCGCCAGCCCGCCCCCCAGCAGCGCCAGGGTTCCCACCGCCGCCGCCACGCCCAACCAGCTCCACGCCCCGTACTGGCTGAAAAAGGCCGCCACCTCCCGGCCCGTGGCGAAGCCCGCGCCGATCATTGCCCCGCACAGCTGCAGCGCGCAAGCCAAGGCTTTTCCACAACGCAAACAACCACCCCCGCACAGCCTATGCCGCGGGCAGGCCTTCCATGCTTTTCCTGAATACGCGCTTAATCTGGCCAAAGCGGCGCATACTGTTGTGGGAGGGATGGAAGATGGAGGAAAAACATTGGCAAACGGCGCCCCAGCGCCAGGATCCCGTATTGCGCGGCCAGCAGAAGTGCGACGTGGCCATTATCGGCGGCGGTCTGACCGGCGTTACCCTGGCATGGATGTTGACGCGGCAGGGGGTAAACACGGCGCTGGTGGAGGCCCGGCAGCTGGGGTGCGGCGCGGCTTCCGGCTGTACGGGAAAGGTAACCGCGCAGTTGGAGGAGACCTATCTGCGGGCGGCGCGCTCCCAGGGAATGGAGGCAGCTCAGCTGCTGTGCGAAATGCAGCGGGACGCCGTCAAAGGCGTGGTGGCGCTGGCCAAGGGCTCCGGCACCGATGTGGGGCTGGCAGCGCAAACGGTGCGCGTCTCCGCCCTTGCACCCGAACAGACCGATCGCATCGAAGGCCTGTTGCGCCTGGAGCAGAGCCTCGGATTGCCCGTGAGCTGGGAAACGGACCACGGCGACTGCCCGGTGCCCAGCTACGGGGCCATCCGGCTGGAGCGACAAGCGCTGCTGGAACCCCTGGCCTATCTGTACGCTTTGGCGGCGCAGGCGGCGGAGGGCGGGTGCGCGATCTATACCGCCTCGCCGGTAACGCATCTGGAGCCGCAGGAGGCCTTTACCCGCCTGGGCAGCCTGAAGGCGCAGCTCATTGTGCTATGCACGGGCTTCCCGCTGGACCTGCGCAAGCTATCCATACTGGCCATGCTGGAGCAGCGCACCGCCATGCTGGCCATACTGGAAGGCACGCCCACCTTCACCGGCAGCTATCTGGAATACCGCAGCTGCGGCATCACCATGCGCCCGATCCCCGGGGGCGCGCTGCTGGTCAAGGATCTGGGCATCACCGGAAGCAAATGCCTATGCAAGCAGGCGGACGCCTTCACGGAAGAATGGCGGCGCTTTTTCCCGGAGGCCCGTCTGACCGGCAGCTGGATCCGCCAGGATGTCTACAGCCGGGACGGCCTGCCATTGATCGGTCCGGTGGACAAGCGTGACAACCACCTGCTGGCAGCCACAGGACTGAGCGGCTGGGGACTGACGGGGAGCTACCTGGCCGCGCGGCTTTTGTGCCGGAACATCCTGGGCCGCTCACAGCCCGAGGCGCGTTTTTTCCACCCCTGCCGCAGCTATCCCAAAAAGTTTGCCGTACTGCTCCCCGGAGCCCTGCGGGAAGCCGGGGCCATGGCGTCCATGGCCATGAAGCGGGATATGCCCCAATGCACCCACATGGGATGCCGCATGCGATACCTTCCCGAGGCCCAGCGTTGGGAATGCCCCTGCCATGGCTCCGCCTTTTCCATACTCGGTCAGGTTCACGCCGCCCCTGCGGCCCGCGCCGCCAAGATCAGCCCGCGGCAGCGGCGGCAGCGCTGAGCCCTGCTTCACGGGGTGAAGATGGACAGGGCCGCTTCCTCCTCCTGAGCGCTGTCCCCGCCAAAAAGTCCGTTCCAGAACCGCTCCAGCACGCCTTCCGTCTGGGGAAGCGCCGCCCGGGCCACCTGCACGCTTTGTACGCCTTCCAGCACAATGCCGTTTTGCAGCAGCTCCGCGTGCACCGGAATCACCCGATAGGTATAGGTCACCCCCGGCTGCGCCCGGGTATCGGTATAGTAGAGCGTCTCGCCGGCGCTGCCATACAGCTCGGTCAGCACAAAGCTCTCCCCGGCCGCATCCCGCTGCACCCGGTAGACCGCGTTATCCCCCGCCTCGATCATCAGCAGCGGATAACCCTCGTCGTTGTGGGTCACGGAGAAGGAACGGGCGGAGCGCGGAGCGCTCCAAACATCGCTGGCCTGCGTGGGCTGCGTGCCCGCCGCAAAGATTTCGCTCACCCGATAGGCGTTGGGCGTCAGCTCCGTGGCCAGCATGGCCTGGCCGCGCCACTCGATAGATTTTTTGTCGATCTCTGCCGTCACCAGACCATCCGGGCGGGCAAAGGTGGGCTTTTCCCGCTGGCTGTACCAGCTTTTGAGAAAATCGCGGCACAGGGCGGCGGGATAGTCGCCGCCGCTGATCCACCCCGCCAGGCGGTGGCTGCTGTCCGGGTTGTCAAAGCCCATCCAGGTGGCCATGGAAATCTCCGCGGTATAGGCGGCCATCCATACGTCCCGGTTGCCGCCCCCGGTCATGTTCACGGTGCCGGTTTTGCCGGCGACCTGCACGCCTGCGCCCGAGAGCTTCGCCCCTGTGCCCGAAGTGGTGACGGTGCGGAGCATGTCGGTCATCAGGTAGGCGGACTGGGCGGAAAGCACCTGGCGGCCGCTGTCCTGGTGCTGATAGATTACCCTACCCTCCAGGTCCGTGATCCTTTCGATGAAGTATGGTTCATGATACACCCCGCCGTTGGCAAAGGGGCTGTAGGCCGCCGCAAGGATCACCGGGGAAACGCCATAGGTCATGGAGCCCAGGGCCAGGGACAGATTGCCATCCCGAGCATCCAGGGGAATGCCCACGCTGCTCAGGTAGTCCAGGCCCGCCTGGACGCCGATCTGCTCCAGGAGGGACACCGCGCATACGTTCAGGCTGTTCTTCAGCGCCGTGCGGATGGTTACCGGGCCGTAGTATGCGTTGCCGCTATTTCGCGGCTTGTAACCGCCAAAATTGGTAGGTTCGTCCTGGAGCACGCTGGCAGGAGTATAGCCGTAGGTCTGTATGGCGGGCGCGTACACCACCAGGGGCTTCAGGGCGGAACCTGGTTGCCGCCTGAGCTGCGTGGCCCGGTTCAATCCCCGGCGGGTATCGTAGCTGCGGCCGCCCACGCAGGCGCGAACCGCGCCGGTGGCGTTGTCCACACAGGCGGAAGCCGCCTGGACGGGCGTGCCGTCGCTGGCGTTGGCCGGGAAAATATCCCGGCTGTACTGGGCTTCCAACGCGGCCTGCATGTCGGGATCCAGCGTGGTATAGATTTGGTAGCCGCCCGCCAGGAGCGTCTCGGCGCTCACGTCCAGCTGCAGCTCCGCCTCGTCCAGCACCGCGTCCACAAACCACCCGTAGGCCGTTTTGGGTGCGGCGTCCTCCAGGGGCGTCAGCTCCTGGGCAACGGCCTGATCATACTCCTCCTGCGTCAGCATGCCTTCATCCCGCATCACGCCGAGGATATAGGTCCTGCGCTCCAGGTTCGCTTCCGGTGCGGAGGCGATGCTGAAGCTGGCCGGGGCTTTGATGGCCGCCGCCAGGCTCGCGGCCTGCGCCGGGGTCAGGTCCTTGGCGTCCACGCCGAAGGTCGTCTGCGCCGCCGCCTGCACTCCATAGGCGCCGCTGCCAAAGTAAATGTAGTTGAGATACATTTCCAGAATTTCATCCTTTGTGAACTGATATTCCAGCTGCAGCGCCAGCCACACCTCCTCCAGCTTGCGGGCGATGGTCTTCTGGCTGCTCAGGTGGCTGAGCTTCACCAGCTGCTGGGTGATGGTGCTGGCGCCCTGGGCAAAGCCTCCGGAGCGCAGGTTGCTCACCACCGCCCCGCCAATGCGCACCAGATCGAACCCCGGATGCTTGTAGAACCGCAGGTCCTCCGCCGCAAGGAAAGCGTTCACCACATGGTCCGGCAAATCTTCCAGGGCCACCAGCGTACGGTTTTCGCTGCCCACCAGCCGGGTAAGGAGCTCGCCGTCCTTGTCGTAGATGCTCCCGGTTTGCGCCAGGGATTGAAGGCGCTCAGGGTCCAGGCGCTGCCAGGAGGCCACGTCAAAATAGAAGTAGCCCGCCACAAGGACGCCCACCGCCGCCAGCGCCAGCGCTCCCAATATCCAGCGGCCCACATGCCGCCGCCCCTGATGTTCCTTCTTGCCCATGCGCATCCTCCCGTGAATTTTTTTCATTCTTTTGCAAGGCTAGCCTTCCCTTTCCCCGCGTGGAAAGTGCAGAGAATCCTTGCCTGAGACGGCACGAAGCAACAGTTCTGTCAATTTTTGTCCCCCGAAAAAAGTTTCGGAGGGGGCTGGTCAAAGTCGTGAAAGTGGTCTATAATGTAACAATAAGATTTTAACGCGAGGGGAGGCCGGCGGATGCAAAAAAGCATTGCGTGGCTTTTGCTTTTATGCATGCTTCTATGCACGCTGCCAGCCATGGCGGAGGAAAGCTTCACCATGGCCGGCTACGACGACAGCACCGTAGGACACATATGGGAAGACAACCTCTTTTTCCAGCGCATGGAAGAAAGAACAGGCGTCCATTTCACCTTTGACCAATCCACAGAATATGATGCGTGGCAGCAAAAGAAAGAAGCCATGTTCGCCTCCGGCGACCTGCCGGACGTGCTTTTCAAGGCCGAACTGAGTGCGGAAGAAATCGTGCGCTATTATGAAGCGGGGCAGCTGGTGGACTTGAAGCCCTATCTGGAAAGCTGCATGCCGAACCTTTCCGCGCTGCTGGCGGAGCATCCCCAATGGGCGGAGGCCATTACCCTGCCGGACGGCTCCATTCCCGCCCTGCCCGCGCTCAATCCCTTGCAAAGCAACAACGCCATGTGGATCAACCGGACCTGGCTGGATAACCTGGGACTGGACATGCCCACGGACGCGGCCTCGCTGACGGAGGTGCTCCGGGCGTTTCAAACCCAGGACCCCAACCGCAATGGCAAGCAGGATGAAATCCCCCTGTCCTTTATGGGCATGTGGGACCTGCGCTTCCTGGGGCACGCCTTCGGCCTGGTCAGCAACGACTATGGCGTATACCTGGACGATCAGGGACAGGTGCAAACGACGCTGAACGACGATGCCAATCGGGACTTCCTCGCCTGGCTCAACAGCCTGTGGGAGGAAGAGCTGCTGGACCAGGACGGTTTCACCACCATGGATTCCCTCCGGCAAATTACCGACAGCAACGCGGAGATGACCTACGGCGTGTTCTTTGCCCCCACGCCGCTAAACCTGGTGCCCGCTTCCGCGCTGAACGATTACGAGCTGCTGCCGCCCCTGAGTTATAACGGGGAGCAGGTATATCGGGATCTGCTGGGCGATGTGGTGCCGGGCGCCTTTGCCATCACCTCCGCCTGCCAGGACCCCGAAACGCTGCTCCGTTGGGTGGATTACCTGTACAGCGTGGAAGGCAGCCGGCTGGCCCAGTCCGGCCTGGAAGATGTGGAATATACCCTCAACGCCGACGGAACCTGGTACTGGATCGACAGCATTGAAACCGTGGCCAATTCCGTGCTGGCCAACGCCACCATCGCCGACGGCGCCAATACGCCCGGCTATTTCCCCGTGGAGCTGCAGCTCACCTATGACAGCAGCGACACCCAGCGCATTGTTTCCGCCATGCAGCAGCTGAAAAGCTATACCGTGCAGCCCTATCCCATCGTTTATCTCTCCGCGGCGGATCAGGCCCGCGTGGATGAGATACAGCTGGAGCTGGGTCGCTGGTCCGAAACCGCCATGATCCGCTTCGTCACCGGGGACACGCCCCTGACCGACGAGAGCTGGGCAGCCTATACTGCGCAGCTGGATACCCTTCATCTCCAGGAAATGCTTGATATTTGGCAGAATGCCGTGGACTGAATCTCCCTGGCGCCATTTCAGAAACATTCCCCATGCCCCTGAGCAAAATACATTTCAAAAGGAATGGAGAGAAGCATATGAATCAATACGCAAGCATGATCCGTAAACTGAAAACGGCACCTGTGATGGAGCAGCTCATTCGCCTGTACGGCAACCGTGATGGGATGCTTGTGGAGCAGACTGCGCGCTACATCTCCCTGCTGAAGCGGCATGAAGAAACGTTCTGCTGTGAAAATGGCCCCGTATGGCTGATCAGCGCCCCCGGACGCACGGAGATCGGCGGCAATCACACCGATCATAACCGCGGCAAGGTCCTGGCCGCCGCCGTCAACCTGGACACGGTTTCCGCCGTCTCCGCCCGGGACGACCTGACGGTGCACCTGCACAGCGACGGCTATCCTGCGCTGACGCTGGATCTGTCCGATCTCTCCGCCCAACCCGCGGAAAAGGGGACCACCGCGGCGCTCATCCGCGGCGTAGCGGACCGCATGCATCAGCTGGGCTACAAAATCGGCGGCTTCGACGCGGTGGTAACCTCCAACGTATCCTCCGGCAGCGGGCTGAGCTCTTCCGCAGCCTTCGAGGTGCTTACCTGCGCCATTCTGGACAAGCTGTACAACGGCTGGTCCATCGACTACAAGCTCCGCGCACAGATCTCCCAATATGCGGAGAACGTGCACTTTGGCAAGCCCAGCGGCCTATTGGATCAAATGGCCTCCGCTGCCGGCGGGCTGGTATTCATCGACTTCAAGACGGACGATCCGGTGGTCCATCCCCTGAACTATGACTTCGCCAGGAAGGGCTACGCGCTGGCGGTGGTGAACACCGGCGGCAGCCATGCGGACCTGACGGATGACTACGCAGCCATTCCCAAGGAAATGAAGCAGGTAGCGGCCTTCTTCGATGAGGAATGCCTGCGCAGGGTCCGCCCGGAGCAAATTACCCAGAACCTCGGCCGGCTGCGGGATAAGGTTTCTGACCGGGCCATTATGCGGGCGATTCATTTCTTCCAGGAGAACGTCCGGGTGGTGCAGGAGGCGGAAGCCCTGCATCAGGATAACCTCCCCGCCTTCTTTGACGCGATTATCGCCAGCGGCCGTTCCAGCTTCATGTACCTGCAAAACGTTTACGCCCGGCCCGAGGATCAGTCCCTTTCCCTGGCGCTGTGCCTGGCCGAGGAACGGCTGCAGGGCAGCAAGGGCGCCTGGCGCATCCACGGCGGCGGTTTCGCGGGCACGACGCTGAACTTCGTTCCCCTGGCTGATCTTCCCGGCTTCATTGAGGAAATGGAAGGCGTATTCGGCACCCACAAGTGCCAGGTGCTGGACATCCGCCCCGAAGGCGCCGCCTGCCTGGAGCTGTAATCTTCCCCCCTGTCTCCGCGCCGTATTTTCAGGCGGAACGCAAAAAAACATGCGCCGGACAGCCGGCGCGCAAAGGTTCCTTCCCATGGGATACGCTTCCCGTGGGAAGGAGCGTTTTTTCATCAAGGCAGCCCTTTCCCCTGCCGCCTGCATGGTTTGCTTGCCTTCGTGCGTTAAATGTTGTACAATACATATTCAATGGAGGTATCTGCCATGAAGAAGTTTCGGCGACTTTTTACGCTTCTGCTCATGATGACGCTGGCCGTTTTTCCCTGCGCACAGGGTGAAGAAACCACGGCGCTGCTCCATCAGCAGGTGGACGCCGCCGCCGGCAGCGTCAGCTACCCGCAGCTCACCGGCATGGCCGACGCCGTGCTCCAGCAGCAGGCCAATGCGGCCATTCTGGCCGCGGGCGATGTGGAGGCGCGCATTACGCGGCTGCAATCCCTTGACGCGGATTCTCTGGGCCTGACCCAGACCTATGAAGCGCTGCTGGCCGGAGACGTGCTCAGCGTGGCCTTTTCCGCCCAGGGCGCCGTCCGCAACAGCGGCTTTACGCATCTGTGGTCCACGGTGAACCTGGATCTGACCACTGGCGCAGCCATCACCCTGGCGGATCTGTTTACCGATGAAGCCGCCGCCCGTCAGGCCATCCTGGATTACATGGAACAGCAGGTGGCCCCGGAGCTCTCCGCACACCTGGAAGCCGGGCAGCTTTCCCCTCTGCCGGATACCTTTGGGCTGAGCGCGGTGGGCATCACCTTTTATTATGATCTGGACCGGTTCAGCACCCTAAGCGGGAAGGCTGGGCAGGTCACGCTGCTTTACACCGAGCTTCGGGAGCTGCTCAAGCTGGGCGAGGGCACGGTGCTCACCCGGCTGGGCGCGGAGGAAGCGCTGACATTGAATGCGCAGAGCGCTGAAAAAATCCGCGCCGCTGTGGAGGCCGGGCAATTGCCGGGCGTTCCCGCCACGGTGGGTGAAAGCCTCACCGAGCTCATCGCCAGCTATCCCATGCGGCTGGATCCGGACTATTTCCCGGGGGGACGCTTTTTCCACCTGGAGGGCGACGCCTTCCGAGGGACGTATGTGCTCACCGACGCGCTGCTGGAAACCTGGGACCACAGCGTGGTGCAGGGCATTCGGGTGGACCGGGCCAACTTTTACGGCCTGTGCATTGGCGTGACCACGCAGGCGGAATGGCGCGCCGTGCTGGGTGAGCCGGACGCTTCCGTAGCGCTGAACGAAGACGATGCCTACGCCTATTATCTGGAGGTGGGCGTCAGCGACTACTACAACCTGGGCGGCCATCAGCTGCGCTTGCACGCGGACGAAAGCGGCCTGCTGCAAAACATCTTCATTACGCAATAAACCTTATGGGAGGGA
>DBFBGQ010000158.1:0-11605 GCA_048201975.1 Candidatus Egerieenecus sp. | reverse complement strand
TTTTCTCATGGATTGCAAGGGCCAACGTCCGGGGTTCTCGAGTTTTTTTACAATTTTTCGCCTGTGGCGACAAAATCTCCGTGGATAATCCTACGCTTACGGCATATAGGTGGGGTGCAGGGGATCGTCCGCGACGTTGATGGTGCCCGCCTCATTCCCCAGCTCCCGGAGCTTTTCCACCACCGCGCGCATGGCGCCCACCTTGGCCCGCGCGTCGTCCCGGCTCCCCAGCTGAACCGTATAGCGGTCTATGGTTACAAGAAAGATATTGTCCATATCGCTGATATTTAATACCGAAATCTGGTCCAGATAGTCCTGCAGCTGCAGTTCGGAGATCAACTCCCGGTAAGCCTGCAGCTTCTTGGAGCCCTCCGTGGCAATCTTCCGTCCCACCAGCACATCGCCCTCCTGGAAGCCCTGCACCATGGGCAGCGCCGGCAGGATATCGATGTCGTTGGATTCCTCCAGCACCATGCCATCCTCCGAGAGGATATAGAGCATGCCATAGGCCTTGGCATAGGCGCAGGGCACCCGCTCCGTCACGAAGAGCGTAACGCCGTCGGGCCAGTCCAGGCGCAGCTGTTCAAAGGACAGGTAACGATTCGCGTTCACCCGGCGGGCAATGGCGGTTTCATCCAGCTCGAACATGTTCTGCCCCAAGGAGATTCCAGCCACCTGCAAAACCGCTTCCTCGGTCATGTTTACATTGCCGGATACCTGCGCCGCCCGCACGGAAAACAGCACGCTTCGCACCAGCACGCCCACCCCGAACGCCACCGCCAGGAACAGCAGCAGCCCGCGCAGCACGTGGTTCTTCCGGGGCTGGGGCACCAATTTGACCTTCGGGGCCGCCTTCGCCTTGGGCTTGTCCTGGGCGGCCTCGCCCACGGGTTTCCAGAAGTCGCCCCGCTTTTCCATCAGCTCCGGGCTGCGCTCCTTGAGCAGCTCCTCCGCCCGCGTATCCTGGAATTCCCCGCCGGGCATGGTTTGCTGGGGCCCCGTGGGCTGCGGATTCATGGGCTGCGGACCGGTGACCTGCCGCGCTTCGAAGGGCTGCGGAGCTCTTCCCATGGGATAGGGCTGTGCAGGCTGCGAGGGCGCGGGGCGGTAGGCGCCCGCGCCAGGAACCGGCGCGCTGCCATAGGGGGCTTGTCCCCCCTGGGGAGCGTGGCCGGGCCGGTGGGCCGCGGGATCATACGCTCGCGCTCCGTAGGGCGGCACGCCGTTCCCTGGGCGGGCCGCTGGACCGGGCTGCCCCTGGCGACCTTGGTTTTCCCGCTGGAAAGCCAGGCGCGCCTCATAGCCCACGGGCTTCACGGGCTGATAGTTCTCCGCCTGATCATAGGATCCGCCAGGCTGCTCCCCCGCCTGCTCGTACGGCCCTTGGTCCAATTCCCTGCGCGGCTGCATTTGCGCCACCTCCCACTATTCGTCCGTCTCCGCCGGGCTGATCCGTCGCACCTTGCCGCCCAGCCGGGACAGCTGCCTTTCCAGGTGATCATACCCCCGGTCGATCAGCTCCGCGTGATCCACCAGCGTCTGACCCCGGGCCCGCAGGCCAGCCAGCACCAACGCCGCTCCGCCCCGCAGATCCCTCGCGGTGACATGCGCGCCGTAAAGCTCCGGCACGCCGCGCACCACCGCCGTGCGCCCCGTGCAAAGAATGTGCGCTCCCATTCGGTTCAGATCGCCCGCATGGGTAAAACGGTTCTCAAACACATTCTCCGTAATGACCCCGATTCCTTCCGCCGTGGACAGCAGGGCCAGCATTTGCACCTGCATATCCGTGGGAAATCCTGGATGCGGCTGCGTTTGCAGCTGGGCGAAGGCAGTCAGCCGGCGCGGCGCGCTCAGGTGCATCCATCCGGGCTGCTCCTGGATGTGGCAGCCCATTTCCCGCAGCTTTGCCGTCACCGCTACCATATCGCTTTCCGGTGCGTTTGTCAATGTGATCTCCCCCCCGGTAATGGCTGCGGCCGCCAGCAGCGTGCCCGCCACGATCCGGTCCGGCATGGGGGTCCAGTCCGTCCCATGGAGGCGTTCCACGCCTTCCACGGCAATGTAATGGGTGCCCGCCCCGCGTATCCGTCCGCCCATGGCGTTGATGAACGCCTGCAAATCGGCGATTTCCGGCTCCCGGGCAGGGTTGTGGATGACCGTGGTCCCCGGCAAAAGCACCGCCGCCATCATCACGTTCTCCGTGGCGCCCACGCTGGGGTAATCAAAGTGCACTTCCCCGGCGTGCATGGCCCGGCCATCGCAATGGATCAGCCCGCCTTCCTCGGCGATCTCCACGCCCAGCTGCCGCAGGCCCGACAGGTGCAAATCAATGGGGCGCAGGCCAATCTCGCATCCTCCGGGAAAGGTCACCGTAGCCTTGCGGAACCTGGCCAAAATGGGCCCCAGCAGAAAGATGGAGGAACGGATCTGCTTGGAGAGCTGATCGGGCATCTCCCAGCTATGTATGCCGCCGCAATCCACGGTCATATCCTGACCGTTCCGCTCCACCCGGCAGCCCAGCATGGTCAGTATGGCCGCCATGTGCCTTACATCCGTGATGTCCGGCACGCCATGGAGCGCGATCTGCTCCTGGGTCAGCACCGCCGCCGCCAGAATTGGCAGCACCGCGTTTTTCGCGCCGTCCACACGCGCTTCCCCTCGCAGCGCAACGCCGCCTTCCACCACAAAGGCTTCCATATCCGACACCTCCGCAATCCGTTTGCTTTATCCTATGCGGCTGCGGAAAAGGCGTGCGGATTCGCGGGGAGCCTTCAGGTAATCATCAGCTCCGAGGAGCGGGATATGTTCATCAGGATCCCCACCGCCGCCATGGTGATGGAGATGGACGTGCCGCCGGCGCTGAAAAAGGGCAGCGGCAGACCTGTGGTGGGCAGGATCCCCACCACCACCCCCATGTTCAGGAAGGCCTGCACCGCGATGTTGCAGGTAATGCCCGCCGCCAGCAGGCACCCGAACTTATCCCGGCAATTCACGGCGATGCGCATGCCGGCCAGGGTGAAGGCCGCAAACAGCGCCGCCACGGCGATGCATCCCAGCAGCCCGAAATCCTCCCCCACAATGGCGAAAATGAAGTCGCTCTCCGGGTAGGGCAGATAGGCGTACTTCTGCCGCCCCTGTCCCAGCCCCATGCCAAACAGTCCTCCCGACCCAAAGGCAATGAGCGACTGCGCCAGCTGGTATCCCTCGTCGCTCATCTTGGCAAAGGGATCGGTGAAGGACAGCAGCCGTTCCCGGCGATAGGGCGCGCTCCAGGCATAGAACGCCCCCAGGCACATGCCCGCCACACCCAGCAGGGAGAGGTGCTTCCACCGGGCGCCCGCCATTAGGATCATCATCAGGCTCACGATCAGGATGGAACCGGCGGTGGACAGATTGGGCTGCTCCAGGATCAGCAGGAACATGAACGCCGGAACCACCAGCACCGGCACAATGCCGCGGAAAAGGAATCGGATGCTCTTGCCCCGGTAGGTCAGCGTGGCGGCCATGTACATCACCACCGCCATCTTGGCGATCTCCGAGGGTTGAAAGCTGATGCCGCCCAGGGAGAGCCACCGCCGGGAACCGTTCAGATAGACGCCGACGCCGGGAATGATCACCAGGATCAGCAGCACCACGCTCAGCCCCAGCCCGCCCACGATGACCCAGGTATCCTGCCAGAAGCGGTAAGGAATGCGGCTGGTGATGAGCATGGCCACCGCCCCCAGGCCGATGCCCAGCAGCTGTTTTTTTACCTCCCCCAGGGGATCGCCCTGGTCCTGGGCCGTATAATACGTGGCTGAAAAAAGCACAAGCAGCCCCGTAAGCAGCAACAGCAGCAGAATCACCGCCAGTGTGCCGTCCACAGGGCCGCGCTTGGTTCTACCGGCTACCGCCGGCCTGTTTTGCGTCTCCAACATACCGCTCCCCATCCTTCCTACAGCAAAGCGTCGCCCGCGGAGCGCGTTTGCGCCCGGGCGCGCTTTGGTGCCCTTCCAGGGGGAGCGGAAAGGCGATGGCATCCCGCCGCGTCAGTTCAGCGACCGGACGATGTCCTTGAAAATGCGTCCCCGGGCCTCGTAGTCCGAGAACATGTCAAAGCTGGCGCAGGCCGGAGAGAGCAGCACGTTGCCCCCCTCCTGCGCGAGCCCCCGGGCCACCTCCACGGCCTGCTGCAGGCTCGCCGCCCGATGGATGGCGCCGTAGCCCGCCCGGCGCAGGGCCGCCTCGATCTGGTCCGCCGTGGCGCCCAGGAGCACGGCCGCCTGCATCTGCGGCGATTGGCGCATGGCCTGGGCCAGGGGGGTGAAATCGCAATGCTTGTCATACCCGCCCAGGATGATCACCGTGGGGGCGGTCATGGTCTGTATGGCCTTCAGGGTGGAATCCACGTTGGTGCCCTTGCTGTCGTTGATGTAGCGCACGCCATCCAGCTCCCGCACAAACTCGATGCGGTGCTCCACGCCGGCGAAGGTGCGCAGCGTGTGACGGATCACCGGCGCGGGCACGCCCATGAACACGGCGATGCACACCGCCGCCAGAGCATTTTCCAGGTTGTGCGGGCCGGGAATGCGAACCTCCGAGGCGTCGCAAAGGGGCTTATCCTCTCCGCCGAAGCGCAGGAGAATTTTTCCATCCTGGAGGAAGGCGCCCTGGGGCACCGCATGGGTCCGGGAGAAGCGAAGCACCTGGCTCTTCACCTGCCCGGCTAGGGGCGCGGAGAGCGGGTCGTCGTCGTTGAACACGGCGCAGTCCGCTTCGGTCTGGTTTTCAAAAATACGCATTTTCATCCGCGTATATTCCGCCATGGTGCCATGGCGGTTCAGGTGATCCTCCGAGATGTTCAAAAGCGCCGCCGCTCGAGGATGGAACTCCACGATGGTCTCCAGCTGAAAGCTGCTCACCTCCGTGACCAGCACATCCTCGGGATGGCTTTCCAGCCCCGCCGCCGAATAAGGGTATCCGATATTGCCCACCACGTGGGTCACCCTGCCGGCATTTTTGAACATTTCTCCCAGCAGGCTTACGGTGGTGGTTTTTCCATTGGTGCCCGTCACCGCCACCGTCACGCCCTGGGACAGCTGATAGGCCAGCTCCAGTTCGCCAATGACCTCCAGGCCCATTTCCCGGGCCTTCACCACAAAGGGCGCCGTGTCCGGAATGCCGGGGCTGATGACCACGCCCTCCGCTTCCCCCAGCAGCTCCATGGCCGGCCGGCCGAAGCGCCACTGGCAGGGCAGTTCCCGCAGCTCCTCCAGGGCGTCCCCGAAGGCGGCCTCCTCCTTGGAGTCGTTCAAAATGGGCTTCGCGCCCGCCTTGCACAGCAGCTTTGCCGCCGCGATGCCGCTGCGGGCCATGCCCACCACCAGGATCCGCTTGTTGGCAACTTGCACCGGTAATCCCTCCTTTGGAAAACACGCCCAGGCATGCAAACGGCCCGGGCGTAAAACAGCAGATTTGTTTAGTAGAGCTTCAGTCCGTTCAGGGAAATGACCGCGATCAGCGACAGAATCCCCGTCACCACCGCGTACATGGAAACGATCTGCGTTTCGCTATAGCCGCACAGCTCAAAGTGATGATGAATGGGCGACATCTTGAAAATGCGCTTGCCATGGGTGGCCTTGAAATAGGTCACCTGCATCATGACGCTCAGGGAGGAGCCCACCATGGTGAAGGCGATGAGCAGCAGCATCAACGGCTGGCGCAGCACCATGGCCATGCCCACCGTAGCCCCGCCAATGAACATGGAGCCCGTATCCCCCATGAAAATGCGGGCGGGGTAGTGATTGAAGCGCAGAAAGCCCAAGCAGGAGCCCATTACCGCCAGGGCAAAAATGGCCACGGCGTAGTAGTTGTTGTTCAGCTCTGCGTTATTCAGCCCACTCACCGCGCTGAGGAAGAACAGCGCAATGACGCCCCAGGCCGCGCTGCCGATGGATGCCACGCTGGAGAGCAGTCCGTCCAGGCCATCCTGCAAGTTGGCGCTGTTGACCATGAAGATGACCACCAGGCTCATCAGCGGAATGTACCAGATGCCCAGATCCCACTCCACATTCAGGAAGGGCACCAGTATCTTTGAGCCGATCTGCGGATGAAAATAGCACCACAGGGTGAAGCCCACTGCCACCACCACCTGCCCGGCAATCTTTTGCCAGGGGGTCAGCCCCAGGGAACGCTTCTTGGCCACCTTGATGAAGTCGTCCCCAAAGCCGATGAGCATGGACAGCATGGACACCGCCAGCAGCGCCAGCATGAAGTCCTCCACGCCATACCACCCCTTGGGATGCAACACCAGGCAGGTCACCAGCGTTACCCCGGCCATCATGATGCCGCCCATGGTGGGGGTACCCTGCTTGCTCTTGTGGCTCTTGGGGCCCAGATCGTAAATCGTCTGGCCAAACTTGAGCCGGTGCAGCACGGGTATCACCCGGGGAGCCACCACCAGCATGGCCACAAAGGAAAGAAGCAGCGCGCAGATCATCCTTTGCATGCGTATTCATCCTTCCGTCCGCTTGCGCGGAAATTTAATCAATCTCGCCGGCGTCCCGGAGCTCCTGCAGAAGCTCCTGCACCACGACCTTTTCGTCAAAGGGACGCTTGACGCCCATGATCTCCTGGTAAGTCTCATGGCCCTTGCCCGCCAGCACAATCACGTCGCCCTCCCGGCCGGTGCGCAAGGCGTAGCGAATGGCCTCCCGCCGGTTTTCGATGATGGTGTAGGGCTTGCCCGTGGGCTTGATGCCCGCCTCGATGGATGCCAGAATGGCCATGGGGTCCTCCGTGCGGGGATTGTCCGAGGTCAGGATGCACAGATCCGCCAGCCTGCCGCCGATTTCCCCCATGATGGGGCGCTTGCCATGGTCCCGGTCTCCGCCGCAGCCAAACAGCGCGATCACCCGCCCCCGGGCAAACTCCCGCACGGTTTTCAGAATGTTCTCCAGCGCGTCGGGGCTATGGGAATAGTCCAGGATCACCTTGTAGGATGTGCCGGTGTTGAGCATCTCTATCCGTCCGGGCACCGACGCCACGCTCTCCAGTCCCTTGCGGATGTCCTCCGCGGGGATATCCAGGATCATGGCCATGGAGGCGGCGGCAATGGCGTTGTACACGTTGAACATGCCGGTGAGGCGCAGGTTCACGGGCAGGTTGTGCATGCCGGCCAGCTGCATGTTGAAGCTCACACCGTTTTCTGTGATCTCGATATCCCTGGCATACAGGTCCGCGTTGGCGCAGATGCCGTAGGTCATGGCCGGGATCTCCAGGCCCTCCAGGATGCGGGCCGTGGTCTCCTCGTCGGCGTTGAATGTGGCGTTGCGCACCATGCCCCCATGGAAGAACTTCCGCTTGGTTTCGAAATAGTTCTCCATGGTGTGGAAATAATCCAGGTGGTCCTGGCTCAGGTTGGTGTAGCATCCCACCTCAAAGGAGACGCCGTCCAGGCGAAGCATGTCAATGGCGTGGGCGGAAACCTCCATGCTGACGATCTCCACGCCCTCGTCCGCCATCATGCGGAAGGTCTTTTGCAGCTCGATGGGATCGGGCGTGGTCAACTCGCTTTTCAGCCGCCGGTCGCCGATCATGTTCCCTGTGGTGCCGATGAGCCCGCACTTATGCCCCGCGGTCTCGCAGATGGACTTGAGCAAAAAGCTGGTCGTGGTTTTCCCCTTGGTGCCGGTGATGCCCGCCAGGCGCAGGCTGCGGGCAGGATAGCCATAGAAGGCGGCCGCCATGCGGCTCACCGCGCCCCGGCCGTTGCTCACCCGCACCTGGGGCACGGGCAGCTCCGGCAGATAGCGCTCCACCGCCAATGCCACCGCGCCGTTGGCCACCGCCTCGGGGGCGAAATCATGGGCGTCAAAGCGGGTGCCCGCAATGCAGAAGAACAGCCCATTGCTGGTTTTTTCCCGGCTGTTGCAGCTCACCGCGCCAATCTCGACATCCATGTCCCCGCGGGTGTCCAGCAGATAGGGCATATCTTTGATAAGCTCGTTCAACTTCATAGGCATTCTCCTTACTCATCGGGGCTGGTAAAGGGCTCCATGATGACCTCCACCGTAGCGCCCGGGGTCACGTATTCGCCCGCGGCGGGCGTCTGACGCACGCAGAAGCCTGTGCCCGTCAGCGTAATATCCAGGTTGCGCAGCCGGCCCAGGCGTACCGCGTCCACATCGCTCAGGCCGGTAAAGTCAGGCACGCACACCAGCTCCTGGGGCGTGGTTTCGTCCTCGGGGATGGTGTAGGCCATCACATGGCCGCCCACCACCAGCGACGCGCCCGCGGGGGGAAGCTGGGAAAGCACCGTATCCGCAGCGCCGTCGGTAATCATTTCCAGACCTTCCTGCGCTAGTGTACGCCTTGCAGCCGAAATCGTCAAGCCCGTGATGTCCGGAACCGTAACTTCCGCATAGCTCACATCCGGGTCGGAGGGGGGAACGTTCAGGTAGCTCAGGGCCGCCGCCATGATCTCCCCGGCAAAGGGCGCGGCGGTGGTGCTGCCGTAATCCACCGGCACCTTGGCCTCCTTGACCACCACCATCACGGAAATTTGCGGATCCTCCACGGGCGCGAAGCCGTAGAAAGAGCCGATATGCACATCCCGGGCGATTTTCCCGTCCTTGTAGACCTGCGCTGTGCCCGTTTTGCCGCCGATGCGGTAGCCGGGCACGGCGGCGTTTTTGCCGCCCCCCTGGGTTACCACCAGCTCCAGCAGCTCCCGCATGGTGGCGCTGGTTTCCGCGCTGATGGGCGTGGCGCGCACGGTGGGATTGGTCCGCTGAAGCACCTCGCCCTCCGGAGACTGCACTTCCGCTACCAGGTACGGCTTCATCAACTTTCCGCCGTTGATGCAGGCGTTGGCCGCCATCATCAGCTGCAAGGGCGTCACCGCCACGCTCTGCCCAAAGCCGATGCGTGCCAGATCCACGTTTTTCACGTATCGGGAGCCAATCAGAATGCCTCCGCTCTCCCCCGGCAGGTCGATTCCCGTGGTCTTGCCCAGCCCAAAGGCGGTCAGGTAGCGGTAGAAGGTATCGGTGCCCATGCGCAGCGCCAATTCCACAAACACGGGATTGCAGGAGTTCTGCAACCCTTCGGCCATGGTTTCCGCCCCATGAGGATTTCCCCAGCAGCGAATGGTATCCCCATCCACCGTAATTTTCGCCGTGCAGTAGAAGGAATCCTCCGGCGTGGTTACGCCGCTGTCCAGCGCGGCGCTGGCGGTGAGGATTTTGAAGGTGGAGCCCGGCTCATAGACGTCGGAGATGGCGGTGATGCGCATCAGGTCCGTCAAGGCTTCCACGTCGTCCCGGGGTGGGTCGTTGGGATCGTAATCCGGGCGCATGCACATGGCCAGAATGGCCCCGGTCTTCACGTCGCTGATCAGGCAGAGCACGCTTTCCGCCTGGTTGACCTCCATGCACTCCCGCATGACCTTCTCGCAGACCTGCTGGAGGGTGGCGTCAATGGTGAGCTTCAGGGTGGCGCCGGGACTGGACGCGGTGTAATAGCTTTCGCTGTCCGCCAGGGTGCGGTTGCGGGCGTCCACCTGATGCAGATAGGACCCGGCTACCCCGGCCAGCACCGCGTCATAGCGGGATTCCAGCCCCGACTGCCCCACGCTGTCCACATTGGTCAGCCCCAGCACCTGGCTGAGCATCTCCCCATAGGGATACCAGCGGCTGGCGTCCTCCTCAAAAATCAGCGCGCGCAAGCCCGCGGCCTCGTCGGCCTCGTTCTTCAGCGTGCGCAGCTGATCCACCGTTTCCCGGGACACCTGGCGCTTGAGGATGATTTGGCCCTTCGTCTTGTCCTCCAGCTTTTTGAGCGCGGCTTCCCGGTCCAGGGGCAGCACCGGAGCGATGGTATCCAGAAAAAGTTCTTCATCGGAAACAGCACGCGGATCGGCACAGACGCTGTACGCAGTGGCGCTCACCACCAGCACATTGCCGTTCCGATCCACGATTTTGCCCCGCCTTGCGGTGACGGTGCCAGCTTTGGTCCATTGATTGACGCCACGCTGCGTCAGCTCCTCGGATTGTACGGTGGTCAGCCGGCCCACCCGGATGAGCACCAGTCCAAACAGGACCAGCAGCACCAGGGTAAGCAGCATCATTCTTTTGCGAACGAGAAGCTCCGGGTGCATACCCGTTCCTCCTTCTCCCCGTGACGGGGCGTCGCAAAATGCCCATGCCCGCCGGAAGCCTTTTACAGCCCCAGCAGCATGGCGAAGAACTCGCTGTGCGCGGGCTCCACCTCCACCTCATCCCGCAGCAGGGCAGCGCTATCCCGGGTTTCGGGCGCCATCAGGTAGATCACGTCGATGCCGTTGGCGCTGATCATGCCCAGCTTCGCCGCCTCATAGCCCACGTTCACCTCGCTGGTCAGCGTGGCCAGGCTGCTCTCCAGCTGCGCGTTTTCCCGCTCAGTTTGCTCAATCCGCGTTTGCAGGCTGCTGACGGACTTCGAAACCTCGGTCATGTCGCTGAGCCGGATCAGGAAGATCACGCCCAACAAGAAGCAGAACACCGCCACTGTAGCCACGCCGGCATTGCGGCGCATGCCCGTGGCGCTCACCACCGGAATGGGCGCGGTGATGTTCTCGCTGCCAATGGGCGCGTTGATCCTGCGCCGCCGTTGGCTGCGGGGATTGCGGCCCATGCCCAGCCCCTGATAGGCCACGTTGGAGTCCCTGTCCAGCGTGGCGTCGGTCAAGTATACGCTGGAAGCGACGCGCATGCGCTCCTGGCCAATCCCAACGGTGGCCACCCGTCCCCACTCTCCCTTGAAGCGGGCTTTTCTTTTGAAGATCCGTGCAAGGAGCAGCATACCGTATTCCCCTTTCCTGCCTTCCAGAACATTCTATTCTCGCAGCCAGTCCAATCATGCGCGCCATCGTCCCCGGCACCCGGCGCTCTTTCCCTTGCCGGCGCAACCGTGGAGAATTTGTTTCACGTCTTCCACCCCTCAGGGGATGGACAGCTTTCCAATCACGTCCAGAATATCCGGCAGATTCTCCAGGAAAGCCTGGGTCTTCGCCTCGGCGGCCATGCGGCCCACAATGCGCACATGATCCTGCGCGCCGGCGATCTCCACATCTTTCTCGTCCTTGAGGATCAGGGAGCGGATCTTCGTTGGCAACAGCACGCGCCCCTGTCCGTCGCACTCCTGGTCCCGGTAGCTCAGGGCGTCGAACTGCTCCGTATACAGGTTCAGCTCCCGGTGCATCCGTCCCAGCTTGGCGTAGCCGTCCCGAATCTGCGCCCATACCAGGTTGGGATACAGGGCGATGGCTTTGAAGTCGAAGGTCGGCCCGATATAAAAGGTATCTCCCAGCGCTTTCCGGTAGCACACCGGAACGATGATGCGTCCCTTGGCATCCAAACTGTGCTGGTAGGAGCTTATGAAGGTATCGGCATAGCGTTTAAGCAGCTCATCCGCTTCCTGCGAAAGGGGTGCGGCCGCGACCGCCTCTTCCTTTCCTTCCGGGGAGAGCTTCTCATCCGCCATGCATGCCACCACCTTTCTCCCCTTAGACCCACTTTTTGAAACCTTGCCACCATTTTATCCCACTTTTTTAGGAATTGCAAGTCTTTCCCCTGTGTCTTTTCTG
>DBFBGQ010000157.1:0-3326 GCA_048201975.1 Candidatus Egerieenecus sp. | reverse complement strand
CTGAATGCGGACTGGGAGGATGCCCAGGAATTCACCCTGGATGTGCGGGGCTTTGAGGGGTGGCGGTTCGCGGGCCATTCAACGCTTTACGCGGAGGATGCGCAAGCGCGCAACGATTACGAGCACCCTGACGTATTGGTTCCCCGGGAAGTGCCCGGCACGGCCTGCCACAACGGCCTGTGCACTGCGGTGCTCCCCAAGCTCTCCTGGAATATGTTCCGCTTTGTGAAATAACGGCGGGGGGGCCGGGGAGAACGCAGGCGGCGTTTTTCCCCGGCCCCTGAAAGTGAGAGAACGTTATGAAATATATCCAACGCAGCGCACTGGCTGCCATGTATCGCGGCCCCGAGCATCCCATCGACGAAAGCTACGCGGAGCTGAAGCTGCTGCGCGCCGCCTGTGCCGGAGACGCGGAGCAGGCGTGCGGTTTGTTCCGGGAGCAGAAGCAGTTTGGCGGCGAGCCCTGCGCCATTGACACGCCATACCGGCGCTATACGGGACTGAGCGGCGTCCGCGCCTTTGTGCGCGAATGGCTGGAGCGGTTTCATGCCGGCGCAGCGAAGGTCACGCCCGTGATGCAGACCCGGGCAAACGGGCGCTCCGTGACGGAGTTGGAGGTCAGCTTTGTCTCTCCGGAGGGCATCAGGCAAGTGCCTTTTTTCGTGGTGGCGGATCTGCGCGCAGGCGGGCTGCTGGACGAGGTGCGGCTATACACGCACTGTTCGTTTATCCCGGGGCTTCAGCCCTATCGTGCGCCCCTGTTTCCGGCCTGCCACCTGGAGAAGGGGGAACTGGGCCTGCTCACGGGGGCCGTGCGGGAATATTACGCGGGGCTGCATCACCTTCCCTCAGCGGACGTTGACCGGATTATGCGCTGCATGTCGGAACACTGCAAGTTCGGCGGCTATGAACCGCTGGAACCAGGCCGAGAGCCGGTGATGGACGATCGCAAGCTGATGCGCGCGAAATATGAGCAAATGGCGCAGTACATTCCCCGCTGCGTTGCCATGCGCTACGTGACGCTAATCGACGACGGCCGCACCTGCGTGATCGAGTGGGTGCATATCGTTTCCAACGCCGGGCGGGATGAGCGCGGCAGAATCGCCATGTCGGGCATCGCGGCATATGAACGGGGCGAGGACGGCCTGCTTTGCTCTGTCCGCATCAGCGACTATGCGGGAATGGAGGCTGCCATCGATTGGTCGCGTTTACCCATCACCAAGGAGGAGGCGCAGCGAATCAACCATGTGGAGGAATTCCGGTAAACCCGTTGCGCCTATCTGGCAGGGGGCCTGCGCACCGCGATGACGTTGCCAGGAAGCGACGGGAATTTACTGCAAAAACATATTATGATATAATGATGCGCTCACGGGGATAAAGGAACATAACCGCAATGTGAAACGTGCTGCATGCGGAACAAGGAGGCAACGCCAATGAAGAGAACAGTCATTTTTCTGCTGTGTCTGCTACTCATACTATGCGGCGGAAACCATGCGTCCCACGCCAGCGAGGAAGTGCCCATTCTGGGCAAGGGAGATTACTTTCCCCTGGAGCAGCCTGTGCAGCTGACCGCCTGGGTTGTCAACGCTGTGGACAACATCAGCATCAAAAACAGTTATGTGCTGGACTGGATCCGTGAGGAAACCAATGTTGACTTGCAGATCACCAAGGAGTTTTCCGGCAGCGGCGCAAAGGACAAGCTGAGCTTGAGCGTGGCGACGGCGCAGGAGCTTCCGGACATCTTGCTATGTACGCGCTGGACAAAGGCCGAATGTGCGCTATATGGCATGCAAGGACTTGTGCTGCCCTTGGACGCCTATCTGGAAGACTGCGAAAACTGGAATAAGCTCACCGAGATCTGCGGTCCCGAGCATGTAAGCGACTTGATGATGCCTGACGGGCATATCTACTGCTACGGCGCGGTGAATGAGTGCTTCCATTTGACCCATCAGGCCCGGATGTGGCTGTACAAGGATTGGGTGGACCTGCTGCTGGATGGACGCCTGCCCGAAACCACGGAGGAGTTTTATGACTATCTCTGCAAGGTGGCGACGATGGATCCCAACGGCAACGGTATTGCGGACGAGATTCCGCTGACCGGGCAGATTGACGAGGGTTGGGCCAACGATCCGTTCACGTTTCTGAGCAACGCCTTTGTGCATAACAACACCATCTATGGCTCCACCAATCAAACCGTGGCGTCGGGCTGCTATCTGGAGGATGGCGAGGTGCGGTGCAATTGGGTGGAGGAGGAATATCGGGAAGCGCTGCGCTATATGAACCGCCTGTACAGCGAAGGGCTGCTGCATAGCCAGGTATTTTCACAGAATCAGCAGCAGATGACCGCGCAGGTGGAGGCGACGCCCAATGTGGTGGGCGCGGTGGCATGCGGATACATTCCTTCCGTGCGCGACGAGCCCCGGGCAGACGGCACCTGGACCGATTGGGTGTGCCTCCCGCCCCTGATGGGCCCGGACGGAACGCGCATGAGCTACCAAAGCAATTATGATTACTTCTACAACTGCAACGGCCTGATTACCCGCGACTGCCGCGATCCCGAAACGGCAGTGCAGCTGTTTGATTTCCTGGCCAGTTCCGAGGGAAACCTGGTGCAGAACTATGGCATAGAGAACGTGAACTGGGCGTGGAGCGACGAAGGCGTCGGCCTGGACGACGGGCCGTCCATCTACAAATTCTTCTGGGACAGCGCCGAGGAGGGAGCATCCGTCAATTGGCCGGCGGATGTGCATATTGGGTCCATGTTTGACGCATTCCGCCTGGGGCTTCAGGTGGAGGAAGGAACCTACAACGGGGAGAAGATCCTTTGGGAATGCGCCGAAAGCTACGACCACTTCAGTCCTGGCAAGGAAACGGTTTATCCCAACATCGCCTACACGGCGGAACAGTCGCAGGAGCTGATCAGATACCAGGCTCCCATTGAGGAGTATGTTCGCCGCTCCCTGATCCAGTTCGTTTCCGGCAGCATGAATCTGGACGCGAATTGGTATGCTTATTTGGATATGCTGGATATCCTGGGCCAGGAGAACTACCATGCCCTGCTCCAGGAAGCATATGACGATTATTGCCAGATGAATCCCTGACCGTGGAACGCAGGCAGGCACTTTTCGCATATCCGCGGCGTAAACAGCCGGTCTTTACAGGATCGAACTGAAACATCTCCCGCTCAGACTGTCAAAAAACCCTTAGAGGCGTCGGAGGGGCCGCAGCCCCTTCGACTTTCATTCGTGTAAGCCGGCTCCGCCGGCGAACGGTTGGCTTTTCTTTTGAAAAGCCAAGTCGCTTTGCGACCGCTGTTTTTCATGCAA
>DBFBGQ010000156.1:0-10299 GCA_048201975.1 Candidatus Egerieenecus sp. | reverse complement strand
ACAGGGGTTTCGCGCCTGCGGGCGCGACCAAAGGGCTTTCCGATCGCCCTTTGGAAACCTTCGGTGCACATCCCTTGAAGCGGGCGAAACCTTTCACAAGGTTGGGAACCTTGTTGCCAATGGAGACGTTCTTCAAACTTTTCTTTTTTGCGGCAGGGGTTTCGCGCCTGCGGGCGCGACCAAAGGGCTTTCCGATCGCCCTTTGGAAACCTTCGGTGCACATCCCTTGAGGTGTGCGAAACCTCTCACAAGAAACAGAGTCCTTGGAATCTATGGAGACGTTCTTCAAACTCTTTTTTGTTTGTAGCAAGGGATTTCGCCTCTGCGGAGGCGACCAAAGGGCTTTCCGATCGTTCCGCAACCTCAATCGTCGCGGCGTTCCGCCGCTCGTTTCGGTTGAGAAAGGCGGGCATGCACTGCCGCCACTGGCGGCAATGCCCGCCTTTCCCCCTGGACCCCTTCGGTGCACATCTTTTGAAGCGGGCGAAACCTCTCACAAGGTTGGGAACCTTGTTGCCAATGGAGACGACCTCTCCTCTTGTTGCATGGTGCATGCAAGCACAGGAGTTTCAGGCCCGCAGGGTCTCCCCCGGAGCAACGGTGCGCTTCTGGCCGCAGAGCACCACTTCCACAGGCGCCGCGCCCTGGTTGGACAGGGAGACGCCATCCTTGGCGGCGATAAGGCGCAGGGGCTGGCCGCGCCAGCACAGGGGCGCCTCCAGCTGCGTCCAATCCTGGGGGAGGCGGGGGTTCACATGCAGTTCGCCGCCCACCACGCGCACGCCGCCGAAGCCGTACACCGCGCACTGCCAGATGCCGCCCATGGAGGCGGTGTGCACCCCCATATCGGAGGTGGTCATCACCGGGCCCAGGTCAATCTCGCCGCAGCCCTTGAAGAAGTCGTAGGCGGTGGCGTCCTCGTGCAGGTCCGCCGCCAGCACGCAGTGGGTGGACTTGCTCAGGGAGGAGTCATGCAGGGTGCGCTCCTCATAGAAGTAGTAGTTCTTCTTTTTGATTTCCGCGGGGAACAGGTCGTCCATGAGCAGCATCAGCACCAGGGTATCCGCCTGCTTGTGCACCTGGAAGGTGCTGATCTGCCCGATGTTGTAGTCGTTGTAGATGGTGCCCACCACGCTGCTCTGCTTGTACCTGGTCAGGTCGATGTGGGTCAGGTCAAAGTAGCCCTCGAACTGGGGCACGATGCCATTCGCATCGGGCTGGGGCAAATAGAGCTTGTCCAGCACGCCCTGGATCTTCGCCCGGCAGGCGGCAAAATCGAACATTTCCTGGAGGCGGCGGCAGGTTTCGCCCCCGCGCCGCTCCACCGCATCCATGGCGGAGAGGGCCAAATGCAGGTTGTGGGCGGCCATGTAGTTGGTGTAGGCGTTGTTGTCCACGTGCTCCTTGTACTCATCCGGGCCGATGACGTCCAGGATGACCCAGGCGTTTTTCTTCTCGTCCCAGGTGACGCGGCTGGCCCAGAAGCGGCCGGTATCCATGAGCATCTCATAGCCGCAGCGGTCCATGAAGTCCTGGTCCCCGGTGACGGCGAAGTACTGCTCCACGGCGAAGGCCACATCGGCGGTGATGTGCTGCTCGATGAGCCCGGTGAGGATCTTCATGGGCTTGCCGGTGACCACGTCCGCGGCGCCCCACAGGGGGGTCACCTCGCCATCGTCCACCCAGGCCGCCTCCCAGGGATACATGGCGCCCTCAAAGCCGTTCTCCTGGGCCTTGCGCCGGGCGCCGTACAGCCCGCGGTAGCGGTACTCCAGCAGGGAGCGGGCCGCCTGGGGCTGGGTGAGGATGAAGTAGGGGAGAATGAAGATCTCCGTATCCCAGAAGGAGTGGCCCTTGTAGCCCTCGCCGGTCATGCCCTTGGCGCCGATGCCCACGCGGTTGTCGTCCTTCTTGGCCATGATGTTCAGGTGATACAGCGCAAAGCGGACCATCAGCTGGTCGAAGGGGCGCTTCGAAACAATGCGCACATCCGCCCGCTGCCACAGCTCCGCCCACTTGGCGCAGCTGGCGGCGAAGAGGGCGTCGTACCCGCATTGGAGGGCCTGCTCCATCATGCGGCCGCCGTCCTCCAGGGCGCGGGCGGCCTTGTCCTCCACGCCTTCATAGGCCATGTCCCGGCTGGTGGTGACCACGGTGAGCTTGTCCACGGTGAGGGTCTGGCCCTTTTCCAGGGCGAAGGTAGCCCGCATGGCCATGTAGCGCCGGTCGATGATGGGCAGCAGCTTCCCCTGGGCCTGCTGGCCGTTTACGGTAAAGGTGTGGGCGGTGTGCAGGCAGCAGCTCACCCCGGACTGGATGGTTTTCGAAACCATGCGCAGCACCCGGTTGTCAAAGATGCGCTTGTCCCCCTCGTGGAAGTGCTGGGAGCCGGTATTGCTCACCCGGCCGTCGATGCCGCTTTCCACGCGGATCTCCGCGGCGCCGTCCAGGGCGGTGATTTCCGCCCGCAGGCCCAGCACATGCTCGTTGTCCAGGGAGGCGAAGCGGGCGAAGCGCAGGGCGAAGCGCCGGCCGTCGGGGTGGGTCCAGGTGAGGGTGCGCTTGCACTCCCCGGTTTGCAGGTCCATCACCCGCAGATAGTCCTGGGTGTTGCCTTCATCCATGGCGAAGCGGACGCCGTCCACCCGGAATTCCAGGTTGGTCACGTCGGGCAGGTTGGGCAGCTCGGTGACCTCGTCCGCGTCAAATTTATTGAATGTGCCGGTGACCATCAGGTCCCGGGTCTGGCCCACGTAGCGCTCCTCGAAGGCGGCGCGCTGGCCCAGATAGCCGTTTCCGGCGCAGAAAATGGCCTCGCACTTTCCCTGATGGTCGGGCTCGAAGGCCGTTTCGGCCACCAGCCAGTTCTCCTTGGCTCCTTTTCCCAGATCGTATTGCAGCATGCTCAGCATCCTCCTTCTATGGTCAAGTGCGGGAAACCGTCACGCGGACCGTCCCCCCCTGGGGCAAAGCAAAGATCAGCCAGCCCTGCTCCTCCCGCGCCTGCGCGCCCTGGATCCGGGCGGTTTCCCCGGCGCTCAGGTGCAGGCGCAGCTCCGGGCAGTCCCTGCCGGAGAGGGTCAGGGTATAGCCCGCGCCCTGTCGGGCATAGTCCAGGCTCAGCCAGCCGTCCAGCACCCGCACATCCGCCAGCGCGGCCTGGGACCAGGCCGAGGGCATGCAGGGGGAGAGCTCCACAAAGCCCGCGTCCCCCCGGGGCTGCACGCCGAAGAAGTGGCGCACCACCGGGGTGAACAGCGCGTAGGCCGTCCAGGCCTGGCAGAAGCAGCCGTAGTCCGGGGACATTTCCGAAACCGTGCCCGGGGTGGCCATGCCAAAGGTGGCGTTCATCCGCCGCAGCAGCTCCAGCGCCCGGTCCGCATAGCCGTAACGGGCCTGGGCCACCGCCACCGCCCCGGTGGAGATGGTCATGATGGCGTCCCGGTTCAGGGAGTTCAAATACATACCCCAGGGGCCCACAAACGCCGGCGTGTCCAGGTAGGCCAGGGCGCGCTCCGCCTTGTCCGCCGGGGCCAGCCCCGCCTCCATGGGCGTCACCAGCGTCCAGTTGCCATTGATCAGGAAACCCGTCTCCGCTTCCTCGGGGCAGTCCTTCCGGGCCAGCATCCGGTCGAAGGCGCGCTCCGCCTCCGGGTTATGCCCATGCCGCCGGCCCAGGATCTCCTCCCGGCGGCTGCGCACAAAGGCGAGGCTGGCGTAGGCATCGCAGTAGCTGCCGGCCTCATCATCCCACATCTTTTCATTCATGGCCGCGCAGGTGCGCCGGTACAGCTCCCGGGCCCGGGCTTCCTCGGCGGCGTCCCCCTGCAGGCGGCACAGGTCGGCATAGCAGCCCCAGGCCTGGGCGGTGTAGGCGATGCTGTCGATCATCTCCGCGTTCAGCCCGGCGATTTCGATGATGCCGTAGCCGCTGGGGAACAGGTCGCCGTCCTCATCCTGGGCCTGAAGCCAGGCCATGGACTTGCGCGCCAGGGGCATTACCTGGTCGATGAGGCTCCGGTCCCCGGTCCAGCGCCAGTAGTGCCACAGGGCGGTGACAAAGTGCGCCGTCTCCTGGGTGTTCCCCGGGTTGGAGCACAGCCCGTAGGTGGTGATCTCGTGCACGATGCGGCCGTTGCCGTTGACCTTTTCGGAGTAGTCCGCCAGCAGCTTCAGCGTCTGCCGGGCCAACGCATACTGACCCATGGCCAGCAGCCCCTGAATGGCATAGCAGCTGTCGCACCCAAACCACCAGGGATACTCCGGCATCCCCGCACTCAGGGCGCGGCCATGGGGGCCCGCGTCCACAATCAGCCAGTCGGTGTTCACCTTGACCCAGTCCCACACCTTCTGGAAGCTGCCGTCCGCCACCTCCAGGCGGCTTTGGGAAAGCAGGGCGTCATAGCGCGCCTGCTTTTCGGCCAGGAAGTCCTCGCGGGAGGCCAGCAGGGTCAGGCGCGCCTGCGCCTCCTCCAGGCTTTGGGCCGAGCCGGTGATGTGGAAGCTCAGCGCCCGCTCCTCCCCGGCCCCCAGGGTCATGGCATAGACCACGGACAGCGATACGCCCTGGCCCCGGGTGATCTGCGGGCCAAACAGCTGCCCCACCTGCGCCCTGTCCGGGGGCGTGACGCAGCGGATGGCCGCGAACCAGGGGTTCTTCTCATCCCGGGCGGTGAAGGTGGCCGTGGCGGCGTCCCACGCGCCGCAATCCTGCCCATCCTGGCAAAATCCGCTGTCCAGGGAGAACCAGGCGGGGTACAGGTCCGTCCGGGCCAGCCACTCCACCTCCACCCGCCGGGGCGCCGCGTCATGGTTCACCAGGCGATAGGTGACCACCACGCCGGGGGCGCTCTCCGGGGCCAGCTGTTCCCGGCGAATGGTCACCCGGGTGTGCCCCAGCCCGCTGGCGTAGCCAAAGGCGTTCCCCTCCGGCGCGCATTCGTAGCTGTCCGCCACAATCCAGGTATCCACATGTTCCGCTTCCGCGTCCCGGAAGCGCAGCCAGAAGCCGTCCAGCACCTTGATGGGGTGCATCCACAGCCCGCCCATTTCCCCTTCGCTGTGGTGGCCAAAGTCCGGAAACAGTCCGTCGGTACCGCTGATAAGCTTTGCGTGCTCGCTGGCGCACAGCGCCTTGGGGGCGGGCGCATGGGTGGTCAAACGCATGGGTGCCATAACATAAACCCTCTCCGATAAATTCTCCTCCGCGGCGGAGCGGCAGCGCGCCGCCGCGGAGGAGGGGGCCTTAGCCCTTGGTGCCGCTGGAGATGGAAATACCGTCAATAATGTAATCCTGCGCGATGAAGAAGAGCACCAGCACGGGGAGCATCACCAGCACGGTGGCGGCCATGAGCAGGTTCCACTTGCTGGTATACAGGCCCTTGAAGAAGCTCAGCCCCAGGGACAGGGTATACTTGTTGGCGTCGTAGAGGTAGATCAACGGGCCGTTGAAGTCGTTCCAGGAGCCCATGAAGGTGAACACGGTGATGGCCGTGAGCACGGGCTTGCACATGGGCATCATGATCTGGGTAAAGTTGCGGATGGGGCCGGCGCCGTCGATGGTGGCCGCCTCGTCAAAGTCCCGCGGGATGCCGCTCATGTAGGAGCGGATCAGGAAGATGTTGTAGCCGCTGGTGGCGAAGAAGGCGGGCACGGTCAGGGGCAGATAGGTATTGACCCAGCCCATTTCCCGGTAGAGCAGGAACTGGGGAATCATGGTGATCTGTCCGGGGATCATCATGGTGGCCAGCAGGATCAGGAACCAGGTGCGCTTTCCCTTGAAAGTATACCGGGAAAAGCCGTAGGCCACAAGGGAGCAGCTGATCACCTGACCGATGACGTTGGGGATGACCACCTTCAGCGTGTTGACCAGATAGAGGAAGAAGTCGATGGAGGTTACCGCCTCCACAAAGTTGCCCCACACCAGCGTGGTGGGGAAGAAGCGGCCGTTGTAAATTTCGCCGGCCGGCTTCAGGGCCATGCATACGGTCCACACCAGGGGAATGAGCACCAGCACGCTCAGGGAAATCAGGATCAGCATGGTGATGCCCCGGCCAATCAGGGTGGGGACATTGGCTTTTTTGCTAATCGCCGTCATGGTTCTCTCCTCCTTCCGTTAAATCTGGTCGTCGTTCTGGTAATACACCCAGAAGCTGGACGACTTGATCACCAAGAGCGTGAAGAACAGGATGATGACGAACATGATCCATGCCAGCGCCGCCGCGTAGCCCATCTTGAGCTCCTTGTACGCCTTGGTGTACAGGTAGAGGTTATAGAACAGTGTGGAGTTCAGCGGGCCGCCCTCGGTCATGACGAAGGCCTGGGTGAAATACTGGAAGGAGCTGATGACCGCCATCACCACGTTGAAGAAAATGGTGGGGGAGATCATGGGCAGGGTAATCTTGAAGAAGCGCTGGAAGGCGTTGGCGCCGTCGATGGAGGAAGCCTCGTAGAGCTCCTCGCCCACGCCCTGCAGGCCGGAGAGGTAAATGATGATGGTGTTGCCGATGCCCCACACCCCCATGAGGATCAGGCCGTAGAGCGCCGTGGAGGGGGTGTTCAGCCACGCCGGGCCCTGGATGCCGAAAATCGCCAGGCTCTGGTTGATCAGTCCATCCTTGCCCAGAATCTGGGACCAGATCATCGAAGAGGCGATGGTGGGAATGATGGAAGGCAGGAAGAAGATCAGCCGGAAGGTGCGCATGAACTTGATGCGCATGTTCAGCAGCATGGCCACCACCAGGGAGGCGATCTGGTAGAAGGGGATGGAGATCAGGCAGAACTTGAAGGTGACCTCCAGGGCCTTGTAGAACTTCTTGTCCTCAAAGATCTTCTGGAAATTCTCCAGGCCGATGAACTTGATGGTGGAAAGCCCCGTGACGATGTCCCACTTGCAGAAGGACAGGAACAGGGAAAACAGCATGGGAATCAGCGTGAAAACGAACAGACCGATGAGCCAGGGCATGATGAAGCCGTACCCATAGCGGTTCTGCTGGCGCGCGGTATTGGAGACGGCGCGCTTACCGGCGGTTTTTGCCAGCGACATGCGTAACTTCCTCCTTCTGAATCCCGCGCCATGACATCGCTGTCCCTTTCACGGCATCTCCCGTGCGCGCCGGATCCTGACTTTTGACAAAAGTCGGGCCAGAACCAGCCCATGGACTGTTCTGGCCCGACAAAGATGCGGTTTCCCAACAGGGGAAGGCGGTGGGGGAGCTTACTCCTCCATGGCCTCGTGCACTTCGGCCACCGCGTCGTTGAGGATGTCCTCCACGGTGCCGTCGTTGAACTGGATGCGCTCAAAGGCGGTCTTGAAGGCAGCCACAGCGGGGTTGCCCATGGCGCCGCGCAGACCCACGGGCTGGATGCAGTAGTCCAGGCTCTCCAGGATGCCCATGTTGGCTTCGCCGTAGTCGGCCTTCATCTCCTCCAGCAGCGCGTCGCTGGTGGGCAGGGCGGCGGTGTACTCAGCGCGCAGGGCGGCGCACTCGGTGCCGGTCAGGGCCTTGAGCACTTCCCAGGCAGCCTCGGGGTTCTTGCAGTTGGCGCTGATGGCGAACGCGGAGGCGCACATATAGTTCTCATGGTTGCCGGGAACCACCGCGGTGCCGTAGTTCACGCCGGACTCCTCAAAGGTGGCCTTGTCCCAGGCGCCGGAGATGGTCATGGCCAGGTTGCCGTTGATCAGCATGGCGCTGGAGGAACCGAAGGTATCCTGGTCCGCAGCGTCGGGGGAGATGCGGTCGTCACCCACGGAGAAGCCCACATACTCGGCCAGCGCGGCGGCCATTTCCGGGCTGTTCAGGTAGCCGTCCACTTCGGTGCAATCCTCGTTGACGATGTCCAGGCCCTTGGAGGTCAGGTAGGTCAGGGCAGCGTACTCCCAGCTCTGGGCGTTGAAGCCGAAGCACTCGTAGGTGCCGTCCTCGTTCTTCACGGTCATCTTCTTGGCGGCCTCGATGGCATCGTCCCAGGTCCAGTCAGCGGTGGGATAATCCACGCCGTACCGGTCGAACACGTCCTTGTTGTAGAACAGGCACAGGGGGTTGTAGTCACGCACCATGTAGTACTGGTTGCCGCCGATGTTGCCGAAGTTGTACAGCGCTTCGTTCATCTCGTTGGTCCACTCGGTATCGTTGGCAATCAGGTCGTTCAGGGGCAGGGGCATGTTCGAGCCCACCCACTTGTAGAAGTCGCCCTCGCCGGAAGCGAAGATGTCGGGGCCTTCGCCGGAAGCAAAGGAGGTCAGCAGACGGTCGCCGTAGCCATCGCCGGGCACGACCTGCGCTTCCACATGGATGTCGTCATGCTCTTCGTTGAACTTGTTGATCATCATCATTTCGGCGTCGTTCTCGGTAACTTCGCCCCACCAGGTCACGGTGATGGTGATCTTCTCGCTGCTCTCAGCGCCGGCAATGGTGAAGACGCTGCACAGCATGACCAGAGACAGTACCAAAGCCAACAGTTTCTTCATTTGGGGTAGCCTCCTTAAATGGTGTTGTATTAGTTCAAAAACGTTTTTGGTCCGGCGCGCATGGCGCCCTTCCATTCCGTCTTTGAATAACCCCTGAAAGCAAAAACGTTTTTGTGCTCGGCCGAAAAAATCGGCCGACGGGTAATCAGCCGTTGGAACCCAGCCGGACGCTTTCCCTGACCAGCAGCTTGTGGGGAAGGACCCGGTGCCGTTCCTGGCAGCGGTGTTCCATCAGCTCATGGAGCAGGGACGCGGCCTCGTAGCCCATGGCCCGCATGTCCTGGCCCATGGTGGTCAGGGGGGGCACGGTCAATTCGCCGATGTACAGCCCGTCAAAGCCCATGATGGAGATATCCTCGGGGATGCGCAGTCCCGCCTCGCGGACGGCGCGCATGGCGCCCAGGGCCATCAGGTCGCTGAAGCAGAAGATGGCTCCCGGCTGACCCGCGCTGCTGCGCAGGCGCTGAGCCACCCTGCGGTAGGCCACTTCCTCGCTGAAGTCGCAGTAGAGGCAATCGCACTCCCGGGCCACCAGCCGCGCCGCCTGGAACGCCTCCAGCACTCCCTGCATGCGCACCATGTTGACATCGGCGTTTTGCTTGCCGCCCACGATGAGCAGATCCCGCAGGCCCTGCTCCAGCAGGAATTCCACCGCCTGCCGGGCCGCCTGCCGGTTATCAATGGACACCCAGCCCGCGTTCTCGTTGGGGATGGGCACGTCCACCGCCACCGTGGGGATGCCCGAGTCCATCAGCTCGCTGAAATAGGCGTCGTCGGTGGTTATGCCGGAGAGGATGGTACCCGAGATGCTGTGCTGGGCGCAGAACTCCGTATAGCTGCGCTTGCGCTGCTCCTGGGAATCCGTGGTGTACAGCGCCAGCTCCAGCCCGTTGCCCACGGCGTAGCTCAGCACCCCCTGCAACAGCAGGTACACCAGGTTATCCTTCTGGTTGCCCTCCAGCAATCCCGAAACAATCAGACCGATGTTGGGCGGCTTCTTGGCGGAAAGGTTCCGTGCGCTCACATTGGGGGTATAGCCCAGTTCCCGGGCGGCCAGAAAGATCCGTTCCTTGGTTTCCGGCCGGATGTCCTGGTAATCGTTGAAGGCGCGGGATACTGTGCCGATGGCCACTCCGGCCCGCTTGGCTACATCCTGGATTGAAATCGCCACGCTCCGGCACCTCCCGTTTCCGTCCTTTGTATCCTTTGGCTCCCCCTGCTCTGCTTGCGGTTCCTTTCTATCTCGCAAAAACGTTTTTGTGTTTTGCAGCTTCATTATATCACCTTTGTGCAATTTGTAAAGAGGTTTTCAAAAAAAACTTCCCCTCAAAAAAAAGGAAAACGCTTCTTCGGGTCCCCTCCAAAAGGAGGGCAGGCATGCGCCGCCGCCTGGAAGGTTGGACTGGTTGGCTGCGCAAGGCGCAGGCAACCAGCCGCGCGGCAGTGTATGTTTTCTTTTTTCGACAAAAGTTTTTGCAAAAATCCTTTTCTACCTTGTTTCCTAACGTATGGGGACCGAAGGTTTCCAAAGGGAAAGGCGGGCATAGCCGCCAGTGGCGGCTGTGGTATGCCCGCCTTTCTCAACCGAAACGAGCGGCGGAACGCCGCGACGATTGAGGTTGCGGAACGATCGGAAAGCCCCCTGGTCGCGCCCGCAGGCGCGAAACCCCTGCTGTAATTAAAAGAAAGTTTGAAGAACGTCTCCATTGGCAACAAGGTTCCCAACCTTGTGAAAGGTTTCGCCCGCTTCAAGGGATGTGCACCGAAGGTTTCCAAAGGGCGATCGGAAAGCCCTTTGGTCGCGCCCGCAGGCGCGAAACCCCTGT
>DBFBGQ010000155.1:0-2628 GCA_048201975.1 Candidatus Egerieenecus sp. | reverse complement strand
CCGCCGCTCGTTTCGGTTGAGAAAGGCGGGCATACCACAGCCGCCACTGGCGGCTATGCCCACCTTTCCCTTTGGACCCCTTCGGTGCACATCCCTTGAAGTGGGCGAAACCTCTCACAAGCAACAGATTCCTTGGAATCTGAGGGTCAGCCTGCTTCCTGGAGGATGCTTCGGGAGAGCTCGTTCATGCGGTTTGCGCATTGGTTTTCATCCATTTGACCCTCCATATACTGGTGAAGCGCATCGGTGAGCAGGGAATAGGCATCCAAGTGGGAGTACATGGCATCCTCCAGAAGCGGGCAGGTTTGGAGGCTCACCTGGGGGATGATCCGGGCGCGATAGGCGTCGAGCTTTTCGGGGAGAACGCTCCAGTTGCTGGGCGACGCCTCCAGCTGCGCCAGCGCCGTGCGGAGCTCCGGCAGCTCCAGCTGCTCCTGGAGCTGGGCTTTTTGCTCCTGGGCACTGGGCGTCAGCGTATTGTCAAAGGTCTGCTGCAACAGGCTGGCGTCGTCCAGCACCAGGTTCTGGGCAAGATGGGCCAGATAATTCATGGCCTCCTGCTTGTGCGGACTGTAGGGATTGATGATGTATATGCTGGCATAGGCAGGGATGAGGGCATCCTCCCCTGGGGCGAAGGTCGGGGCGTCCACCAGCAAGGAAGATTCAGTCAGGGCCGTATTCACCAGCGAGATCCCCTGCCGCGCCCTTCCGGCGCTGGGGCGGGAGAGCTGGAAAACCCCTTCTTCGGCGGGCGGCGCTTCCTGGGCGGGAAGTATGCCGCGCTCCACCATGCCGCGAAGCCTCGAAAGCAGCGCCCACAGGGAAGGATCGGAAAAATCCATGTCCGTCCCCGCTTGCAGATGCTCCCGCAGGAAGGCGGCGACCATGGCATCGGCATAGTCGTAAGCCGTCCAACCCGCGCGAATGCCTGGATCGTAAAGCAGCGGAAGGCTTGAGTCCTCAGCGTTTTCGGTCCAGCTTTCCACCAGATCAAGCACATCCGTCCATGTTTGCGGCACGGGGATCGAATCCGCGAAGTTGGCGTTCATTTGCCATCCGCAGACGGCCACATGGATGGGCATGCCGATGATTTGCTCCCCCTGGGTCACGGCCTGGGCAAAGGGCGGGTACAGGGTGGCGGTATAGGCTGCCAGTTCCGCCGAATCGCTTAAGTCCACGGTGTAGCCGCGCTCCGCCATGGTATATACGGCGCTGCTGAGGGGAATGTAGAAAAGATCCGTAGCGGCATCCTTGGTCAAAATGCACTGGAAAGCGTCCTCCGCGCAGTAATGCCCCAACTCCTCCCGGCTGACGAGCACCCCGGAGGCCAGGGAAAAGAGCATGTCCGCGCCGGGCATGGGCGTGTACATGCCCTTGATGCGCAATACCGTTTGCTCCCCCCTCCCCTGGGAGGAGAGCGAATATAGGGAATACTGCCCCTGCTCCAGCAAGGCGGCATACGTTCCGCCGGCGGCGTAGGCCTGCACGACGTCGTTGGCATGAAAGGGCATCAGGGACACGGGGCTGGCCTGCTCGCCGTCCCACCTGTAGAGGGTATTGCCCTGGGTCCAGTAAAACCACCCGGTGGCCGCATCGCAAGCCAGGCCGGCGTGATCATACGCATCCAGCGCGCATAGGGGATCCCCTGCCTCCAGGCCGCTTGGAATGGGGACAAGCTCGCTTTGACGTGTTCCCATGTTGTAGCTCCAGCCGAATACCGTGCCGTTGGGCCCCAGGCATAGATCGCTGTAGCGGAAAGACTCCGCCAGCAGCTCCCCGGTTTTTAGGGAGAACTGGTACAGGGCGGTTCCCTGCAGCAAATAGAGCGTGTCATTCGCGGCCACCGCGCGCAGCAGCCGATCCTTCGATGGATCGTATGCGGCGAGTGTGCATAGAAGGTCCGGCTCCCCGCCGGTGTAGCCATAGACCCGATTGGAGAACAGGAAGAGCGCCGCCGGCTGGCTTGTGCTGATGCGTTGCGCATAGGACATCGCAGGAAGCTGGGGATTTTGCGCCAGGGCATCCCCCTGGACCTGATAAGGGATGCTCTCGTTTTCCTCCTGAAAGAAATACAGCTCCTCCCCCGCCTGGGCCAGCCAGCGCATCGCAGGGGCGTTTTGCGCCTCGGCAACAGCCGCCGGATGGGAGGGGGACAGAGCCAGCAGCACAGCCATGAGCAATGGAAGCGCTTTTTGCATGAACGACGCTCCTTTCTTCCCGGCGAACGGGAAAACCTTGGGCCGCAAAAGGGAATGCGCCTGGAGCCGCCAGAACATTGGCCCCGGCAGCCCCGCCCATCAAAGTATAGCATCCATCCCTGAGCACAAACCTTTTCTGCTGCGAAATGCGGGCTTTTGCATGCGAAATGCACGCATCCAGGCAAAACCAGCGGAATGCTTTCCCGCCTGGACATGGAATGCGGCAAGGTTGCTTTTGCCTTGTTTCAATGAACAAAGGCCGGTTTCCTAAAAAGCGGGAAACCGGCCTCAGGCTGTCAAAAAACTCCCCAGAGGCGTCGGAGGGGCCGCAGCCCCTTCGACTTTCATTCGTGTAAGCCGGCTCCGCCGGCTTCGCGGGTGGTTGATTTTGCTTGCAAAATCAATTCCTTACAACTTCGGACGACCTCTG
>DBFBGQ010000154.1:0-9180 GCA_048201975.1 Candidatus Egerieenecus sp. | reverse complement strand
GGGCGGCGGCGGGGAGGGAGGGCAGCGCCCCGTACCATGCGTCCTCCGCCGGCTGTCCGTCCCAAAGGCACAGGCAGGTGAGCTGATGGCTTCCAGTGTGGAAGATAATTTTCATGCCGCGCCCGTCCTCCTGAATCTGCGAGCAGGCGAAGCGCACGGGCTGATCATAGAGCAGCGTGGCCGCTCGGGCGCGGCCGTACCCGTGGGGGATGCACAGGTCCGACAGGCAGGCGCCGATGCTTCGGGCGTTCTCTTCCCCGAAAAAGCTGAAAAAGAACTGGCTGGTGGATTTTAGCGCCCGCTGACTCACGCTGGCAAGGAAGCGCCGGAGCATGGCGTCCATGTCCGCGGAGGTGATCTGTTTGGTCAGGTAATCGAACACGCCGATGCGCAGCGCTGTCTGGGCGTAGGCGATGTCGCTGTATCCCGTCACCAGGATCACCGTGATTTCGGGCAGCTCCATGGCCAGCACCCGCGCCAGCTCCAGCCCGTCCATGCCCGGCATGCGGATGTCGGTGATGAGCACGTCGGGCTTCAGCGCCCGGCATTGCTCCAGGGCGGAAATGCCGTCGTTGGCGGTCCCCACGATCTCGCACTGATACTCCTCCCAGCGGACCAGGCGGGTAAGCCCCAGCAGCGCCCATTTTTCATCGTCGGCCAACAGGACCTTATACATGGCTTTCCTCCTCCCCTTGTTCTGGCAGCAGAATCTCTACCACAGCCCCGCCCTGGGCGCCGGCGTAGATGCGCAGGCTGTAGGCTGTCCCGTAGTGCAGGAACAGCCGGCGGGCGATGTTCATCAGGCCGATGCCTCCCTGGGTGGAGGGGTCCTCCAGGTCCGCGCTGCGGACGCTGTCCAGCTTGGCGTTCAGCTCTGCCAGACGTTTTTCGGTAATGCCGCAGCCGTTGTCGGCAACCTGGAAGCAGAGCCGGCGGTCCTGGCGGCGGGCGGTGATCAGAATGTCGCCGTCCCCCAGCTTTTTTTCCAGACCGTGGAGCACGGCGTTTTCCACCAGCGGCTGCAGCAGCAGCTTGATGACGCGGCAGGATAGCAGCGCCTCGTCAATATCCATGCGAATGCGGATGCGCTGGGAGAAGCGATGGGCGATGATGGTGGCGTAGCTGCGGATGTAGGTGATCTCTTTTTCCAGGGTCACAAAGTCGTCGCCCTTCACCGCGTAGCGGAACATGGCCGACAGCGCTTCGCTGATCTCCACGATCTCCGGCACGTCGTGCATGTACGCGATACCGCGGATGCAGTCCAGGGTGTTGTAGAGGAAATGCGGGTTGACCTGGTTGCGGTAGGCGATGATCTCCATCTGCTGGCGGGCGGTCTCCTCCTGGAGGACCCTGGTTTGGGAACGGATCAGCGCCTCTCCCTGAGCCTCCAGGGAATCCAGCATTTCGTTGAGGATGCGCATGGTTTCCAGCAGCTCGTTTTCCGGGCGGCGCTTGAGGCTGATGCGCTTGTGGGCGTCGGGAAGCTCGGTCATGAACCGCCGCAGGTCGCTGAGAGGTTTCAGGATGGAGTGCCGGAAGAAAGCATACATCCACAGCACCATGATCAGCAGCAGTCCCGCGGTGGCCCACACCAGATACAGCAGCGGAAGCATCTCCGTGGAGAGGAGAGAGGCTGGCATCACGCTGTGCAGCGTCCAGCTTGTCCGGGAAATGGCCGTTTGCTTGTGCATGGACTGTTCTCCAGCGTCCTGGAGGAGCGCGGTCGCCTCCGCTTCGGTCATGGGCTGATTGGCCAGCAGAGCGTTGCCGTCCTCGTCGGTGATGGCGATGATGGTATCCTCATAGAAATCCCCCTGGGCGATCATGGCGTTGAGGAAATCGGCATCCAAGGTGAACATCAGGTACCCCAGGCGGTACATGTCCCGGCGTATGACCGTGTCCGCGCGGAAGAGCGGGTACACGTAGACCACCTGGGTGATGTAGCCATCCTCCGCGGCGCGCTCGCCCGTGTATACGCCCTGGGTAATGGAGGCGTAGCGCGAGTCCAGGGCGCTTACATCAAAATAAACGTTGCCCGAGGAGATGACGTAATTCAGTTCCGCGTCATACAGGCTGATGCCGGAGATGTAGGGGCTGTATACGAAGGCGGCGGAAAATACGCTGCGCAATTCATCCGCACTGCTAAGGATGCGCAGAGGCGCATCCTCCAGAAGCAGCGACTTTTGCACCGAGGGGGAATAGCCCACCGAATAGGCCACCTGCTCCATGCTGCTCATGTAGGTATCCATTTGCTGGATCATGTAGTCGTGGGCCTTGAGCATCACGCGGCTGGCGGAGTCCATGGCCAGGCGCTGCGAAACAAGAACCGTGGCTGTCATGGCGCCGCACACCACAAGAGATATACATAGCAAAATAATCATGCCTTGGTGGAGAATGCCTTTTTTCTTGATCATGGTTCGGCCCGTCCTGTCATTTGTTCCCTTGCAGTATAGCATAAGCCGGCAAACGGCCGCAAGGGCAGCAAGTTTTCCCAATGATTATTGGAACAGAAATTTCTGCTGAACCGTTGATTATGGTAAGCCGCCAGCGGGAGCAATCCGCCGCTTCCGCAGGGGCGGACACGCACACGAAAGGAGGCGGTCCCTTGGCGAAGAGGGAAACGTTCATTGCGGCATGCGGAGTTTTTGACGCATCTGTGCAGGCAGATGGCATGCAACCAGCCCGCGTACGCGGAGCTGATCGACCTGTGCATCCAGGATACCTTTGTACAGGCGTATGCAGATTACCCGGAGTTCAGCGGCGTAGCCAATCCGCGCGCATGGCTGGCCCGGGCCTGCATGGACCGCCTGATGCCCTATGTGGAGGCGGTGGAGAAGGGAAAGGCTCATGAAGCCTTTCGCAGGCGGGCCGAGCTCGGACTGGCCGGCGGAAAGCGCAAGCGAATTCCGGTGCCGCCCGTCGGGGTATCCCCGGAGGACCGGCGGGTGTTTTACGATTATTTTGTGGAAGGGTGCTCCGTGGCGCAGATCGGGCAGCGCAGGGGTTGCGGCGCAAGGGCGGTCAACGCCGCGCTGCGCCGCATTCGCAGGGCGGCCGGACGGTCAGCCGGCGCAGAAAAGACGGAGGAGGCGGTGCAATGACCAAGCTGGCCGATAACAGGCAGGCGCTGCTGGAGGATATCAGGTTGCGCTACGAGCAGGGAAAGCTCTCCCGGGAAGAGGCCATGGATTCCCTGGGCAAGGAAATGGCAAAGGAACTGCAAAAGCCTTATGAAGCGCTGGATGACGACTGGCTGGACGTATGCCAGCAGATGATGGATGTTCTGGGTCCTCAACAGAATGGGCTATGGCCGGACCATCGGCAACAGAACTGGGAAGCCATTGAGGCGGGCATGCGCCGCTACAGGCTGCGCCGGCGGGGCTGGCGGATCGCCCTGGCGGCGGCGTGCATCCTGCTGGCGGCAGCGTGCTGGTTGTGGCGGTAGGACGCGCTTTCTTTCATTCGGTGATCGCGAAGGTAGAGCGCGTCCTGGCGTTGCTGAGGCATGTTCCGCCAGGCATCTGACACATTTTGGCAAAAAGGAACGGCCTTACCCTGAATAAACCAGGCGTAAGGCCGCACCGCTTACAGATCGATGAACTTGCGGAACTCCGGCAATATTCCAATGCCGTCGGGATAATGCGCGGCAAACTGCGGAATGGCGTGGCTGGGGAAGGAGTTGCCCTCGATGAAGGTGGGGCCGTCCGGAGTAATGGCCACGTCCCAGGCCACAAAGCGCATCTGCGGCACCTTCTGGGCCGCCTCCAGGCACATAGCCTTGGCTTCCTTCCAGTAGGGAACGGTGAAGCCCACGATGGGCGTGCCGGTCATGGGATGCGTGGTGAATGTATTGCCCTGCTTGTCCGCGCCCACGGTAAGCAGCTTTCCGCTGTCCAGGTCGATGCGGGCAGCCATGCCGCCGCAGTCCACATTGTCCATGACCTTGCCGTTGCCCATGCGCAGGAAGGCGTATACAATGCCCTGCCGCTTGTCCCCTAGCAGGGTGGCGATGCGGCAGGTGTTCACGGAGGTGGGGCACAGGCTGGCCATGGCGGGGTGCTGCTTCACGATTTCTTCCAGGATGCCAATGCCCTTTTCCAGCAGCAGCGCCTTGAAAGCTTCCGGCCCCGCCGCCCAATCCTCCGCCGTGAATTTCAGGATACCCTGGCCGCTGGAGCCCTCCAAGGGTTTGCCGATGAGCTGCGTTTGCCCCCGGGTGATCTCCGCCAGCGCCGCGGGATCCGTTTCCGGCGTGATCAGCAGCCATTTGCGGGGGATGTATTCCCGGAACAGGGCGTTAAATTGGGTCTTGTCGTCAAAAAAGTGCCAATAGGCCTTATCGTTCATGCGGCGGACGATGCTGTTGGAAATGCCACGGGTGATGACCGTGGCGCGCTGGGCGTCGTTCAGGCGGTACATCTGAGCAATCTTGTAGTCGATATAGCCCGCGTTGTACTTGACGGCGCAGCGGAGCATATCGGCCACGAGCCACAGACGGCTCTTGCCGCTGCGCTCCCGGAGCAGGCCGGTGGTTTTCCACATGGCCTTCCAATCCATTTTCACCAACCGCTTGAAGAAATACCCGAGCCTGCTCATGGGCAAGCGCCTCCTACGGTGAGAATTAAACGTTGAAGCGGAAGAGGGTGATGTCGCCGTCCTTCATGACGTAGTCCTTGCCCTCGCTGCGCACCAGGCCCTTTTCCCGGCAGGCGGCCATGGAGCCCAGCTCCTTCAGGGTCGCAAAGGGAACGATCTCGGCGCGGATGAATCCCTTTTCAAAGTCGGTGTGAATCTTTCCCGCCGCCTGGGGCGCCTTGGTTCCCTCCCGGATGGTCCAGGCGCGGCACTCGTCCTCGCCTGCCGTCAGGAAGGAAATCAATCCCAGCAGACGGTAGCAGGCGGTAATCAGCCGGTCCAGCCCGCTCTGGCCAATGCCCAGCTCCGCCAGGAACTCGGCCTTTTCCTCCGGCTCCATCTGCGCGATCTCCTCCTCAATGGCCGCGGAGATCACCAGCAGCTCCGCCCCCTCTGCCTGGGCGATGGCCTGCACCCGATCCATGCCGGGGATCTGGGCAATATCCTTCCCCAAATCGTCCTCGGCAATGTTCGCGGCGTAGATCACGGGCTTGGTGGTCAGCAGGAACCAGCCGTCCACGATTTCCCGCTCCTCCTGGGTGTAAGGATAGGTGCGGGCAGGCTTGCCGGATTCCAGGTGCGCGTAGAGCTTTTCCGCCAGCTCCGCCTCCACCGCGCTCTTCTTGTCCCCGCCGCGCATGTTCTTCACGGCCTTGTCCCGGCGGCGGCTCACCGTCTCCATGTCGGCGAAGATGAGCTCCAGGTTGATGGTCTCAATATCTCGGGCAGGGTCGATGGAACCGTCCACGTGGATGATGTTTTCATCCTCAAAGCAGCGAACCACGTGGACAATGGCGTCCACCTCCCGGATGTGGGAGAGGAACTTGTTCCCCAGCCCTTCGCCCCGGCTGGCGCCCTTCACCAGGCCCGCGATATCCACAAATTCGATGGTGGTAGGGGTCACTTTTTTGGGGTGATACATGGCCGCCAGGTCATCCAGGCGGCTGTCCGGCACCATGACCACGCCGGTGTTGGGCTCAATGGTGCAGAAGGGATAATTGGCCGCCTGCGCGCCAGCCTTGGTAATGGCATTGAAAAGGGTGCTCTTTCCCACATTGGGAAGGCCCACGACTCCCAGCTTCATCCGCATTCTCCTCTTTCTGGTATGCTTCCAAAGGCAACCATGTTATTATACCTGTTTGCGCGGGGAAATGCAACCGTCGCACCGCCTTCCCGGCAGATTTCCGGAGGCATTCCCGTCGCGCGGGCGTATACTTGACACCCATTTTCGGGCAATTTATAATGATAGTTCAGACGGCTCACCGCCGTCGGTCCATGCAAGGAGGAGCTTATGCAAGCATTGGCTATGCCCGCCAGCCGGTACATCTTTGGCACACTCCCCTGGTACAGCGTGACCATGGTCAGCGCCATCATTGTGGCCATCCTGCTGGCGCTGCGGGAGGAGAAGCGCCGGGGCCTGCCCAAGGATACCGTGGTGGATCTGGCTCTGTGGGTGATTCCCTGCGGCATTGTGGGCGCGCGGCTGTATTACGTGGCGTTCACCTGGGATCTGTTCCGTTCGCGCCCCCTGGCCATTCTGGAGATCTGGAAGGGCGGCCTGGCCATTTACGGGGCGCTGATTGCCGGAATACTGGCAGCCTTCGTCTTTGCCCGGCGGCGCAAGCTGTCGATCCGGACATTGGTGGACATGGTTGTCCCCGGGCTGGCACTGGCCCAGTGCATCGGCCGCTGGGGAAATTACTTCAACATGGAAGCCTACGGGCTGCCCATCACTGATCCTGCCTGGCAGTTTTTTCCCGCAGGGGTACTCATTCCCGAGGGCGGGGAGCTGGTGTGGCACATGGCCACCTTCTTCTATGAATCCCTGTGGGACCTGGGCGTATTCATCGCTCTGCAAGCCCTGCGGAAGCATTGCCGCCGTCCAGGGGACCTGACCTGCTGGTACATCGTGCTCTACGGCGCGGGCAGGCTGATTGTCGAGGGGCTGCGGATGGACAGCCTGATGGCGGCGGACGGTTCCGCGCGCATTTCCCAGCTGGTCAGCGTGGCCGGTTGTCTGACGGTCTATGCAGTGCTGTGCTTCCACGGCCTGCGCCGCGCCCCCCGGACCGCCTGGCTGGTGGGGTTGGGCGTGGCCTTGTGCGCAGGCGTTGCCGCCTGGCTGCTCTCCGCCCCGCCGGAGGCGTTTTACGGCTACCGTCTGGCCTTTGCCCTGAAAGTCGGGCTGGTGCTGGGCGGATGCGGAGGCCTGGCGCTTGCCTATGGCCCCCGCAGGCTGCCGGCGCTATTGCCCGCCCTGCTGGCGCAGGGGACGGAGCTGGCATGCTGCCTGGCCTGGCAGGGCGCTACCGCTTCCACCGGAGTTTCCACGGCGCTGTGCGCGCTGTTCAGCCTGTGCGCCGTGGCCGCCTGCGCCAGCGCGTATCCCTTTGCCATGCGTCCCGCCGCGCCTGCTGAAAAAGCGCCGGCCACCTGACCGAGATCCCTTTACCAAAGGAGGCTCCCATGCCCACCACACCCATGAAAAACGCGCTTTATCGCCTGGGGCTGATCTGCTTTGCTCCCAGCGTAGCCACCCAGCAGCAGCTCTTCCGGTACCGGGAGGATGAAACCATCCCCCTTTCCCCGGACTATGGTCCCGGACGGCTGTTTAAGCGGAACCATATGCTGGGAGGCGTGCTGCTCCTGGACGACGGCAAGCAGTGGACGCAGATCTGCTCCTCGCTGAAAACCTCCCCCAAGCGCCTGGTGACGCCAGGTACGGTATTTCGCGTGGCATCCATTACCAAAATGATCACCGCCGCGTGCGTGCTGCGCCTGGCCGAGCAAGGCCTGCTGCGCCTGGAGGACCGCCTGTTCGACTGCCTGCCCGTTTCGCTGTCCCCGGAGCATCCCCTGCGCCGGGCCACGGTGGAGCAGGTGCTGTGCCATCGTTCTGGCCTGCGGGACGTTCCTGGCTACGAGGCCGCTTTCGCCAGGGGGGACGCCTACGATATTTTGCTTGCCGACCCTGCCGTTTCTTGGGGCGTGCCGGGGGAATCCTTCGTATACTGCAACCTGGGCTTCGGGCTGCTGGGCAGCCTGATTGAGGCGGTCGCCGGGGAATGCCTGGAGGACGTGTTCCAGCGGGAGGTGTTCCATCCCCTGGAGATGAGCGCCACCTTGGACGTTACGCGGGCGGACCGTGAGCATACCCTGCCCATCAACCGTGTGCTCCCCTTCCGTGCCAAGCGGGCCTGGCGGGTGGAGGCTGCGGCCGAAAAAGCCCATCCCCTGACGCAGCCCGATCCCTCGCGGCACTATGGCTATGCCGCAGGCAGCCTGTACACCGATGCGGCCAGCCTGGACCGCTTCCTGACCATGCTGGCCCAGGGCGGCGTCTATGGCGGTGAGCCCTATCTCTCCCCGGATTCCGTGCAGGCCATGACGTCCGTTCACGCCCGATACGGCGACATTTCTCCCACCCTGTCCTATGGGCTGGGCTTGCTGTGCATTGAGGATCCGGCCATTTCTTCCCGGCGCATATGGGGCCACCAGGGCTTTGCCTATGGCTGCGTCAACGGCGCGTTTTATGAGGAAGGCACGGGGCGCCGGGTGGTGCTGCTCAACGGCGGAGCCAGCGAAGCGCGCCTGGGCCGCTTGGGCCGCATCAACCGGGACATCCTGCGCTGGGCTTACCGGGAGGGGAACGACGCATGGACGTAATCGCCGCCCTTCGCCGGGAGCGGGGAAAAATGCGGGTAACCCTGGAGAGCGGTCAGGAGCTGCTGATCCCCCTATCCCTATTCCATGAGCGCCCGTTGGTTGCAGGGCATCCCCTGGACCTGGAGGCCTACGATCAGTGGCTGCTGCTGCGCCAGTATCGCCACGCCTTGGACCAGGCCGTGGCCTATCTGGCCGCCCGGGCCCGCAGCCGCCGGGAAATGGAAGGCAGGCTCCTCCGCAGCGGCTATCGTCCCGCCACGGTGGAAATGGTTCTTTACAAGCTGGAGCGCGAAAAGCTCCTGGACGACGGGGACTTTGCCCGCCAATGGGTGGAGGCCCGCAGCGGCCGCACACTGGGCAGGCGCCGCATTGCCCAGGAGCTGCAGCGAAAGGGCGTTTCCCGGACCCACACGGAGGAGGCTTTGGCCGCAGTGGACGAGGAAGCCGAGGCGGACGCCTGCCTGCGCGCCGCGGAAAAACTGGTTTCCCGCTATCGCCGGGAGGACCTGCGCCAAGGCGAACAAAAATTAACCCAGGCGCTGGTGCGCCGAGGATTTGCTTGGGAGGATGCCCGCCGGGCCGCCCAACGGGTGCTGGACGGCACCCGATGACTCAGCCTATGAAACGCGCGTCCCCTGTATATGGGGGAGCGCGCATTTTGGCATGTTGGTATGTAACCTCTCAATAAACCCGCGCCGTGACAACCTCTACGAATCGTGCAATCCTTATCCATAGTACGTAACCGCTCAATAAACCCGCGCCGTGACGATAGCGACGAAATGTGCGATACTTACCCATAGCAGTTGAAAAACTGGAATCCAGAAAAACAAGCGAACTTGAAAAACTATGGAGAGAAGCGCATGACGATAGCGGAAGCAA
>DBFBGQ010000153.1:0-3162 GCA_048201975.1 Candidatus Egerieenecus sp. | reverse complement strand
TAAGGAATAAGCCCGTTTACGGGCCACTGGAGCAAGCCTAAGCAATTGGCAGGCCGTACTTGCGCCTGCGAGGGCGCATGCGAGAATCTAGGGCTATGCCCGCATATGAAAAGCCACCGGCTTGGCCGGTGGATGTTTACTTTTCGTGCAGGGGGGGAGGGAGCGCATGTTGCTGTAAGTCGATATGGAACATACGTCTCTTTGTGGCAAACATAAATTGGGATAAAATGTTTCAATTGACAGGGAACTTTCTTTGGCGATATAATACACACTGCGCTTTGTATGACAGTGCAGTTTTTTGTGTACTGGTACGGTTGGCATATACCGAAAGGGGATTTCGTTTCATGAAACGTGCACTTGCCTTATTGATCATCTTAGGAATCATGGCCGGTTGCTGGCCTGTTTGTGCGGAGGAACCGCTTCTAACGGAGGATGGATTCTTAAATCCGGATTGGGAAGATGATGAATTTGTATGGGTGGACGAGGAAGCCGGTCAATGGCATTATTTTACCCCGCACCTGAGCATTCGGATTGACCGCTTTATCGAGGAGGATGTTCCGCGGGTTTATTATGTTGCGGATATACGCTGTAGCCAGGAAGAACCCTTGAAGACAGTGCTCACCAACGGCAAGAAACCAGGGCGGTCGTTGAAAAATCCGAGGAATCTGGCCATTGAGAACCAGGCGGTCTTTGCTATTACCGACGATTTTTCCGGCTATCGCATACAGCGGGATCAGCGCGTGGGGATTGTCATCCGGGAAGGTTACGTGCTTGGGGAAAAAACCCGGAGTAGCGACAGCTATCGGGGCTGGCCGAACCTGGATACGTTGGCAGTTTATGCGGACGGACGCATGGAGGCAGGGGTTTCGGACGCGCATACGGCGGAAGAATACCTGGAAATGGGCGCGACAAACGTGTTTGCCTTCGGTCCTATGCTGGTCAGCGATGGGGTGATTCCTGACTTTGTTCTGGATGAGAATTATTATCCCTATCATGAACCGCGGCTAGCCATTGGCATGATTGAGCCTTTCCATTATATTGTGCTGTGCGTAGAGGGCCGCAGCGATGACAGCAAAGGTGCGCGCCCCGACTGGATGGCCAAGAAAATGCTGGAGCTGGGCTGTGTGGAGGCGCTGAACCTGGACGGCGGCGGTACGGCAGCCATCATGTTCATGGGAGAAGTGTTGAATCGATCTAGCAAGAATATGCGCAGCGTCAACAGCCTGATCGTATTTGGGCAATCCGATTTGGTCGGCCAGGAAGAGTGACACCACAAACGCCCTGCCCGATTGGAAACATGGAGATTAGCAGGGCCATGCGGTGCTAATGATCGCTTGACTGTTGCAGCTGGGAAACAACCTTCGCAATATTCTCCGCCACCGGCCGCGTGCCGTCAGCTTTGAGCACGGGGCAGGAAAGTGTATCGACCCATTGCGCTACATAGGCTTCCTGCCGGTGTGCAACCATGGAAAAGAACGATTCTTCCTGCTGATACAGATCTCCGCCTGGGAGCATGCGATGACCGAACTTCTGAAAGGACCGCTCCCGAATGCGCTGGAGTCGCATTTCTCGCGGAGTTTGAAGATATACTGCAAGGCGGTACTGGGCAATAACCCATGGCCCATAGTCTCCCCGCACGGCGGAGAACACGAAGCGAGGATGTTCCCGAACGAACGCTGTCAGGAGATCGATGGCTTCCTCCTTGGAGCGTGGCGCGGCAAAAAGATAATGCGGATCCGTTTTGGCAAAGAAGAGATCCTCGTTGTCGATGAAGTCGTAGCCCAAGGCCTGGGCCAGCGCCTTGCCCAGGGTGGTTTTTCCGCTGCCGTTCAGGCCGCACACAAGAATGCCTGTCTGCATACTGTTCCTCCATGCAATAAAATGCCCGGTTTTCCTGCAGCGGGAAACCGGGCGTTTTGCGTAAGCGCGGTCAAATGCGGGTGAAATATGCCTTCAGGTTACCGCCGGCGATGTCTGCCAGGGTTTCCTCATCATAGCCCCGGCGGCGCAGCGCATCCAGCAGATGCGGAATCTGCCCCGCATGCTCCAATCCCTGGGGACAGCATTCGATTCCGTCGAAGTCCGAACCGAAGCCCACGTGCTTTTCTCCGCCCAACTGACAGATGTGGTCGATATGCTCGGCCACAGTGTTCACATCCGCCCTGCCGTCCTGGCTCAGGAAGGCGGGGTAGAAGTTGACGCCCACGTATCCGCCCTGGCGAATGAGCAGGCGGAGCTGATCGTCGGTGAGGTTGCGGAAATGGTCGCACAGGGCGCGGCAGCAGCTGTGGGAAGCCAGCGGCGCTACGTTCGTCTTGGCGAAAATGTCGTAAAAGCCCGCTTCGTTCAGGTGGGATGTGTCCACTGCCATGTGCAGCCGTTGCATCTCCCGCACCACCTGCAAGCCATAGGCGGTAAGACCCTGGGTGGAACCGGATTTGGCGCTCTGGCCAATGGCGTTTTCGTTGTTCCACACCAGGGCGGCCATGCGCACGCCCTTTTCGCGCCACTGGGCCACCGTTTCCAGACCGGGCTCAAAGACTTCTCCGCCCTCGATGGAAAGCATGAAGGAGCATTGCCCTTCCTGGGCCTGGGAGGGGTCGTCCACCTGCCGCAAGCCGGCATCCAGCAGCGCGGGCAGGGCGGACAGCTCGGCGGCTACAATGCCGTTTACATCCCCCTGATTGCCCTTCGCGCCCGTCCACAGGGCGAAGGTTTGCAGCGTAACGCCCCCCTGGCGCAGCCGCTGGGGGGTAATCATCAGTTCCTTGGCGCCATGCACGCCCATGGCGTAGAGTGTGTCGGAGTGGGTATCGCAAATCCACATGCAACTTCGCTTCCCTTGCTCAGCCCTGCAGGCCGTTCTCCTGGCGCTCCATGTTTTCCACCACCACGTCGTAGATGTCGCCCAGGGAAGCGCAGTATTCCAGCACCTTCCAGGGAGTGTTGGTGTGGAAGTGGATCTTGATCAGGTCCTCGTCGCCCACGGCCAGCAGGCAATCGCCCTTGATGTTCTGGGTGATGTAGTCGTTGATGGCATCCTCGGAGAGGTTCTTGCCCTCAATGAGCAACTGGGTATCAAACTTGAATTCAAGCATGGTATCATCCTCGACCTTCGTAGATTATTCGGCGGCATGGCGCCGCTCGCAGGCAGCCTATGCG
>DBFBGQ010000152.1:0-15095 GCA_048201975.1 Candidatus Egerieenecus sp. | reverse complement strand
TCCCCAAGGAGATGATTGAGTCCGCCTACATCGACGGCGCCAACGACATGCAGATCCTGTTCAAGATTGTGCTGCCGGTGTCCGTGCCGGGCATTGCCACCATCAGCCTGTTCTTCGCGCTGAGTTACTGGAACCAGTGGTACAACGCCATGCTCTATATCGATGACGCCGCCATGTATCCCCTGCAATACTACATCATGAACATTCTGCGCTACGCAGAATCCTTCAAGCTCATGGCCCAGTACACCGCTGTGGACTATGCGGACCTGCCCACCACCGCCATCAAAATGGCCACCACCGTGGTCACCATCGGCCCCGTGGTGTTCATCTACCCCTTTGTGCAGAAGTACTTTACCAGCGGCCTCACCGTAGGCGCCATCAAAGGTTAACAACAGAGCTTCGCGCTCTGCTGAAAAAAAGGAGGAAGATTCCATGAAGAAACTGTTGGCTCTGCTGCTGTCCTTGGCGCTGCTGCTTCCCCTGGCAGGCATTGCCGCCGCCGAGGAGGAAGCCCTGATCACCGAGGATATCACCATCAACATCCGCGCCATGAACCAGTACACCAACCTGGACCGCATCCTGGACAAGTACTACGAGCTGGTGGCGGACGATCCTAACCTGAAGCATGTGAAGCTGAACTTCAGCTATGTGACCGGCGCGGACTACGCCGACAAGCTGACCACCGCCATTGTCGCCCAGGAGGACTACGACCTGGTGTTCATGGGCTCCTGGCAGGGCCGCTCCAACTTCATCAACGACGGCGTATTCAAGGAGCTGTCCAAGTACTTCAACGACGAGGAGCATTTCCCCGGCCTGGCCCAGTATTACACCGATGAGTTCATCGAGGCGCAGATGGTCAACGGCGGGCTGTACTATGTGCCCCTGGGCGCCATCACCGAGCTGCCCGGCGTGGTGTACCGGGAGGACCTGCGCAAGGAATACGGTTGCGAACCCATTACCGACGAAGCTACCCTGATGGCCTACCTGCAGGCGGTGCAGTCCCATATTGACGATGGGTCCTTGGACATGAAGTATGTTTGGGGCATTTCCTCCCAGGGCTTCATGAGCTTCCGCTCTGGCGAATATGAGGCCGCCCAGAATAGCATCGTCCGCCTGAGCGTGGGCACCGACTTCTTCATCTACGTGGATGAGAACAACCAGGTGGTCAACGCCGTGGTGGCCGGAGACGACGAGGCGCAGTTCGCCGGCTTCCCGGAGGGCTTTAACTACGACTTCATTTCCGCCAATTACCTGGATCTGCTCAACTGGATGCCCTACTGCAACAACTTTGCCACCGACGGCACCGACTACACGGACTTCAGCATGGGCCAAACCGCAGTGACCTACCACTGCCTCTCCGAGGTGGGCGGCGCCATCAACGCCCTCAAGCAGGTGGAACCCGACGCTGAGGTGGGCTTCTACGTATTCAACGAGGCCATGCGCAACTTTGAGCCCCACGCCATCGGCACCACCTTCGCCGCCAACAACTCCGTGGCCGTCCCCGCCTGGTCCTCCGAGGAAAAGACGACTGCGGTGATGTGCTTCCTGGATGCACTTTATGGCCGCAAGGAGCTCAACGACCTGTTCTGCTACGGCGTTCAGGGCGAGGATTGGGACGCGGCGGAAGGCAACGTGAAGCAGGACCTGCGCACGCCCGACGATCCCGACTACTACAGCTTCCCTGTCTACTCCCTGATCTACACCCCCGGCGAGTTCACCTACTACCCCGACTGGGTGGCTGCGGACGAAAACCTGACCAAGTGCTGGGACTATGAGTACGACACCGAAAACAGCTACCTGGTGACGCCCCTGGCCGGCTTCGTCTTCGACGCCAGCACCGTGGAAATCGAGCAGGCCGCCCTGGCCGGCGTGGCCGGAACCTATCAGTTCAACTACGGCGTGTACGAGACCGAGGAAGCCACTCGGGAAAAGCTGGCCGAGCAACACGTGCTCTTTGAGCAGGCCGGCTTGGACACCGTCCGTCAGGAGATCATCCGCCAATTCCAGGCCTATCTGGATAGCAAGGCCGAGTAAAATGCACACAATCCCCGGGGCCTGCGATGGATGAATCCTGGCAGGCCCCTGCCTTTTTGCCCGCATTCATGCTATAATGGGACCAACGACCCGGAACAGGAGGGAAGGGCTTGAGACTCCTGATTGCAGACGATGAACAATATACCCGCGAAGGCCTGCGCAATGTTTTCGACTGGGATGCGCTGGGCATTCACGAGGTTATGCTGGCCAGGGACGGCAAGGATGCGCTGACCATTGCCCGGTGGTTTTTGCCGGATGTGGTCATCACCGATATCAAAATGCCGCGGATGGACGGCATCCTTTTTGCCAGGGAACTGACGGGCTTTCTGCCCCAGTGCAAGCTGCTGTTCATCAGCGGCTACATGGAGGTGGACTATTTCAAAAACGCCCTGCAGCTCTCCGCGGTGGATTACGTGCTCAAGCCCATTGACAAGGAGCAGCTCTACGACGCCGTGCGCCGGGCCGTGGCGGGCATCGAGCAGGCCCGAAGCGTGCAGCGCCTGCGGGAAGACAACCTGGAAATGAAGCGGAACCGGCTCATCCACCTGCTGCTGCATGATCAGCCGGATGTGAAATGGTGCCAGCGGCTATGCGAGGAGGTGGGCTTCCAGCAGCGGGGGGAATTCGTCTGCGTGGCCCTGCGGGAGCTGGGAATGCGCTGGTACAGCCAGCGGGTGTTCGACGATTTTGACCGCGTGTGTGAAAAGCAGCAGGTGCCCTATCTGATGGACTATCTCCAGGACAGCCGGTATGTGGCCATTTTCCGGGACCCGGACCCGGATCGGCTACGGCGCGGGCTCAGGGAGCTGCTGTCCCAGGAGCGGTTGCTCATCGGCGTGGGCGGCCGCGTCAGGGGCTTGATGGCGGTAAACGGCAGCTACCGGCAGGCTCGCCAGGCCCAGGGGATGTACTTTTTTCGCCCGGAGGTGCGCTATGTGGAGCCGGACGCACTGCCGGAGCAGAGCCGCACTCTGGATCCGGGGCTGCAGGGCCAGTTCCTGGCGCTGCTTCGGGACAGGCCGGGGGAATTGTCCCCATGGTTCGGGGAACTGTTCGCCGCCATTGAGGAGCATTGCGGCCAGTACCGGCGCCAAAGCCTGCAAGACCTGTTCCGCACGCTGATCCAGGCGATTCTGGCGGAGCACCCCGAGCTGATGCCGCGGCTCAGCGGCGTGCATCAGCTGGAGGATATCCCCGCCATGCTGGAGGGCATGGAGACCTGGCAGGAGCTCAAGGCATTTTTGCTCCAGCTGCTGGAAACCCTCCAGGAGGCGCTGTCCCAGCGCAGCCAATACACGCGCACGGTGCAGCAGATGCTCAAGTATGTGGACCAGCGCTACTGCGACAGCGCCTTGACGGTGCAGCAAGTGGCCGAGGAGTTCCACATGTCCACCACCTATCTGGGCATCCTCTTCAAGCGGGAAACCCATCAAACCCTGAAGCAGTATATCACTCAGCGGCGCATCGGCAGGGCCAAGCAATTGCTCCAGGAGGGCCGGGAGAAGATCGCCGACATCGCGGAGATGTGCGGCTTTGCCAACGCAAACTATTTTGCCCACATTTTCAAAGAAACCGAAGGCGTTACGCCCCAGGAGTACCGTAAATGCAAGTGAAGCAAAAGCGCGCCCCCGGCATTCGCCGGCGGCTGACACTGTACATGTCCGCGGGTTTTCTGCTGGTGCTGATGGCGGTGTCGCTGCTGTTCCTGGCCAATTACTGGTCCACCATGCGCCAGCAGATCTTCTATTCCCTGGATCAGAACTATGCGCAGAACGCCCAGGCGGTGTCCAGCAAAATGGAGCAGATGCAGGACCTGGCCACCTCCATGGCGGTGGGCTATGCGCTGAACCTGTTCCAGATTCCCCAGGACGCTTCCGTTTCCCAGCAGCTGCAGGCCTATGAGGCGCTGACGGATTACCTGGACGCTATCGAATACGCCATGCAGGATATCCGCATTTTCTATTATCCGCTTCAGGATGCGCCGGTGGTGCATGCCAAAAGCCGGCATTACCGCCCCCTGGACCAGGAGGCGGACCTGCGGCAGGTGCTGGAGAATGGCGGCCGGCCGGTGTGGCTGAGCATGCAGGAGACGGGCAGCTCTTACTTGGCGCTGGCCCGGGCCATCACGGACAAGAACGATTTTCAGCAGAACATCGGCGTCCTGGCCGTGGCCATAGACCTGCGGGGGATTGCCGGCAGCCTGACGCCCCTGGCGCCGGGGCAGATCCTCAGCCTGCACCTGGCGGACGGCGCTTGCCTGCTGTGCGACGGCCAGCTGTGTTCCTCCGCTGCTGCGGGCGGGGAAGGATATTTCGAACAGACCCTTGCCGGCGGCCAGCGCGTGCTGGTGCGGAGCGACCGCCTGCTGCAGGATAGCGTGCGCCTTACCTCGGCGGTGCCGGACGAGTACATCCTGGGTTCCCTGCGCAGGCTGTCCGTATGGATCGGCCTGAGCTTTCTGGCGGCGGTGGTGATCATCATCACCTATGCGGGCGTTACCTCCAAGCGCCTTACCGGCCCGCTGGTGGAGCTTACCAAGTCCATCAGCGCCGCGGCCAAGGGTAGCTTCAAGCGCCTGGAAATCCCTGCGGAGCAGCCGGAGATCCAGACGCTGCTGGCAGCCTACAACACCATGTCCGACCGCATCGGCGACCTGATGCAGGAGCAGTACCGCCTGGGCGAGGAAGTGAACCGGGCTGAGCTCCAGGCGCTGCAATCCCAGATCAATCCCCACTTTCTGTACAATACCCTGGATATGGTCAACTGGATGGCCGAGCGCAATGAAAAGGAGAACATTCAGCGCGTCATTCACGCCATGTCCCGCTTTTATCGCCTGGCGCTGAGCCGGGGCAGCAATACCATTACCATTGGCGAGGAGATACAGCTTTGCGAGACGTACCTCACCATCCAGCAGATTCGCTTTCCGGGCCGCATCCATTATGAGAAGGATGTGGAGGAGGATGTGCTGGGTTACATGATTCCCAAGATCACCCTGCAGCCCTTTGTGGAGAACGCCATCCTGCACGGCCTTCGCGTGACGCAGGAGGCCGGGGGCACGGTGTCCGTGAACGGCTGGATGGAGGAGGGCCGCATTGTGCTGGCGGTGACCGACGACGGGGTGGGCATGTCCGAGGATGCGCTGAAGCGGAGCCTGGAGCACGGCGGCAGCCATTACGGCATGAAGAACATCCGCTCCCGGCTGTCCATTTTTTACCATGAGGAAATAGCGCTGGAGGTGGAGAGCACGCCCGGCGCGGGCACCTGCGTCTCCATCAATATTCCAGCGGTTGCAAAGGAGGAAAACCATGCGTAAGCTCGCGGCGCTGCTGTTGGCGGCGCTTCTGCTCCTGGCGGGGTGCCAGGCTCCGCCGGCGGCGTCCCCGGAGCCCTCCCAGGCGGATGCGGAGCCCATGACCCTCCGCGTGATGGCCATGGGCAATGAGCCGGATTACGCGGTGGAGGAATTCTATGCGCAGCTGGACGCGCTGACGGTTCCGGAACTGGGGTGTGTGGTGCGCTTTTCCTACATTCCCTGGGGGGACGAAAAAACCACCATCAACAACGCCATTGCCGCCGGAGAGTATGACATCTACTGCAACGGCGTGTTTACCGATTATCGCAGCCTGGCGGAGCGCAACGCCTTCATCGACCTGAACGGCTACCTGGACCTGACGCCCCAGCTGGTCGCCCATTACCAGGCGCTTTCGCCCGACGCCTTGGCCCAGTGCGAAATCAACGGCGGGCTCTATGGCTTCCCCCAGGCGGAGGCGGTGACTACCTCCCGGGACGGCATCTTCCTCTATCGGGACGATTTGCTGGCGGAGTGGGGGCTTCCTCCGGTGACCAGCTTTGAAACCATGGAGGATTATCTGTACGCAGCCAAGGCGGACCCCAGGTTCCAGGCGTATCCGATGATTGTGGATAACCGCATCTGGCAGTGCCTGTGGGAGATGCTAAGCGGCAGGGAATATATGGAGATCACCACCATGGAGGACATGCGCTATGCCGTGGTTGCATTGGACGATCCCTACCGGGTGGTGTGCCGCATGGAGACGGAAACCTTCCGAACCATCTTGGCGTATGTGAAGCAATGGTACCAGGACGGGATCATCGACGAGAAGATTCTGGGCCTGACGGACAACGAGGGCGTTCAGGCGCTGGCCATGCTGATGGCCGGGCAGAAGCCCTGCGAAACCAACTCCACCGTGAACGCCGTGGGCGTGCACTACATGCCTTACCTGCTGGAGGCGCACCCGGAATGGTCCTGGAGCCTTTTCTACAATTCCCAGGACGCGCTGGTGTACCGCAAATCCATGGCGGACGCCACGTGCATCTCGGTGTCCAGCCGCTGCCAATATCCGGAGACGGCGGTGCGCTTTATTGAGAAGGCGCACACGGATCAGCGGTATTATGATCTGCTGGTCTATGGCGTGGAAGGCATGCAATACCACCTGGTGGATGGGCGCGTGAGCTATGAGGGGATATCCGCCGCCCAACAGCGGGTGCGCTGGACGGGCCTGGTGGATAGCCTGATGGAACGCCCGGTCAGCACGGAGGACTCTCCCTGGCTGCAGACCCTGGAGGCTTATGAGCAGCAGATCCGTTGGCTGGAGGACGTTGCCGGGGACAGCCCGCTCATTGGGCTGAACCTGAGCATGGGCGGCTACGATACCTCCGGGCTGGACGCGGCCTGGGACCTATACATGAAGCCGCTGCTGTGCGGCGTCACCGACGACCTGGAAGCGGACTATGCCGCGGCCATGGAGGCGCTGTACGCCGCCGGCCTGCAGGATTACCTGGATCAGGTGCAGCGGCAGCTCACCGAATATCAACGCGCCTGTGAAAGCGCGGATGAGGAGGAAATATGAACCAAATATGCCAGGGCGTCTACCGCATGACCTTCGGGGAGCCGGAGGCGCTGACCTATACCAGCTTCCGGGAATATCCGGCCAAATCGGTGGGGAAGGATCATCCGCTTCCCTTCAGCGAAGGGGAAGTGAGCTTTGAAACCTCCTCCAGGGGCTGCGCGCTGATGCTGCCCCTGCGGGGGGAGGTGTACGGCTTCGGCCTGCAGCTGCGCACCTTCCGGCATACCTTGGGCAAGCGTGTGATGCGCTGCAACGCCGACGCCCTGGCCCGCAATGGGGAATCCCATGCTCCGGCGCCGTTCTTTGTGACCACGGCAGGCTACGGGGTGCTGGTGGACAGCGCCCGGGACGTGGCGTTTTACTGCGGCCAGGCCCGGCCCAAGGGAGCGTCCCGGCATCTGGCGGGGCAGGAGGCTTCCTGGGCGCCGGAGGCCACGGACGCGGCCTACCGAAGCGAGCTGAACGCCCCCGATGTGCGCATGCGCGTGGAGATTCCCGTGGCCAGGGGCGTGGATGTGTATGTATTCGCCGGCGGCAGCATGCTGGACGCCGTGCAGAAATACAACATGTTCTGCGGCGGCGGATGCGCCCTGCCCGCCTGGGGCCTGGGCGTATGGTACAGGATGTACGGCGCGTCCACGGCACAGGATTGGGTGGACTTTGCACGCCGCTTCCGAGAGGATGGGCTGGCGGTGTCCGTGCTGGGGCTGGAGCCGGGATGGCATACCCACGCCTATTCCTGCTCCTACGTGTTTGACGACCGCCGCCTGGGCGATCATGCGGCGGCCTTCCGCCAGCTGCGGGAGATGGGCTACCACATCAATCTATGGGAGCATTGCTTTACCCATCCGTCCTCGCCCATCTATGAGGCGTTGACGCCCTACGCGGGGGACTACGAGGTGTGGGGCGGCCTGGTGCCGGACTTCGCCACGCCCCAGGCCCGGGAGATTTTCCTGCGCCAGCAGCGGACCCTGGGGGCGGATTGCTTCAAGCTGGATGAGTGCGATGGAAGCGACCTGACGGGCGGCTGGAGCTTTCCGGACGGCGCTCGTTTCCCTTCCGGGCTGGATGGGGAGCAGATGCATCATCTGCTGGGCCTGCTTTATCAGCAGACCATCCACGCGGGCTTTCCGGAGGCCTGCCATAGCGTGCGCGCTTCCGGGGCCATGGCGTCGCCCTATCCCTTCATCCTGTACTCCGACCTGTACGATCACCGGGATTTCATCCGCGGGGTGGTCAACGCGGGCTTTTCCGGGCTGCTGTGGGCTCCGGAGGTCCGCCATGCGAAAAACCTGCGGGACTTTATCCGCCGCCTGCAGACGGCGCTGTTTAGCCCGCAGATGCTGATCAACGCCTGGTACCTGAAAAACCCGCCGTGGGATCAGCTGGAACGGGAAAAGAACAACGCGGACCAGCGCATGCCCCAGGCGGACGAGGCGCTGCGCATGGTGCGGGAGCTCTTCGCCCGGCGCGCCGCCCTGGTCCCCTATCTGGAGCGGATGTACCGGCAGTACCGAAGCACGGGCAAGCCGGTGTTCCGCGCGCTGATTCTGGATTACCCCGAGGATGCGGCGTGCCAGCTGGTGGACGACGAGTACCTCATGGGCGACGATTATCTTTTCGCCCCGCTCACCGAGGAGAGCGATACCCGCGAAGTATACCTGCCCCAGGGAACCTGGACCCGGGAGGGGCGGGACTACGGCGCGGGACGGCATACCTTTACCTGCGGCCTGGAGGAATATCTGCTTTTTGAGCGAAAAGCTTAAACGATAGCATGCTATGGAAAAGGAGGTTGTACAAATGATTTACTATGTCGACCAGGCCGCGCCCCGGGAGGGGGACGGCTCACGGCAACGCCCGTTCAAGCGGATCGGCGACGCGGCGAAGCTCGCCCAGCCAGGGGACGAGGTGCTGGTGCTGCCCGGCGTGTACCGGGAGAACGTGAGCCCCCGCAACGGCGGCACGGAGGAGCGGCGCATCGTGTATCGCTCCGTGGAGCCGCTGGGAGCGGTGATCACCGGCGCGGAGGAGGTCTCCGGCTGGACGCGGTATCAGGGCAGCGTGTGGACAATCCGCGTGCCCAACGGGATATTCGGCGACTATAACCCCTACACCACCGAGGTGTTCGGCGACTGGTATTTCGCGCCCTCCGTGCGCCATACCGGCGCGGTGTACCTCAACGACCGGATGCTCTACGAGGCGGAAAGCCTGGAGGCATGCCTGGCCGGGGAGGTCTACGCCCCCTCCTGGGAGCCGGAGTACTCCGTCTATCAATGGTTCAGCGTTCAGGACGGGGACGAAACCGTGCTCTACGCCAATTTCCAGGACAAGGACCCCAACCGGGAAAAGGTGGAGATCAACGTCCGGCGCCGCTGCTTCTTCCCGGAGGAAACCGGGAAGGGCTACATCACCTTCAGCGGCTTCCAGGTGGAAAAGGCCGCCACCACCTGGGCGCCGCCCGCCGCCTTCCAGGACGGCATGGTGGGTCCCCACTGGAGCAAGGGATGGATCATCGAGGATTGCGACATCAGCAACAGCAAGTGTTGCGGCATCTCCCTGGGCAAGTATTATGACCCGGAGAACGACCACTACTTCACCACCAAGCACCTGAAAAGCCCCACGCAGATGGAGCGGGACGCGGTGTGCCGGGGACAGTATCACGGCTGGCTCAAGGAAAAGGTAGGCTCCCATATCGTGCGCCGCTGCCACATCCATCACTGCGAGCAGACCGGCATTGTGGGGCGCATGGGCGCGGTGTTTTCCCTGATTGAGGACAATCACATCCATCACATCAACAACATGCAGCAGCTGGGGGGCGCGGAGATTGCCGGCATCAAGATTCATGCCGCCATCGATGTGACCATCCGCCGCAACCATATCCACCACTGCACCATGGGCATCTGGTGCGACTGGGAGCCCCAGGGCACGCGCATCACCCAAAACCTGCTGCACCACAATGAACGCCCGGATTTCTGCGCCTGGGCCGAGGGCGGCATGTGCAGCCAGGATATCTGGGTGGAGGTGGGCCATGGCCCCACGCTGATTGACAACAACATCATGCTATCGAAGAGTTCCCTGCGCTTCACCACCGGCGGCGTGGCGCTGGTGCACAACCTGATCAAGGGCCCCTTGACCTGCGTGGGCGGCGGAACGGGCGCGCGCTACACGCCCTATCATATCCGTCACCGCACGGAGGTGGCCGGCTTCATGACCATCCTTCACGGGGATGACAGGATCTACAACAACATCTTTGTTCAGGGCTGGCCCGCGGACGCGCCCGTAAAGCCCGGCGGCCCTGAGGAGAAGGAACGCCTGGTGGGCACCTGGCCCTTTGACGAATATCCCACCTACGAGGAGTGGATCTCCTGGTTTGACCTGGAGGTGGCGCGTCCCAACATGGGCAAGCTGGCGGAGTATCACGAGCGGCGTCACCTGCCTGTGTGGATTGACGGCAACGCCTACCTGGGCGGCGCCAGGCCCTGGAAGAACGAGCGCTCCAAGCTGGTGGACGAGCAGGCCAGCGTGATCCTAGAGGTCCGGGAAGAGGGCGGAAGCTATACCCTGGAGACGAACGTGTTTGATTTCCTGCAGGACTTCCAGGACGGAATGATCAACAGCGACATACTGGGCTACGCCTTTGAGCCCAACCAACGCTTTGAAAATCCCGACGGCAGCGGCATTGTGTTTGACCGGGACTACTTTGGCGACGCCCGCGGCGTGCGCGTGCTTCCGGGCCCCTTCGCCTCTGCGGCCGGGGCGAAGAAAACGCTTTGGTAAACCGAAAGGAATGGTGAGGCTGCAATGGTCCTGCTGGAAACCCAACGCCTGATCCTGCGCAACCTGGCGCCGGCGGATGCCGAAACGATGTACGATTACCGCAACAACGCGCTGTGCGCCCGGTATCAACGGGGGCAGACCAAGGACCGCGCAGGCATTGCGGAGCTGATTGCCCGCCGCAAGGAGGATGCGGTATCCACGCAGGCGCCGTTCATGCTGGCGGTGGCGCTGAAGGAAACGGATGAAATGGTGGGGGAGATCGTGGTCATGCCCAATCAGGGCGCCATTTCCCTGGGCTACACATTCTCCTACCGTCACCATCGGAAGGGATATGCGTTCGAGGCGCTCTCCGCGCTCATGGATATGCTCCATGACCGCTATCCGGCCTGGGAATTCATCTGCTTCACCGATCCGGAGAATCTGCCTAGCATGGCGCTGCTGCGCAAGCTGGGCTATGAGCCGCTGGGGTATGTGCCCTCCAAGCAATCCAACGCCTTCGGCAAGTGGATCACCGCTGCTACGAAAGTCGAGTTCGCCCAGGCGGCGAAGGCGGATGGAACCAACGGGGCCTAGGCGGGGGTCGCGGCCCCTCCAATTTTTATTCGTGTAAGCTGGCTCTGCCGGCGAACGGTTGGCTTTCCTCTTGAAAAGCCAAGTCGCTTTACGGATGCTGTTTTTCATGCGATGAAAAACAACGCCTTGCTGGACCGCTGGTTTTGCCTGCAAAATCAATTCCTTACAACTTCGAACGACCTCTGGTTGGCCGAAATTGCTTCCTCGAAAAAGTGAGTTTATCCACTTTTTTCGATACGCGGAGCGGGGATCGCGGCAGAAAGCGCGATCCCCGCTTGTGGCGTGTGTGTTTCCTACCGTCAACGCTTGATGTCGTAGTTCATGTTCATCAGGTTGCGGATGCCCTGCACGTCGTCGGTAATGTTGGCGTCGCCGTGGATGGTGTGCTTGAGCACGCTGGAGGCCACGGCGAAGTTGAGCATATCCATGGGCCGGTAGTTGTGCAGCATGGCGTAAATCAGCCCGCTGGCAAAGGCGTCGCCGCCGCCTACCCGGTCCAGGATGGTGAAGGTATACAGCCTGCTTTCAAAGGTGTGCCCCTCATACCACATGAAGGCCTTCAGGCTGTTTTCACTGCCGGAGTGGACATAGCGCACGTGCCGGGCAATGCAGCGCAGGTTAGGGTAGCGGCGAATGAACGCCTGGAAGATCTCGTCCTGCTGCTCATAGCTGGGCTGCATGGGTACGCCGTCCTTCCAGTCGCCCTGGCTGTGGTCGTCCTCGCTGCGCCACAGGTGATAGGGCTCGATGCCCAGCAGGATGTTCACATAGGGCAGGCATTCCGTGCAGAAATCCCGCGCTTCCTCCCAGCTCCACAGGGAGGAGCGGAAATTCCCGTCGAAGCTCACCGTTAGCCCGCGGTTGTGGGCGGCCTGGAGCAGGTTCATCACCAGCTCCCGGCAGTTAGGCGCCAGCGCCGGGGTAATGCCGCTCAGATGCAGCCAGTCGAAATCCGCCAGCAGCGCGTCCAGGTCAAGCCAGGAATAGTCATACTCCGCAAAGGCGGAATGCTTGCGGTCATAAATGACCTTGCTGGCCCGGATGCCGTAGCCGTTCTCCAGGTAATAGGTGCCCAGGCGGTGAGAGGGCGTTTCCGCTGGAGTGGAAAGGATCATAGGCGTGCAGTGCACGTCGTTGGAGCGCAGCATGCGCACGGCGCTCTTCCCCAGGCTGTTGTTGGGCACCACGGAGAAGAACGTGCTGTCCACCCCCAGGTTGGCCAGGGCCAGGGCGATGTTTGCCTCGCTGCCGCCGTAGCTGGCCTCAAAGGAGCTGGCCATGCGGATCTTTTCATAATTGGGGGGCGTCAAGCGGAGCATGATCTCGCCCGCGGTGATGAATTTCTTGCCGCCTGTGTTTTCCTCCAGCAACGGGTTTCTGTGCAGCATGGTAACACTCCTTTGCAATGCGGATATATGGTTGTCAATGTGACGGGCAAACGTTGGGGTCGCTTCCAGTATAGCATGCGCCATGGGCGCGGAGCAAGGGCTTTTCCCGGAAGCGCCGCAAAGAAAGGCTGCGCGAGAAGTCCTGGAAAAGCCGGTAAAAACTGCTGCTCAAACCGCACGCTCGTTCCGCGGAAGGATGGAACAGGGCGTTTCAAAGGCGGGCGCTGCAAGGAGCGGATTGAACGCCCCACACCATGCGGTCATGCGTGCAGGAACCGCGCGGCGGCCGGAGAAACGGCGCTCCGGCGGCTTTGGAGGGGGAGGAAGGCGCTGCGGCGCGGGCGTTCATCCTGGCGCGGGACGGATGCCAGCGCCAAACAAGGCGTTTTTTGCCATGGCGGCGGAAGGGGATTTTGCTCCCTGCAGAAGGCTCTGTCACATGTGTATCAACTTGGTAAAGGCATTGACTTGCTTGCGCTGAGTTGCTATAATACCCATGATGCGCAAAAACAGGGGTGACGAAAAAGCGCATTCATGCCCGAATTTTGAGCGACATACGAAGCAAGGAGGAAGAAGACAACATGAAAAAAACGCTGCGCATGCTGCTGGCGTTGGCGCTGGTGCTGTGCCTGACGCCCGCCGCCCTGGCGGAAACCGTCATCGACGGCCAGGCGAATCGCAATATTACCCTGCAGGAAGTGGGCCTGAACATGGTGGAGGACGGCGTAAGCCCCACCACCGGCCTGAACCTGGATGAGTTGGAGCAGCCCGAGGGCTTTGCCGGCCTGGCCATCACCGGCCGCTATATGCCCATGCTGGTGCAAATTGACAACTCCGACGGCGGCGTGGAAAGCATGGCTCCCTGGGGCGCTACCTACGCGGATATTGTGTATGAGACGCCCCTGCACCGCAATGGTTTCACCCGTATCTCCTTCCTGTTCTCCGACCTGATTCCCGACAGCGTGGGCCCGGTGCGCTCTGCCCGTATCGGCCATGCCGAGCTGCGCGAGGAGTGGGACGCCGGTTTCCTGTACTATGGCGGCCAGACCAAGAAGGGCTCCAGCATTGAGGAAGTTTTCCGCACCTATGGCGCCAACGATAAGGGCGTGCTCTTCAGCGGCATTGTGGGTACAAACAAGCCCTGGAAGCAGTATTATTCCCGGGTGAGCGGTATTGCTTCCCCCCACAATGTGGATGCCAACGTGGCGGCCATGTACGAGCTGATTGATCCCTCCTTCACCCCGCCGAACCATGCGTTCCTGTTCACTGACGAGCTGCCTGCTACCGGGGAGAACGCCGATGTCATTACCATTGATTGGGGCGCGGTGAAGTACAATTCCCGCTTTGTCTACGACATGGACAGCAACCTCTACTTCCGTTACATGCTCATGAAGAATGACGAGGAAGTAGCCTACGAGGATCGTTACACCCAGGAACAGCTGGGCTTCTCCAACCTGATTGTGCAGCATACCACCGTCACCTGGAACGGCTCCTCCGACGCCCCTGTGACCAAGCATGTGGGCGAGGGCAACGCGGATATTTTCATGGGCGGCAAGTACATTGCCGGCTACTGGAAGCGGCCTGATATGGCTTCCCGCACGGTGTTCTATGACGCCGAGGGCAACGAGATTGCTCTGCAGCGCGGCAAGACCTTCATCAGCATCATTCCCGCGGAAACCACCGTTTCCTACGAGTAAGGAAACTGTGTCCCCAAAAGCAATTGAGCGGCCCTGCCGTTGTATGACGCAGCGGCGGGGCCGCTTTTCCTTCCATGAACAAAGAGCGCAGGCTTCCTAATGCCTGCGCCCTTTGTTTAGAAGGAAATGGCGTTCACACGCTGAAAAGCAGATCGCCGTAGGTGGGGAAGGGCCAGAACTTCTCGTCCACCAGGGTCTCCAATTCGTCCGCCACGGCGCGCACACGGTCCATGGCGGGAATCACCACGTCATGCTCGTAGGTGGCGGAGGCCAACGCCTCTTCGGGGCGCGGCACGGCGATGACCTGCTTGAGCTCTTCAATGTATTTGTAGAGCAGATCCACATCGCCGCAGAGCTTGGGCAGCAGCGCATCCTCCACCTGGGTGGGCAGGGACAGGGCCTTCAGGGAGGCGGCATGCCGCGCCATATCGCCGGTGTAGCGCATCAGCGCGGGAAGAATCTCCCGCTGGGCCATGACCAGCGCCGTTTCCGCCTCAATGTTGAGCACCTTGACATACGCTTCCAGCTTGATTTCATAGCGGGCGTACATTTCCGTGGCGGAGAAAACCTTGTGGGAGGTGAACAGACGAATGTTCTTTTCGTCGATCATCCGAGGCAGCGCGTCCACGGTGCTGCGCAGGTTGAGCAGACCCCGCCGCTCCGCCTCGGCTACCCATTCGTCGGAATAGCCGTTGCCATTGAAAATGATGCGCTTGTGGGCCTTGATCTCCCGGACAATCAGGTCGTGAAGGCTGGCC
>DBFBGQ010000151.1:0-37359 GCA_048201975.1 Candidatus Egerieenecus sp. | reverse complement strand
CGCCGTCAGCGCGCACAGGCTGACCAGCAGCAGCGCCGCCCACAGCCCCACATGGCTGCCGTCGCCCGTCTGGGGGAGCTCGGGGATGACTGCGCCGGCATCCACTTCCCCGGAGAGGGGGAGCACGGAAACGGTTACGCGCATGTCGCCGCTGCCGGTGGCATAGTTATAAATTATCACGGGCCTGTCCGTGACGCTGTACCAAATGAGATCCTTGCCATCCAGCAGGCCCGCGCCGGCAACATCCAAATAGGTGAACTTGGCTGGATCCACGCCGGGCAGATCGGAGAGGCTCAGCAGCCAGAGGTTCGATGCGGTGGGGGTTACCTGGATTTCCCGTGTCTGACCGCCGCAGCTCAGGTAGCTCAGCGCGCGCCCCTCCAGGTTCAGGGACAGCAGGTGGTTGTTTGCGCAGCCCAGCGCCGTCAGCGCCGGGTTCCGTGTCACATCCAGCTCCGTGAGCTCGTTGTCGGAGCATTCCAGGCTTGCCAGGGCGGGATTCTGGGATACGTCCAGGGCCGCGATCCGGTTTTGATCGCAGACCAGGGTCTCCAGGGCGGGATGATGGGTGACGTTCAGCGACGCCAGGCGGTTGCCGGCGCAGTTCAGCGTCTGCAGCTTGGAATTGTTGGAAACGTCCAGCAGGGTCAGCTGATTGTCAAAGCAGCCCAGCGTGGTCAGCGCCGGGTTCCTGGAGACGTCCAGCGCCGTCAAGTCGTTGTTGGCGCAGAAGAGGCTCTCCAGCGCGGCGTTTTTCGTCACGTCCAGGGTGGTCAGCCGGTTCCCGGAGCAGTCCAGGTTTGTCAGCGCCGGGTTTTTCGTCACGTCCAGGGCGGTCAGCTGATTGTCAAAGCAACTCAGCTCCTCCAGCGCGGCGTTGCCGGTCACGTCCAGCGCCGTCAGGCGGTTGTCGGAGCAATTCAGCCACGTGATCCGCTGGAAATGCTCCACGCCGGTCAGGTCGGCAATCTGCTGGCCGTCGTATCCGCCGTAAACGAAGATTTCCGTGACGCTGTCGCGCTCCGCCGCGGAAAGCACGCCGTCCCCGTCCGTGTCAAACTGCTTTACATACGCCCGAAACGCCGCATCCGGGAAGTTCCCCTGGTCGATGGTCACATCCCCCGTCCCGGCCAGCGCCGCCACGGGCAAAAGCGCCATGACGGCCATCCAAAGCGCTGCAAACCATGCCTTTTTCATGCTGCTCCCGTCCTCCCTCGTCCCTGCGCCGCGGCAAGGCCCTTTGCTCCTGTATGCTGCTCCTGTGCGTTGAAAGGCGCGCCGCCCGCGTCATGCCTTCGAACCCTTATGCTCCCAGATAGCGTATCACACCGGAGACAAAGCGGTCAACGCTTCTTTTGCGCGGGCGCGCCGGGAAAAACCTTCGAGGGAGGGGATCATTCCGGCCGGCCGCGCTCCAGGGCCTGGTCCATGAGCTGCTGCAGCAGCGCGGGGTTCGCCTTGCCCCCGGAAAGGCCCATGGCCGCGCCCATGAGCGCCTTGGCCAGGTTGACCTTGCCCTTGTAATAGCCCGCGGCCAGGTCAGGGTGCTCCCGGATGGCCTGCTCCGCGTAGCCGCGCAGGAGCTCGGGATCGTTGAGCTGGCGCAGGCCGGCGGCCTCCACCCAGGCGTCGGGGTCCTGGTCCCGCTCCCACAGGGCGGCCACGGCGCGCTTGGCCACGCCCGCGCTGATGTCGCCCGCCTCCGTCAGGTCCGCCAGGCGGCCCAGGTGGGCCGGGGACACGGGAATGGCCGTGCTCTCCGGGGGCAGGAGGCGGAAGACCTCGGTGAGCATCAGGTTGGCCAGGGTCCTGGGCGCGCGGGTATGCTGGCAGGCGGCCTCGAAATACTCCGCCAGCGCCTTTTCGCTCACCAGCTGCTCGGCGGCGTAGGCGGTGAGGCCGAAGTCGGCCATATACCGCGCCTTGCGCTGGTCGGGGAGCAGGGGCAGCTCCTTGGCCCAATCCTCCAGGGTGGCCTCGTCCAGCACGATGGGCGCCAGGTCGGGGTCGGGGAAGTAGCGGTAATCGTTGGCGTTCTCCTTGCGGCGCATGGCGGAGGTCTTGCCCGTCTGCTGGTCGAAGCGGCGGGTCTCCTGCACGATGGCCTCCCCCCGCTCCAGGGCCTCCACCTGCCGGCGGTATTCCTCCTCAATGGCCCGCTGCACCGACTGGAAGGAGTTCAGGTTTTTCATTTCGGTGCGGGTGCCCAGGGGCGTTCCAGGCTTATGGATGGAGAGGTTCACGTCGCAGCGCAGGGAGCCCTCGTTCATTTTGCAATCGCTGACGCCTGTGTAGGCGATCACCGCCCGGAGCTTTTGCAGGTAGGCCACGGCCTCCTGGGCGGTGCGGATGTCCGGCTCGGAGACGATCTCGATCAGGGGTACGCCGCAGCGGTTGCAGTCGATGAGTGTGCCCTGCTCAGGGTCGTGAATCAGCTTGCCCGCGTCCTCCTCAATGTGGATGCGGGTGATGCCGATGCGCTTCTCCCCTTCCGGGGTCTCGATCATCAGGTGGCCGTCCACGCACAGGGGCAGGTCGTATTGGCTGATCTGATATGCCTTGGGCAGGTCGGGGTAGAAGTAGTTTTTCCGGTCCTGCTTGGAGTACCGGGCAATGGTGCAGCCCGTGGCCAGGCCGGCCAGCACGGCGTAGTGCACCACCTGCCGGTTGAGCACCGGCAGCGTGCCGGGGAAGCCCATGCACACCGGGCAGCACTGGGTGTTGGGCGGCGCGCCGAAGTCCGTTTTGCAGCCGCAGAAAATCTTGGTGCGGGTCTTGAGCTCCACATGGACCTCCAGACCGATGACCATTTCGTAGCCTTTGAGCAGTTTCGAAGGGGTGGGCATATCAATCCGCCTCCTTTTTCACATAGCCCGCAACCCGTTCCAGGGCCGCGCCGATGCGGTAAAGCAAGGGCTCGGAAAAGGCCTTGCCCATAAGCTGCGCCCCCACGGGGAGGCCGGCTTCGTCCGTGCCGCAGGGCAGGGACAGGGCGGGGATGCCCGCGATGTTCACCGGCACGGTGTAGATATCCCCCAGGTACATTTCCAGGGGGGAGGCGGTCTTTTCCCCCAGCTTATAGGCGGTGGTGGGGGCCACAGGGCCCAGCAGCGCGTCACACGTCTCCAGCACCCGCTCCATATCCCGAATCACCAGCGTGCGCACCTGCAGGGCTTTTTTGTAATAGGCGTCGTAGTAGCCGGCGCTCAGGGCGTAGGTGCCCAGCAGGATGCGGCGCTTCACCTCGGGGCCGAAGCCCTCGCTGCGGCTGTTCAGGTACAGCTCCTCCAGGTCCTGATACTCCGCCGCCCGGTGGCCATAGCGCACACCGTCAAACCGCGCCAAATTGGAGGAGGCCTCCGCGCTGGAAATGACGTAATAGGCGGGCAGGGCATAGTCCAGGGAGGGAAGGCTTGCCTCCGTTACCGTGGCGCCCTCCTTTTCCAGGAGCCTGGCGGCGCGGAGCACCTGCTTTTTCACCCCCGGCGCGATGCCCTTGCCGAAGAACTCCCTGGGCAGGCCGATGCGCAGTCCCTTGACCCCCGCTTTCAGCTCCCGGCCCATGGGCGGGTAACCCCGCTTGACGGAGGTGGCGTCCCGCTGGTCATACCCCGCCAGGGCGTCCATGACCAGGGCGTTGTCCGCCACGGTGCGGGTCATGGGGCCGATCTGGTCCAGGGAGGAGGCGAAGGCCACCAGGCCGTAGCGGCTCACGGAGCCATAGGTGGGCTTCATGCCCACCACCCCGCAGAAGGCCGCGGGCTGGCGGATGGAGCCGCCGGTGTCGCTCCCCAGGGCAAAGGGCGCTTCCCCGGCCGCCACGCAGGCGGCGCTGCCCCCGGAGGAACCTCCCGGCACCCGGGAGACATCCCGGGGATTGCGGGTCACGTGAAAGGCGGAGTTCTCCGTGGTAGAGCCCATGGCGAACTCGTCCAGGTTGGTCTTGCCCAGCAGCGGGCACCAGCGCAGCTTTTCATAGGCGGTGGCGCTGTAGGGGGGCGTAAAATGCTCCAGCATCCGGGAGGCGCAGGTGGTGGGCGTCCCCCGGACGCAGATGTTGTCCTTCACCGCCATGGGGATGCCCGCCAGGGGCGGCAGCGACTCCCCGCGAACCCTGGCGTCGTCGATGGCGGAGGCCTCCGCCAGGGCCCGCTCCGGGCAGCAGGTAAGAAAGGCGCCGATGTCCCCTTCCTTGTCCCGGATAGCCTGCACCCAGGCTTCCGTCAGCTCCCGGGAGGAGACGCGGCCGCGGGCCAGGGCTTCCCTGGCCTGGGTCAGGGTCCATTCCGTCAGCTTTTCCATGGTGCATACCTCCTCAAGCAAAGGTCTGGGGCACGGCCACGCATTCCTGGGTGCGGGCGGGAGCGCAGGCCAGCAGCTCCTCCCGGTCCATGGCCGGGGCGGGGACATCCTCCCGGAACACGTTTTCCAGGGGCACCACATGGGCGGTCATGGGCACGTCCTGGGTATCCAGGCTGCTCAGCGCCTGGGCGAAATCCAGCACCGCCTCCAGCTCCCGGCCCATGCGTTCCTCCTCCTCCGGGGTCAGGGAGAGCTTGGCCAGCTCGGCCACCTGGCGCACGGCCATGGCGGGGCGGCGCTTTTGCCGCTTCCGCGCCTGGTCCCCGGCATCCACCCCCAGCCGGAGCACCTCCAGCTGCGCGGGGTCCACCGGGGCTGGCGCGCCCGTCATGGGACAGGAAGCATCCTTGACCTTGGGGAAGGCGATCACATCCCGCAGGGAATCCGCGCCCAGGAGGAGCATCACCAGCCGGTCCAGGCCAAAGGCGAAGCCCCCGTGGGGCGGCGTGCCGTAGCGGAAGGCGTCCAGGAGGAACCCGAAGCGCTCCCGGGCCTCCTCCTGGGTAAAGCCCAGTGCCTGGAACATCAGCGCCTGCACGTCGCTGCGGTGGATGCGGATGGAGCCGCTACCCAGCTCCACCCCGTTGAGCACCACGTCGTAGCTCTGGGAGCGAACCCGGCCGGGATCGGTGAGCAGATAGGGCAGGTCCTCCTCATAGGGCATGGTGAAGGGATGATGCATGGCCAGGTAGCGGCCCTCCTCCTCCGACCACTCGAACTGGGGGAAATCCGTGACGAAGCAGAAGCGGAAGTCCTCCCGGGAGCGCAGGCCCAGCATGTCTCCCACCTCCAGGCGCAGCCCGCCCAGGGTGCGGCACACCGTGGCGAAGCCGTCCGCGCAGAAGAGGATGAAGTCCCCGTTTTCCGCCCCCAGCCGCGCCAGAAGCGCCTGCCACTGGGGGGGCGTGAAATACTTTTGCAAAATGGAGTTGATCTCGCCGCTTTGGCGAATCAGGATCCACGCCATGCCCTTGGCCCCGTAGCCCAGGGCGTGATCCGTCAAAAGCTCAATGGTGGAGCGGGTGAACGTCTCCCCGCAGCCCTTGCAGTTCAGCGCGCGGACCACGCCGCCCGTTTCCGCCGCGGCGCGGAACACGGAAAAATCGCAGGCCGCGGCGATGTCCGTCACGTCGATGATCTCCAGGCCAAAGCGCAGGTCGGGCTTGTCGCAGCCGTAGCGGTCCATGCTCGCCCGCCAGGTCAGGCGGGGGAAGGCGTAGCCCAGCTCCCGGCCCATCACCTGGGCGAACACCGTCTGGAACAGCTTTTCCAGGTGCAGGAGCACGTCCTCCTGCTCCACAAAGGACATCTCCATATCCACCTGGGTGAACTCCGGCTGGCGGTCCGCACGCAGATCCTCGTCCCGGAAGCACCGGGCCACCTGGTAGTACCGGTCCAGGCCGCCCACCATCAAGAGCTGCTTGAAAATTTGCGGGCTCTGGGGCAGGGCGTAGAAGGCGCCGGGATGCACCCGGCTGGGCACCAGGTAATCCCGGGCGCCCTCGGGGGTGGAACGGCACAGCATGGGGGTTTCCACCTGGCAGAAGCCCTCCCCGTCCAGGAAGCGCTCCGCCGCGGCCTGCACCCGGTGGCGGAAGCGCAGCGCCTGCTGCAAGGTGGGCCGGCGCAGATCCAGGTAGCGGTACTTCAGCCGCAATTCCTCCCGCACGTGGGCATCCTCATCCAGGGAGAAGGGCAGGGGCATGGCCGCCGACAGCAGCACGAGGCGCTCCGCCCGCAGCTCCACCTCGCCGGTGGCCAGGCGGGGGTTGTAGGTCTCCTGGTCCCGGTGGGCGATGATCCCCTCCGCCTGAATCACCGACTGCATCCGCAGGGTCTCCGCCAGGCGGAAGTCCTCCGGAGGCAGGCGCCGGGTGTCGCACACCACCTGCAAGACGCCCTCCCGGTCCTTCAGGTCCAGGAAGATCACGCCGCCCATGTCCCGCCGGGTCTGCACCCAGCCGCAGCACACCGCCGCCTGTCCCATGTGTTCCCGGCGCAGCGCGCCGCAGTAATGAGTCCGCCGCATGAAAACCGCTCCCTTCTTTCACCGGGCCCTACGAAAAAAAGCCGCCCTTCGTCCCTGTTTCCGGGACGAAAGACGGCGTCTTACGCGGTACCACCCTCATTGGATGCAGGCCTTGCAGCCGCATCCCCTCACAGGCAACGAGCTCCCAGGAGCCGATTGCCTGAAGCTGTCACGGGCTTCTCCCGTCCGCGCCTACTGGGCGTTCGCCGTTGGGGCGGAGGCTCCGAGCCGTTCCTTCGCCGGGCCTTCCCTGCCGCACTCGCACCTTGACGCGGCTCTCTGAAAAGGGCGGATCCCCGGGTACTGCTGCTCTTCACGGCCTTTCATGGGGCGATGAACCGCCCCTGTGAAATTGCTTTGCATGATAGCACGGTTTTCCCTCCCCGTCAAGGGGGGAAACAGGGGAAATGCAGCCCGGCTCAAAAGCCGAAGAAGCGCTTCAGCTTGCCCGGGGCGTTGAAGCACAGCCCCTGAATGCCGCAGTGGAGCGCGCCCTCGATGTTGGCGGGGGCGTCGTCGATGAACAGGGTGCGGTTGCCGTCCAGGTGGAACTGGTCCAGCAGGTAGTGGTAGATCTCCGCCGAGGGCTTCAACAAATGCACCCGGGAAGAAATGACCATGCCGTCGGCCAGGCGGAAGAAATCAAACTTGTCCAGCACCCGCTGGAAGCTCTCCGCCCGGTAGTTGGAGAGGATCAGGCAGCGCTTGCCCTTGGCCTTGCAAAGGCGCAGGGTCTCCACCCCCTCGGGGATGAAGGTTTTCAGGTCGGACCAGTCGTCCAGCAGGCGGCGGATATCCGGGCGCAGGGCCTTATCCAGCCCGGCCATGGCGTCCGCGGCCTCGTCCAGGGAGAGCGTGCCCCGGTCCAGCATCACCCAGCAGGGGGAGTGGAACACCTTGTCCAGGAGCAGCGCGTGCTTCTCCGGCTCGCCGGGGAAAACCTCCTCCAGAATGCGCTGGGGCTGAAAGGAGAGCAGCACGTTGCCCACGTCGAACACCACCGTGTCGATTGCCTCCCAGGGCATAGCGGCATATTGGGCGTCCAGGGGCAGATGATAGGGCACCATGGAAATCACTTCGCTTTCGTACAGGATGGGAATGGTTCTCAGCGGCGGCGGCTGCGCTTGCGCCGCTGCTGCACGTCGCTGACGGGGACCTTCTCCCCCCGCAGGGCCAGCAGCTGGTCCCGGAGCCTGGCGGCCTGCTCAAACTCCAGGTTCTTGGCGGCGGCTAGCATCTCCTCCTCCACCTGGCGCATCAGCGCGGCGCGCTCGTCCTCGTTCAGGGCGGCGGGGGCGGCGTCGGAGACCTTCTTGGTGATCTCCAATACCTCCCGCACGGCGTTGCGCACGGTTTCCGGGGTGATGCCGTGGGCCTGGTTGTAGGCCTCCTGCAGGGCGCGGCGGCGGTTGGTCTCGCCGATGGCCTTCATCATGCTCTCGGTGATCACGTCGCCGTACATGATCACCCGGCCGTCGGCGTTGCGGGCCGCCCGGCCGATGGTCTGCACCAGGCTGGTTTCGCTGCGCAGAAAGCCCTCCTTGTCCGCGTCCAGAATGGCCACCAGGGCCACCTCCGGCAGGTCCAGGCCTTCCCGCAGCAGGTTGATGCCCACCAGCACGTCGTATTCCCCCAGCCGCAGGTCGCGGATGAGCTCCATGCGCTCGATGGTCTGGATGTCGCTGTGCAGGTAGCGCACGCGAATCTCCAGCTCCTTGAGGTAATCGGTGAGGCTCTCGGCCATGCGCTTGGTGAGCGTGGTGACCAGCACCCGCTCGTTGCGGGCCGTCACCTGGCGAATTTCGCCCACCAGGTCGTCCACCTGGCCCGTGGCCTTGCGCACGATGATCCTGGGATCCAGCAGCCCCGTGGGACGGATGATCTGCTCCACCACCTGCTCCGCCTTGGCGCTCTCGTAGGGGCCGGGGGTGGCGGAGACGTACACCGTTTGATGAATGCGCTGTTCAAACTCGGAAAAGAGCAGCGGCCGGTTGTCATAAGCGGAGGGCAGGCGGAAGCCGTACTCCACCAGGGTGTCCTTCCGGGCCCGGTCGCCGTTGTACATGGCGCGAATCTGCGGCACGGTCACGTGGCTTTCGTCAATGAAGCAGATGAAATCCTTGGGGAAGTAATCCAGAAGGGAATAGGGGGCGTCCCCGGGCTTGCGGCCGTCAAAGTAGCGGCTGTAGTTCTCAATGCCCTGGCAGTAGCCGATCTCCCGCATCATCTCGATATCGTAGTTGGTGCGCTGGGCGATCCGCTGGGCCTCCAGCAGCTTGCCCTCCTGCTCAAACTGCGCCACCCGCTCCCGCAGGTCGCGCTCGATCACGGCGATGTTTTCCTCCATGTGGCTGTGGTCGGTGGCGTAGTGGGTGGCGGGGAACACCGCCGCATGCTCCAGGGTGGCCAGCACATGGCCGCTGACCACCTCGATCTCCGAAATGCGATCGATCTCGTCCCCAAAAAACTCCACCCGCAGCGCGTGCTCAAACTCCCCGGCGGGGATGATTTCCACCGTGTCCCCCCGCACCCGGAAGGTGCCGCGAACAAAGTCCACGTCGTTGCGCTCATACTGAATCTCAATGAGCTTGCGCAGCAGGGCGTTGCGGTCCATGGCCATGCCCGGCCGCAGGGAGATCATCTGCCCCTCGTATTCGCTGGGGTCGCCCATGGAATAGATGCAGCTCACCGACGCCACGATGATCACATCCCGTCGCTCCCGCAGGGCGGCGGTGGCGCTGTGGCGCAGGCGGTCGATCTCGTCGTTGATGGAGGCGTCCTTCTCGATGTAGGTGTCCGAGGAGGCGATGTACGCCTCGGGCTGATAATAGTCGTAATAGCTGACAAAATACTCCACCCGGCTGTCCGGGAAAAAGGCGCGGAATTCGCTGCACAGCTGGGCGGCCAGGGTCTTGTTGTGGGCGATGACCAGGGTGGGGCGCTGCACCCGCTCAATCACCGAGGCCATGGTGAAGGTTTTGCCCGAGCCGGTAACCCCCAGGAGCACCTGGCTTTGCAGTCCCTGCTCAAAGCCCCGGGCCAGCGCCTCAATGGCCTGGGGCTGATCCCCGCTGGGGCTGTACGGGGCCTTGAGCACAAAACGATTCATAAATACCGCCTCCTTGCGGCGCAGGCCGCCCGTCCCTGGAAAAAAGCGCGGCCCAGGCCGCAATCCCCGGTCCGCTTCATAGCTTGCACCATTATAGCACGGCTTACCCCCGCTGAAAAGCGAACAGTCCAAAAGCGCCCCGGTCCGCCGCCGGAAAAGGGGAGGCGTACCGGGGCACCGGGCCCGTCAGCGCTGCTCCCACCGCCGGAAGAACGCCCGCGCCTGCTCCGAGTCCGCTCGAATCTGCGCCTTCAGCTCCTCCACGGTGTCAAATTTGCGCTCCGAGCGCTGAAAATCCAGAAAGTCCAGCCGCACCTTTTTTCCATAGAGCATCAGGCAGGCGTCCAGCACATGGGCCTCCACGGTCACGGAGCCCTCGGGCAGCGTGGGGTGACGCCCCACGTTCACCACCGCCGGGTAGGCGCGGCCCTCCACCGTCAGGTAACAGGCGTACACCCCATAGGCGGGGAGCGCCTTGTTCCGTGGAACGTCCACGTTGGCGGTGGGGTAACCCATGGTGCGGCCGATATGCTTGCCGTCCATGACCCTGCCCGAAAGGGTATAGGCATGGCCCAGCAGCCGGGTGGCCCCATGGATATCCCCCAGGGTCAGCAGGGCGCGGATGCGGGTGGAGCTCACCGGCGCGCCATCCAGCTCCACCGCCGGGACAATGTGGGTCTCAAAGCCCAGCTCCCGGCCCATGGCGGTGAGCAGCGCGCCGTTGCCCCGTCCCCCCTGGCCGAAGGTGTTGTTGAAGCCAACCACCACATGCTTCGGCCGGAAGGTCTGCGCCATCCGCCGGACAAAGTCCTCCGGGAGCTCGTCCGCCAGGGCGCGGGTGAAGGGAAACACGCACAGCTCGTCCACCCCGAAGCCCAGCATGAACCGGGCGCGCTCGGGGAGCGTGGTCAGCATCCGGGGGGCGCGGTCCGGGCGCAGCACCGCCAGGGGATGCGGGGAAAAGGTGCATACCCGCAGGGGAATCCCCGCGGCCTCCGCCAGGGCATTGCCCGTAATCAGCAGCCTTTGGTGCCCCCGGTGCACCCCGTCAAACATGCCCAGCACCAGCACGCAGGGCTCCGTCCGGGCAGGATTGCATACGATCCGCAACGGCTTGTTCCTCCTTACGCATCCGGGGGCATCTGCGCCCGCCAGACCAGCATATCCCCCTGCAGGCAGCCGATGCCCCAGAAGGCGTCCGATAGATAGACCCGCACGGCCTCCCCGGGGGCCGGCGGCGCGTCAAAGTCCAGGGCCCGGGCGGGCAGCTTGGCGCCGTTTTGCGCGGGGCGCGCCAGGCGGCCGGGAACCCGCGCCAGCTTCATGTGCCCCAGGGGCGCGTCCAGGGGGATCATCCTCTGGGCCAGCTCCCCCGCCTCCGCGGCCGCGGCGGCCTCCTCCAGGGTCATGGCGTTGTCCAGGGTAAAAAAGCCGCTGCGGCTCCGCAATAGAAAGCGCATGTGCGCCGGGCAGCCCACCAGCTCCCCCAGGTCGTGGCAAATGGAGCGCACATAGGTGCCCCGGCCGCAGCGGATGCGCAGCATCCAGCCATGGCGATCCGTCTCGTCCATGAGGCGCAGCTCCCGCACCAGCACCGTGCGCTCAGGCGCCTCCACCGTTTCGCCCCGGCGGGCCAGGGCGTACAGGGGCGTGCCCTCCCGCTTGATGGCGCTGTACATGCTGGGCCGCTGGCGGATCTCCCCGGTGAGGGCCGGCAGCGCCGATTGAATCTGCTCCCGGGTGGGATAGCATTCTCCCCGGGCAATCACCCGGCCCGTGGCGTCCTGGGTATCCGTGGCGGCGCCAAAGGCCACCTCCGCCACATATTCCTTTTCCTTGTCCACCAGGTAATCAAAAAGCCGCGCGGCGCGGCCCATCATCACGGGCAGCACGCCGGCGGCCTCCGGGTCCAGTGTCCCCGCGTGGCCGGCCTTTTCCCCGCCGCACAGGCGGCGCAGGGTGGCCACCACCGCGGCGGAGGTCATGCCCGGGGGCTTGAGGATGTTGATAAATCCGTTCACAGGGCCGCTCCTTGCTCCAGCGCCGCTTGCAGCGCTTGTTCCATGCGCTCGCGCACCAGCTCCACCGCCTGCTCCAGGGGCATTTCCAGGGTGCAGCCCGCCGCCATGGCGTGGCCGCCGCCGCCCAGGTCCGCCGCAATGCCGTCCACCTTGCAGGGAGCCAGGGCGCGCATGCTCAGCTTCACATCGCCCATGTCCGTCTCCCGGGCCAGGAAGGCCAGGCGCACGCCGTGCACGTCCAGGGCGAAGTTCACAATGGCCTCCGCGTGCTCGGGCAGGGCGCCGCAGTCCAGGAAGTCCTGCCAGCTCAGGGCCATGTAGGCGATGCGGTCCCCGGCGCAAAAGCGAAGGCTGGCCAGGGCGCGGCTGAGCAGCAGAATCTGCGGCTTGCTCCGCACCCGGAAGAGCATGCGGTTCATCTCTGCCAGGGGCAGAGGCAGCAGCATCAGTTCCCCCATCATCAGGAAAGCCTCGGCGGTGGTGTTGTTGAAGCTGAAATTGCCGGTATCGGTGCTCACGGCGGTGTACAGGCAGCGGGCGATGTCCGTATCGATGACGACGCCCAGCTGCTTGATCAGCTCCCAGACCACCAGGCCCGTGGCGCTGGAAGCAGGGGAAACCAGGTTGCGCTGGGCATAGAAGGGATTGGTGCCATGGTGGTCCACCTGGGCGGTATGCTGGGCCGCCTCAAACAGGCGGATGCAGCTGCCCAGGCGGCGCTGGTCGGACACGTCCACGCACAGCACCAGCTCCGGGTGCACCGGCCCCAGGGCGTCCGGGCGCCGCACCTGCTCCGCCCCCGGCAAAAAGGAAAGATACCCCGGCACCGCGTCCTGGCAAACCACCTGCGCCTGCTTGCCCAGCTTTTCCAGGGCCAGGCGCAGGGCCAGGCAGCTGCCCAGGGTGTCCCCGTCGGGGCTCACATGGGCGCAAAGCACGATCTTTTTCGCCCGGCGGATATCCTCCAGCAGCCCCGCCCGGTCATTGATCGCTTTCGTCTCCATCTCCATGGTCCGTCCGCTCCTCCGCTTGCTGCGCTTTGCGCAGCACTTCTGCGATGTGCACGCCGTAGGCGATGTTGCCGTCGGCCACAAAGCTCATTTCGGGGCTGTAGCGGATGAGCATCCGCTTGCCCAGCTCCCGGCGGATAAACCCGGCGGCGCTCTTGAGCGCCTTCATCATGGGCTCCCGCTTGTCCTCTTCCAGGATGCTGATGTAGATCTTCGCATAGCGAAGGTCCCGGGTGACCTCCGCGCGGGTCACCGAGAACGTCCCCGACACCCGCGGGTCGTTCACTTCCTCCCGAATGATGGCGTCCACCTCCCGGCGGACCTCTTCGGAGATGCGGTCGATTCTCTGATAGCTCATGGATACTCCTTTCCGGGGAAGAAACCGGGGAGGGGGCTATGGCAAGCCTCCTCCCCGACCGGCCCGGTATGCCCGCCGATCCGGTCCGCGCCGGTCTCCGCCGGGAATTGCTCGGTATAGGGGGACGGCGTCAGCGGGGAATTTCCTCCATGATGTAGCACTCCACCACGTCGCCCTCTTTGATCTCGTTGTAGCCCTCCAGGCTCATGCCGCACTCGAAGCCCGTGCCCATTTCCTTCACGTCCTCCTTGTAGTGCTTCAGGGAGGAGAGCTTGCCGGTGAACATCACCACGTTGTCCCGCAGCAGGCGCACCTGCGCGTTGCGCTGCATTTTGCCATCCTGCACATAGCAGCCGGCGATGGTGCCCGCGCCGGTGATCTTGAACACGCTGCGCACCTCGGCGTGGCCCAGCAGCACTTCCTTGTACTCGGGGGCCAGCATGCCCTTCATGGCCTTTTCCATGTCCTCGATGGCGCTGTAGATCACCGTGTAGAGGCGCACGTCCACCTTTTCCTTTTCGGCGGTGGCCCGGGCGGAGGCGTCGGGGCGGATGTTGAAGCCGATGATGATGGCGTTGAAGGCGCTGGCCAGGTTCACGTCGTCCTTGGTGATGGCGCCTGCGCCGCTGTGCAGCACCCGCACCTTCACCTCGTCGTTGCTGAGCTTTTCCAGGGCCTGCTTCACGGCCTCCACGCTGCCCTGCACGTCCGCCTTGATGATCAGGTTCAGGGTGAGCTGCTTGCCCTCCTCGATGGAGGCGAAGAGGTTCTCCATGGACATCTTGGCCATGGTGGCCTCCCGGGATGCCCGGAGCTTTTCCCGGCGCTCGTCCGCTACCTGGCGGCTGAGCTTGTCGTCGCCCACGGCGATGACCTCGTCGCCCGCGGAGGGCACGTCGTCAAAGCCCATGACCTCCACCGGCGTGGAGGGTCCCGCGGATTCCACCCGCTCGCCCCGGTCGTTGATCATGGCGCGCACGCGGCCCGCGGCCAGGCCCGCAATGATGTTATCCCCCACCCGCAGGGTGCCGTTCTGCACCAGCACGGTGGCCAGGGGACCGCGAGCCTTATCCAGCTTGGCCTCGATGATGATCCCCCGGCCCAGCCGGTTGGGGTTGGCCCGCAGCTGCAGCACGTCCGCCTGCAGCAGGATCATCTCCAGCAGTTCGTCAATGCCCATGCCGGTCTTGGCGCTGACGGGCACCACAATGGTCTCGCCGCCCCAATCCTCGCACACCACGTCGTACTTGGTGAGCTCCTGCTTGATCTTTTCGGGATCAGCGCCTTCCTTGTCCATCTTGTTCACGGCGACGATGATGGGCACCTCGGCGGCCTGGGCGTGATGGATGGCCTCAATGGTCTGCGGCATCACGCCGTCGTCGGCGGCCACCACCAGCACGGCGATATCCGTGGCCTGGGCGCCCCGGGCGCGCATGGCGGTGAAGGCCTCGTGGCCAGGGGTATCCAGGAAGGTGATGGAGCGGTCGTTGACCTCCACGGTGTACGCGCCGATGTGCTGGGTGATGCCGCCCGCCTCGCCCGCGGTGACCCGCGACTTGCGGATGTAGTCCAACAGGCTGGTCTTGCCGTGGTCCACGTGGCCCATGATGGTAACCACCGGGGGCCGGGGCAGCAGGTTCTCCTCGGTGTCGGCAAAGTCCTCCGCCTCCAGGTGATCCTCGGCGGTCTTGTCCAGCTTCTTTTCCAGGGTCACGTCAAAGTCCGCGCAGATCAGGGATGCGGTGTCAAAGTCCAGCTCGGTGTTGATGTTGGCCATGTTGCCCAGCATCAGCAGCTTTTTGAGGATCTCGCCGGCGGGCTTGCCAATGCGCTCGGTGAGGTCGCGGACGGTGATGGTGTCCGCGGTCATGTAGGCGTGGTCGATCTTGATGGGGGCCATGAGCTGCTGGGCGGAGGGCTTTTTGACCCGGGCCCGGCGGCCGCCGCGCACCACGTCGTCGTCATAGCCGTTGAAGGTGTTCTTCACCGCGTTGCGCTTGTTCCGCGTCACCCGCTCCGGATCGTGCTGGCGGATGTAGTTCTTCTTGTTGGGATCGTAGTTGGAGACGCGCTCCTTCTCCATCACCGGCGTCAGCTCAGGCGCCTTGGGGCGGCTCATGGGCCGTCCGCCCATGCCGGGGCGCGGGCCGCCCATGCCGGGCCGGGGCGCGCCGCCCTGGGGCCGGGGCGCAAAGCCCCCCTGGGGCCGGGGAGAACCGGCAGCCGCGCCGCCGGCGGGATTGGCTGGCCTGCCATAGGGTCCCTGGGGGTTGGCCGGGCGGCCGTAGGGCCCCTGGGGATTAGCCGGGCGTCCGTAGGGTCCCTGGGGGTTGGCGGGCCTGCCGTAGGGCCCCTGGGGATTGGCCGGGCGGCCGTAGGGTCCCTGGGGGTTGGCGGGCCTGCCGTAGGGCCCCTGGGGCCGGGGCGCGCCGGGCTGCACGGGCCGGGGCGCAGGCTGCGGCATCCGCTGGCCCACCACGGGACGGGCGGGCTGCGGCGCAGGCTGCGGCATCCGCTGGCCGATGTAGGGCTTGGCGGGCTTCTCCTCGGCGGGCTTCGCCTCGGGCTTGGGAGCCTCGGGCTTGGGCTCGGGCTTCGCCTCAGCCTTGGGGGCTTCGGGCTTGGGCGCTTCGGGAGCGGGCTGAACCGCCTGGGGCTGCTCCTTTGCGGGGGCGTCCGCCTGGGGGGCGGGCTGAGCCTGGGGCTCGTCGTCATCGGGCATAGTAAACGCCTTGGAGTGGGAGCTCAGGAGCTTCTCCTGCTCCTCCCGCTTCTCCCGGGCTACCCGTTCTTCCTCTTCCCTGGTGAACTTCACTTCCAGCTTGCGAAGCGACTGCATCAGGGCATCGGCTGACTTGCGCACGCGGGTGGCGTCGTTCAAAACGGCCCCCGCACCCGTGGCCAGCTCTTTGGTTGCATCCTTCAGTTTCACTTTGGTCATTCGACGCTTGCACCCCCGCAATTATTTGCCGTTTCTTCTATCGTTTGCCCGGGAACCTGAGCCCCGAGCGTGGTACGCAATTGATCTGCAAAGCCGCCCTTGTACACGGCGGCGGCCATGCGGCCTCGCTTGCCGGTGGACTGTTCCACCAGCCCGGGCGAGGCCAGGGCCAGCGGCACCCGGTGGGTGCGGCAGGCGTCCGTGTAGCGCTTGCGCGCGTTGGCGGACGCGCCCTGGTCCAGGATGAGCACCCCGCACTTGCCCGTGCGGATAGCGCCCAGGCATCCGTCCTCGCCAAAGGCCAGCTGCCCGGCCCGGGCGCACAGGCCCAGCATGCCCCGCGCTTTTTCCTGGCTCATGGGCCCTCCGTTTCCGGCGCGGGCAGGCTGGCCAGCGTCTGCTGCAGCTGCTCCACCACCTGGGGGGTCAGCTGCGCCTCCAGCTGGCGCTCCAGCTGCTTTTGCTTCAGCGCCCTGGCCAGGCAGGCGGCGTCCCTGCACAGGTAGGCCCCCCGGCCGGGCTTCTTGCCCGTAGCGTCCATGGAGACCTCCCCCTCCGGGGAGCGCACCACGCGGATCAGCTCCCGCTTGGGCTTCATTTCACGGCAGCCCACGCACATGCGCATGGGTATTTTCTTGGGCTTCATCCTTTTCCGTTCCCTCCGCGACGTTTTACAGCGTGTCGTCCTCGTCCAGGCCGGGGAGTTCCATGTCCTCCAGGCCGGCGAAGGGGCTGATGGCCTCCGGCTGGAGCACGGGCTCCTGGGCGGCGTCCTCGTCCACCATGTCGGTGAGCGCGGCGGCCTGACTCTGGCTCTTGATGTCGATCTTCCAGCCGGTGAGCTTGGCGGCCAGGCGGGCGTTCTGCCCCTCCTTGCCGATGGCCAGGGAAAGCTGGTTATCCGGCACCACCACCCGGCAGGCCTTTTCGCCCTCCGCCACAAAGACGCTGAGCACATGGGCGGGATTCAGGGCGTTGGCCACGAACTCCGCGGGGTCCGCGCTCCACTTGATGATGTCGATCTTCTCGCCCTTGAGCTCCTCCACCACCCGGTCCACCCGGCTGCCCCGCTGGCCCACGCAGGCGCCCACGGGGTCGATCATCATGTCGGAGGAATGGACGGCCATTTTGGTGCGGCTGCCCGCCTCCCGGGCGATGGACTTGATGGTTACCACGCCGCCGGCGATCTCCGGCACCTCCATCTCAAACAGGCGCTTGACCAGGTTGGGATGGATGCGGCTGACCCGCACCTGCGGTCCCCGGGGCCCCACGGGCCCGGAGCGGTGCACCTCCAGCACGTAAACCTTGATGTGGTCGTCGTCGTGGAGCACCTCGCCGGGGATCATGTCCTGCTGCTCCAGCACGCCTTCGGTGCGGCCCAGCTCCACGTACACCGCCTTGGGCTCCACCCGCTGCACGATGGCCGTGAGGATCTCGCTTTCCTTCTCGATGTATTCGTCGTAGATCTTGCCCCGCTCCGCCTCGCGGATGCGCTGCATGATCACCTGCTTGGCCGTCTGGGCGGCCACCCGCAAAAAGCCCGTGGGCGTCACGTCCACCTCGGCGATGTCGCCCATCTGGTAATCCGGGCGCAGCTTCTGGGCGTCCTCCAGGCTGATCTGGCTGGAGGGCTCCTCCACCTGGGGCACAATGAGCTTGCGGGCGTAGACGTGGGCGACCCCCGTCTCCCGGTTCATGGTGACGGACAGGTTGGCGGGCGCCACCTCCGACTTCGCCAGGTTCTTCTTAAAGGCCGCCTTCAGCGCCTCTTCAATGGCGTTGAACAGCAGCTCCTCGCTGATATCCTTTTCCTTGGCCAGGGCTTTCAATGCCTCGACAATCTCGGACTTGTCGTTCTTGCGCTCGTTCTTCACTGCTCGCATGCTATCTTTACCGCCTTCCGCTCAATACATTATGCAGGACTTATTCGGACAAGTCCACGTTTTCGATGCCGGTCATGTCCACCACCGGGCGAACGGTTGCCGCGGCCTTTCGCGGAAAGGCTCGCCGCCCCTGCGGGGTATCCAGCAGGATCTGCCCGTCCTCGTCCAGGCCGGCCAGCACGCCCGTGTACAGCTTGGCGCCGTCCACCGCCTTGAACAGCTTCACTTCCACCTCGTCGCCCAGGTGCCGCTCATAATCCCGCGGCGTTTTCAGCGGGCGGTCCACCCCGGGGCTGGAAACCTCCAGAAAGTCGTAATCGTAGGCCTCCAGCTGCGGCTGGATGGCCCGGTGGTAGCTTTCGCAATCGTCCAGGGTCAGCCCCTCGGGCTTGTCCAGGTAGATGCGCAGGTATTTCCCGGCGCTCTCCCGGTCCAGGCAAACGTCCACCAGCTCCAGGCCCATACGTTGGGCCAGCGCCTGGCACTTGGGGGTGACGAAGGTGGTCAGTTCCGCTTTGGGCATGATGCATCTCCGCTTCTATACAATGGTTTATCAAGGGTTTGCGGCCGGGCAGCCGGCCGCGGTTCGCCGCGTGGAAACAACACAAAAGAGTGGCCCTCACTTGCTCCTGCCAGGGCCAAAAACGCGAGCCTCAGGCGGAAGGCGCTGGGCGCGTCTTTGCCGCCTGCCGCGTCTGGGCGGCCTGGAGCAAATGCCACTCTTTTACGGTGAACCCTTCTTTCATGAGGCTCTGCCGGCAAATACCGGACTGCGCTACGCCTGCCTGCGGGAAGGCGCCTGCCCAGGGGCAGACCCCGCCGCATGGAAAATCATACGATGGCAGTATACCACAGCTTTTCCCGAAATACAAGGGTTTGCGCCGGTGGAAGAGAAAAGATTTCTCGCCGGCGGCGCCGGCATGCGCAGGCTGCCTTTTCCATTGTTTTTTTTTCGGGAATGACCTTGACGAACCGGCCGGATGCGCCTATACTGAAGCGTCCTGATTCAAGTTTGAAGATAGCCGGAAAGGATGCGGCGGGTGGCCGCAGGGCGGCTGAGATGTCGAAAGGGGTTTGACGGCATGCACACCAAGTTTATTTTTGTGACCGGCGGCGTGGTATCGTCCCTGGGGAAGGGGATCACGGCGGCGTCCCTGGGGCGGCTGCTCAAGTGCCGTGGTCTGCGCGTATCCATCCAGAAGTTTGACCCGTACATCAACGTGGACCCCGGCACCATGAATCCCTACCAGCACGGGGAGGTGTTCGTCACCGACGACGGCGCGGAAACGGACCTGGACCTGGGGCATTACGAGCGCTTTATTGACGAAAACCTCACCCAGGCGGCCAACGTGACCAGCGGCCGGGTGTACAAAACGGTCATCGACCGGGAGCGCCGGGGAGAATACCTGGGCGCGACCATTCAGGTGATTCCGCACATCACCAACGAGATCAAGCGGAACATCCTGGCGGTGTCCCGGACGCAGAACGCCCCGGACGTGGTGATCACCGAGATCGGCGGCACGGTGGGGGACATCGAAAGCCAGCCCTTCCTGGAGGCTATCCGGCAGATGCGGGCGGAGGTGGGCTACGAAAACAGCCTGTACATCCACGTGACCCTGGTGCCCTACCTGAAGGCCGCCGGGGAGCTGAAAACCAAGCCCACCCAGCACAGCGTCAAGGAGCTGGGCGGCATCGGCATTTCCCCGGACATCCTGGTGTGCCGCTCCGAGCATGAGATTCCCCGGGAGGTGCGGGCGAAAATCGGCCTGTTCTGCAACCTTCCCGGAGAGCGGGTGATCCAGAACCTCAACGCCCGCACCATCTATGAGGTGCCGCTGCTGCTGCACCAGGAGGGGCTGGACGAGCTGGTCTGCCAGCTGCTGGGCATTACGGATACCCGCTGCGATCTCACCGAGTGGGCGGCCATGGTGGAGCGCCAGCTCACCCCCCAGCGGGAAACCACCATCGGCCTGGTGGGCAAGTATGTGGAGCTGCCCGACGCCTACCTGAGCATCGTGGAGGCTCTGACCCACGGCGGCATCCATCACCACGCCAAGGTGAACATCAAGTGGATCCCCGCGGAGGCGGTGACCCAGGAGAATGTGGAAAGCTACCTGTCGGACTGCCACGGCGTACTGGTGCCCGGCGGATTTGGCTCCCGGGGACTGGAGGGCAAGATGACCGCCGTGCAGTACGCCCGGGAAAAGCGCGTTCCCTTCCTGGGCATCTGCCTGGGCATGCAGATGGCGGTGATCGAGTTCGCCCGTCACGTGCTGGACCTGCGGGACGCCAACACCACCGAGGTGGACCCCAACACCACCTATCCCGTCATCGACCTGATGCCGGATCAAAATTTGCAAAACCTGGGCCACACCATGCGCCTGGGCAAGTACCGCTGCGCGCTGCTCCCGGGCTCCTTCAGCCACAGGGCCTACGGCGTCAGCGAGGTGGAGGAGCGCCACCGCCACCGCTATGAGTTCAACAACGAATACCTGGAGCGCTTCATGGCCGGCGGCATGCGCATAGCGGGCAAAAACCCCGAGCGCGACCTGGTGGAGATTGTGGAGATTCCCGATCATCCCTGGTTTGTGGCCGTACAGTTCCATCCCGAGCTCCGCAGCCGCCCCAACCGTCCCCATCCCCTTTTCCGGGATTTCGTGGGCGCGGCCCTGGCGCATCAGGAAAAAGAGTAAACCCTTCATGCTTTCAGCCTGCCACAAAAGCGGGCTTTTCCATGGGCTCCGAAGGCTATCAAAGGAAAAGGCGGGCATGCATGGCCATCCGGCTGTGCATGCCCGCCTTTCTTCACCGAAACCCGCGGCGGTACGCCGCGATAATGGAGATTGCGAAACCATCGGAAAGCCCTTTGGTCGCGCCGAGGCCTTCAAAGAAAAATTAACCTTGCAGGTATGAAATCCCTACGCTTGCAAGAATACGTAGCACAACCTGCAAGAATTCTGATTCTTGAATTGTCAAGTCAAGTGCAACAGCATAGTGCGCTGATCCAGGTCTGTTCCTGTGCGTTGACAGGTTATGGGTTTGCAAGGTTCAGATTCCGTGGGCAAAGCGCGCTGTTTGCGCTGGCGCTTTTCACCATTACGTGCCGCCCCAGACCGTGATCCTTTCCACCTATATCAATTTCAGATTTTTGATTTCTTTGGCATCTCCGGATTGCTTGGATGGATCACAGGGGAATCAAAAACCATCAATCTGCTAAATGCGCCATGGACCTTCTATCTGCCTGCGATTTTTGCCTCGGGTATTAAATCCGGCTTGTTTATTGATATCTACCGTCAGTTTTACCGGGGTTTGCCCAAGGAGCTTGAAGAGTTGGCCAAGATTGACGGCTATGGACCGTTGCGTATGGCTGCGATCAGGCGGATGGGCTATTCTGCGACGATATGTACGTCAATCCGGATATGTTGCTGGAGATTCCGGACGGATATGTGGAAAACGGTAGGATTGCGCTCTCTTTCGCTAAAAAAATGGTATTTCCAGATCCTTTTGCGTGCATGCTGTTTCAGGTGGAGCGTATGGAAGATCTGGGCGGAGCGCATAATTTCCGTCAGGCGGCGCGGAGACACCAGTGTTCGCTGGAGCAAGCGCGGATTTATGCGGCGGAGGAAATTTTTGATCGCACTGTGATCTTCGGGTTGGGAACGACCGGTATGTTCATCGGCGATATCATTCATCAGGCGCACCCAAACGCGCATATTGCGTTCGTTGGCCGCAGCCCGGAGGATAGCCCCAAGGTGCGATTTGCCATGGAGCAAACCGGCGGCGATTATGTGCGCAATGTTTTTGAAACCAATGAGCAACTCGCAGATGCGATCGTTGACAAACTGGGCGGGAGGGCAACCTCGTTCATCGGCGTCAACGGAACCAATGTGGAGCATGATGTGGCGTTTCGCTGCCGCGCGCTGGGGTGCAATGGAATCTATAACAGCTTTTCACTGGGACCCAGGATTCAGTTTGATACCATGCCTTTCGGGTTTGAAAACCAATTGGTTTTTGGTTCCATCAACTTTCGCCAAGACCATATGGAAAAAGCAATTCAGATGCTTTCCGCCAGCCGGTACAACGAGATTGTGCAGCTGATTGATCGAGATGAATTTACAGCTGATCCCATTCGGGCATACCTGGGAAAAATTTACAGCAAGGAGGCTCCGATGAAAACCGCTGTCATCTGGAATTCTGCCTATATTGATACCCACCGATAAGAAGGCGCAACAATATGAGCATTGCCGAAACCTGCACCCGACAGTCAAAAGGCACTGCGACGGAAAGAACTGTAACCCTTGCGGCTTTCTTGGCTCTGCTATAAGGGTAAACATACGCTCCAATATGGATTGCTAAGGTTTTTGCTGACTTGATAGCGCATCGCTCGGATACTCAAACGTTGATTGGCCGCCTGCGCAAAGATCGACGTTGTACGAATGGCACAATGTGAGCCAGGGAATTGGACTCCTAAGGGGGAGCTTGACGGCAGCGATGGCGGAGGAGTGGGTGCCTTGCCTTGAGACATCGCAGCTCCGAATATCGACGCCATGGATGGCCTGAGGCACACGCTGTTTACGTCGAAAGTCCGCAAATGGATTTGAATCCAGGAGATCGACGGCGTGATCTGCCTTCGCGTGGAGTTTGCCGAAGGAGGGGATACAGGCTGCGGATCTGGGTCAGCTTCTTCTTGTGTGGCCGGCGCAGGCGGCCAAGCTGCTTGCCGGGGAGATTCCTTCGGAGGATTACAACCGCTGGCGGTACCACGATCCAGCGTATGATGAAACGCACATTCATGCGGCGGTTCCGCCGGAAGCATCCGCGTGTGCCCAGCGAGACAGATAATCCAAAACGAAATAATGAAGCGTACCCGCTGAGAGCGGCCGGTGAGCCGCTCATTTTTCATAGAAGGTGCATCCGCCGATGAACTCCCGCTCCAGGGACAGGGGCGGGATCTCCGAAAGCAGGGCAGGGTCCAGACCGGGGAAATAGTGCAGGGTTTTCAGCAGCCGCCGGGACTTGAGGTAGGTGGGGTCCTCGGGGCCGATGGCCTTCAAGGCGTCGTAGGCGAAATGCTTGAGGATGGGCAGCTCATAGTGCAGGGCGGTGTTGAACATGCTGTCCGCCTCTTCCTGGTAGGGGAAGATCCAGGTGTCCTCCCCCCGGCGCACGCTGTCCCACATGGACAGTGTGCCCCGCACCGGGGTGCCCCGGGTGGCGCTGTCCCGGACGATGCGCCGCAGCAGCCGCACGTCCGTGGTGCGGATGCGGTTGTGGTCGTCCAGGTTGACGCAGGTGAGCGCGCTGACAAAAATGCGGTGGATCTGATTCTGGGGCAGGCCGCTGGCCAGCAGCGGATTCAGCCCATGGATGCCCTCGATGATCAGGGGCTGGCCCGGCGCCAGGCGGTTCGGCCTGCCGTGGGGCTCCCGCTTGCCGGTGGTGAAGCTGAACACGGGGGTTTCGACCTCCTCCCCTTCCAGCAGGCGGCAGATGTCCTGCTGCAGCCGGGGCAGGTCGAGGGTGTTGATGTTCTCCAGGTCCAGGGAGCCGTCGGGTTCCCTGGGCAGGGTGTCCCGGTCCAGGTAGTAGTCGTCCATGCTCAGCTGCAGGGGGTGGCGGCCCATGACCTTCAGGTGCACCCGCAGCCGCTGGGCAAAGGTGGTCTTGCCGCTGGAGGACGGCCCCGCAATGAGGATGATCCGCGCCCCGGCGGCCACAATCTTGTCCGCAATGGCGGCAATGGCCTTGTCGTGGAGCGCTTCATTGACGCGAATGAATTCCCGCATGCCGCCGGAGTCCATCAGCCGTCCCACATCCGCGGCGTTGACCACCCCCAGGATCTCGCACCAGGCGGCGGACTGGGCGAACACCGCCAGATGCTTGGGCATCTCCTGATAGGCGGCGGGGCGGGAGGGGTCGTCTTTGTCCGGCATCAGCACCACAAAGCCCGGAGCATGGTAGTGGAGCTGGAACACCCGCGCCCAGGAGGTGGAAGGGGCCATGGCCCCATAGAAATAATCCCACAGATTGCCCAAGCGATACATGTTGAAGTAGGGGAAGGGGCGGTAGTGGAGCAGCGCCACCTTGTCCTGCTGGCCCTCCGCCTCGAAGTAAGCGATGGCGTCCTCCAGGGCCCAGCACCGTTTTTCAAAGGGCAGGTCCGCCCGGGCGATGCGCAGCATCTCCTCCTGAATTTCCGCCACCATGCCCTCGGAGAGCGTCAGCCCCGGCAGGCGCACGAATACCCCGTGCCCCGCCGAGTACTCGATGCGCACCTGTTCCCCGGGATAGAGGCGGCGCACAGCCAGGAGCATCATCATCCGCAGGCAGCGCTCATAAATGCGGCGGCCTTCCTCCTGGCGCAGGGTGACGGGTAGCAGGGAGCAGTCCTCCCGCAGGGTTTCGTTCAGCTCCAGGACCTGCCCGCCCCGCATGGCGGCCAGCGCGCCCTCCAGCGCGCCCAGGGCGGCCAGACAGTCTCGCACCGAGGTGCCGGGGGGGAGGGTGACTTCCTTATCCTGCCAACGAACGATCATGATGGATACCTCCTTGTGGGTCGGCGGCGCATGCTTTGGCGCCATATGAGAAAAGGCAGAAAAAGCACGGACGCCCCGCCTTTTTCTGCCGGATAAAACCCGAAATCCATCCGCTTCCCCGGTCAATCCTCGAAGGGCATGCTGGAGCGCTCTGCGTTCATCAGCTCCTCCTCGGGGTCGGGCAGGGTACCGTGGGCCGCCAGGTAGCGGGCCTCCTTTTCCGCCACCTGCAGGCGCTTGGTGTGGATGTATGCCCGATTGGCCGCGGTGGCGAAGGCGGTGGTCATGTGCATCAGCCGCTTGCCGTCATCCGTGGGCTGGAAGCGCAACCGGATGAGCACCGCGCCGTGATCCTTGCACTGGGCCAGGCCGATGTATTTGTCGGCGCACTGCTTCACATAGCCCTCCGCCTCCAGGGCGGCGGGCTTGCCGCACCGGGGGCAGCGGGGATGCTGGGCCGTGTCGCTGGTCAGCGCCTGGGCCAGGGAATCAAAGGTCTCGCCGGGGAGCTTTTCCCGGCGGGCGCGGTTGGCGTGAATCAGCTGCTTGGGCTTCTGGGCGTATTGCAGCACGCGCTCGGGGTGGGGCATCTTGGCGAAGACCAGGGCGGTGTAGTAGGCGTCGTGGAGGGCGTTGTGGAAGCTGCGGCTTTCATCCGGGGCGATGGACAGTTCCTCCATGGCGGCCTTGAGGCCCTTGCGGTCCTTGCAGCCCATTTCGTCGCTGTACAGCTTCTGGATATCGCACAGGGGCGGCAGCTGCTCCTGGCACTGGAAAAAGTCCATGTTCTGCTTGAGCACGCTCACGTCGTCGCAGCCCCAGGTGAGCAGGGCGTAGTCCTCCCCGCACCAGGCCACGAACTGCCGCATGGCCTCCAGAAATTCCGGCGCGTCCGCCAGCTCCTCCGCTCCCAGCTGGGTCATCCGCCTGATGCGGGGGTGAATCTTGACATAGTGCACCGGGCGAATGGGAATGGAAACGCTGTCCACCACGGTCAGGCTGTCGTCCAGCTTCACCGCGCCGATCTGGATCATTTCAAAGATCAGCCGGTCGCCCACCTCCCGGTAGACATGGCTTTGGTAGGACATGGGCTGGTTCCATTCCAGGTCTAGGATGATGTAGTGCATGGTATGCTTACTCCTGACTGTGATAGTACGCCGCGGCGCTGACGCCCGCCAGGGCGCCGGTGGAGAAGGCGATTTGCAGGTTGAATCCCCCGGTGTGGGCGTCCACGTCGATCATCTCCCCGGCAAAGTACAGCCCGGGGAGGAGCTTGCTGGCCATGGTGGCGGGCTGGATCTCCTTTACGTCCACGCCGCCCCGGGTGACGATGGCCTCGGCCAGGGGCCGCCGGGCGCTGATGGTCAGGGGCAGCGCCTTGAGGGCGGCGCCCAGCCGCTCGCGCTCCTCCCGGGTGATTTGCCCGCAGGCGCGCAGGCCGCTGACCCCCGCCAGGTCCGGAAACAGCGCGCTGAGCCGCAGGGGCAGAAGCCCCGGCAGCACGTTTTGCAGCTGCTTGCGGGGTTGGGCCGCAAAGTCCCGCTGCAGGCGCAGGTCCAGCTGCTCCGGGGTCAGCCCGGGCTTCAGGTCCAGCGTAACCTGGGCCTGGGCGAGCGCCGGGGGCAGGTGGCAGCTCATCTCCAGGGTCAGGGGGCCGGAGATGCCAAAGTGGGTGAAGAGCATCTCTCCCAGCTCAGTGTACAGGGTTTTACGGCCATAGCGCAGGGTGAGGCGGACATTTTTCAGCGCCAGGCCCTGCAGGGTCCGCGGCCAGTCCTCCGATGTTTCCAGGGCGGAGAGCACCGCCTCCGGGGGCAGCACCCGGTGTCCCGCCTCCCGGGCCAGGGCATAGCCGTCCCCGGTGGAGCCGGTCATGGGATAGCTCTGCCCGCCCAGGGCCAGAATCACCGCGTCCGCGAAAAGGGTCTCGCCGCCTTCCAGGGTGAGCCCGGTCACACGGCCCTCCCCCATGGCGAGCGAGCGGATGCGGCTGTTCAACCGCACCTGCACTCCCGCGCGCTCCATCAGCCGGGCCAGGGCGCGGATTACGTCGCTGGCCTTTTCGCTTTGGGGGAACACCCGCTGGCCCCGCTGCACCTGAACCGGACAGCCCGCCTCCTCCAGCAGGGCCATCATGTCCCGGGGGCCGAAGCGGTTCAGCGCCCCGTAGAGGAACCGGGGGTTCCTGGGCACCTGGCGCAGGAACTCCTCCAGGGAGCAGTCGTTGGTGAGGTTGCAGCGGCCCTTGCCGGTGATGTAGAGCTTTTTTCCCAGCTTTTCGTTGCGCTCCAGCAGGGTGACGCTGGCGCCGGAGCGGGCCGCAAACAGGGCGGCCAGCATGCCTGCCGCGCCGCCGCCCGCCACCAGAATCTCAGGTGCTTTGCCCATCTGTTTCTCCCAAATAAACGTCGTTGGCGGCCCAGATGGCTTCCAGCTGCTTGAAGTGCCGGCTGAGCTCCTCCTTGCGGTGAAGGCCCAGGGAGACAATCAGCGCGTTGATGACGCTCATGGGCGCGGCCAGGGAATCCACAAAGGAGGCCATATCCGTGCAGGCGTTCAGGCACACGTCGCTGACCGCGTGCAGGGGGGACATGGGCCCGTCGGTGATGGAGATCACCTGCGCGCCGCAGGAGCGGGCAAAGCGCATGGCCTCCACGGTGCGGGTGGAGTACCGGGGGAAGCTGATGCCCACCACCACGTCCGCCTTGGTGATCCGGGCGATCTCCTCGAACACGTCGGTGGCGGCGCTGGAGACCAGATGCACCCGGTCGAAAATATAGTTGAGATAGTAGCCCAGGAACTGCGCCAGGGGTGCGGCGGAGCGCAGGCCGATGACATAGATCTCCTCCGCCGTCAACATGCGCTTCACCGCATCCTCAAAGGAGTGGTTGTCCAGCTGCTCCACGGTGGCGCGGATGTTCTGCATGTCGCTTTTGAGCACCGTGCGCAATACGGCGTTGGGGTCGATTTCCGAGGACATTTCGAAGCGTTGCACCGCTGTGAGCCGGTGGCTCACCAGCTCCTGCAGGGCGCGCTGAAGCTGCGGATACCCTTCATAGCCCAGCACGGCGGCAAAGCGGACCACCGTGGATTCGCTGACCCCCACGCTCTCGCCCAGCCGGCCGGCGGTCATGAACACGGCCTTGTCATAGTGCTCCACAATGTACTGCGCAATCCGCCGGTGTCCTTTGCTGAGCTTCCGGCCGGAATGGTTCAACCGGTCGATCAGGTCCTGCATGTCTTGCATAGCCTATGCACCTCGTCCAGAAATCAAGAAAGCCCTCATCATTATACGGGAGGCAGGGCAAATTTGCAAGACCGGAGGGCCGGACTTTCATTTTTTCACATTTCCTCCAATTGCTTACGCCAGGGCTCCAGGTCCGCAATGCCGTCTCCCAGCAGGCTTAGCGTGATATGCCCCTGGCGGATCAGCCCGTCGTCGCTGCAAGGATCCATATCCTCCAGCGTCAAATTCAGCTCGCCCGACACATAGAAGCGCCCCCGGCAGCTGTCCAGCGTCTGGTAGCCCGAGCGGTCGTATACATGGGAGATGGGGCAGAGCCGCGGGGGCCGCAGCCGGGCGATTTGGCAGGCGGGCATGTTCACGTTGACCAGGGTGCGGGGCGGCAGGCCCGCGCCGGGGAGCTTTTCCCCCAGCCGAATGGCCCACTCCGCCAGGAAGCGAACGGTTTCCGCCGGCGTTTCCTCTCCCGCGGAGAGCGCCATGGCCGGGTAGCCCAGGAAGGCGGCCTCCCGGGCGGCGGCCACCGTGCCGGATACATACGTCAGCAGCCCCAGGTTCCAGCCCTGGTTGATGCCGCTGACGACCAGGTCCACCTCGTCCCCGGCCAGTGCGCGCAGGCCCAGGCGCGCGCAGTCGGCGGGGGTGCCCTCCACGCGCCAGGCCTCCGCCGCGCCCTCCATGGCGGCGGGGCGGGCGCACAGGGGCGAGTGCACGGTGAGCGCGTGGGACTTGGCGCTCTGGGGCTGGCTGGGAGCGCAGACCGTCACCCGGTGCCCCCGGGCTGCCGCCGCCCGGCAGACAAGGGCCAGCAGCGGACTATCGAAGCCGTCGTCATTGGTGAGCAGCAGATGCATGGGCATCCCAACCTTTCTTGTGGTGTCATTCGTCCCGGAGGTTGGCGTAGCCGGTGGTCAGAAAGCTCTCCGGCAGGCCCGAGTCGGGGTTCTTTTCCCCCTGGAACACCAGCTTGCGCCACACCTGCTCCTTGCCTGCCTGATCTTGGATGGGGTAGGGGCGGAAGTCCTGATCCTTGTGCATCTTGTAGGGGATGGCGGTGATTTCCCCCAGGGTGCAGCTGCCGTCCGGTTGAATGTCATAGCACACCTGAAGCACCAGGGTGTCGTCATCCTTGGGGGAGGCGTTGGCCCCGAAGGTAAAGTTGGAAAGGCTGTAGCAGATCAGCTTGCCCTGGTAGATCTGCAAGGGCTGCACGGTGTGCGAGCCATGGCCGTAGACCAGGTCCGCGCCCATGTCGATGAGCGCCGGCGCGCCCTGGCGCTGGTCCTGGTTGATGCTCAGGCTCCCCTCCTTGCCCCAGTGGGCGCTGGCGATGATGAAGGTGCAGCCCGCCGCCCGGAGCTCCTGGATCTTCTCCTCATAGCGCTTCAGCTTGGCCTCGTTGATGGGAAAGGTGTAGCCCACGATGCCGATGGTCACGCCCTTGATTTGCGTGATAAAGGTGTCCTCGTCGCCAAAGTAACCGATGCCCTGGGCCGCAAGCGCTTCCAGGGTGTCGGCGCGCCCGGCGCTGCCGAAGTCCCGCATGTGGTTGTTGGCGGTGTTCACCACGTCCACAAAGCCCAACGTGAACACCTGGGCAAACTCCGGCGGCGCGCCCAGGGACATCTCCTTGCCCGTGGAGGCGCGGTTGGTGAAGCACCCTTCGCAGTTGGCGATGGTCAGGTCGTCCTGGGCGAAGAGCTCCGCCGCCAGGGAAAAGGGATAGTCCAGCCCCGCCTGGGTCACCTTGTAGGTGAAGCTGGAGCGATAGCCCCGGTATATGTATTGGTCGCCCACCGTGCAGTCGCCCACCAGGGAGAGGGTCAGCGTTTCCGCGCCGGCGCAGCTCCAGCCAAGCAGCAGCGCGGCCAGCAGGGGCAGAAGCATCTTCCGCAATCGCTCACGTCCTTTGCATCAGGAAATATCTTCCCTATCATAGCATGCTTTGCCGGCAGGCGCAAGGCTGCGCGGCTCCATGCCGCCGGCTCGCCCCGCTTCCCCCCTTTCTTTTCCAGGGAAAATGACGTATAATGCAATGTGCGGGGGCTTTGCCCCGTTAAATGCATGACGACACATAAAGGAGCGGGCGCTTTGAAATATTTACGTCGTTTTGTGTGGTATCTGGCCTCCCGGCTGCTGCTGATCTGCGTGGTGCTGGGGCTGATGGTGGTGGGCTTCTATTACGCCATGAACATGGCCAATATTTATGTGGTCCTCAAGGATGGCATGGCCTACCGGGCGCAGGTGGTGATGATGGGGGCCGACGAGAGCGAGCTGACCAAATATTTCATGCCCAGCTTCCTGGAGCAGGATCAGGTGATCCTGGCCACGCGCCAGGGGAATTCCCCCTATAAGGATTACAACGTCCGCGGCATCGACCACCGGCTGGAGATGGAGTGGATGTGGTGCTGGCCCTGGGAGGATACCGCCCGGGCCAACATCACCGAGCGCATTCCGCGCATTGACGGCCGGGCCAAGGGCACCACCGCCGACGCTCTGGTAGCTGCCGGCGGCGCGGACGCCCTCTATCCCCCCGACTGGCAGAGCGCCAGCTACCGGGCGGTGCTGGTCAAGGAGAACGGCCAATGGCGCATCCGCAGCCTGACCCTGGTGCAGACACTGACCGACGAATAGACCGGCGGCGAGGTGAATGCCTTGTTTAAGCTGAAATTTCGCACCCGGCGGGAACTGCGCCGCTTCGGCTGGGGATGCCTGGCCTGGAGCCTGGGAGGCGCGGGACTGCCGCTGCTATTCACCTTGGACGGCGCGCAGGCGGAGGCCTCCACCTGCGTGCTGATGGGGCTGTTTGCCCTGTGCTTGTACGCCGCGGGCACTTGGGTGAGCCAGGGCATTGCCTCCGGCTACGCCGATGCGCCCAAGCTGGGAAACATGCGGAGCGCCGTGGCGCTCCTGTACGTCCTCTGCGTGCTGCTGGGGCCGGTGCTGCTGGGACGCCTGGCATGGGAATTGTGGCGCGAGCATCGGGCGGCGGCTGCCGCCCCCTGGGAGCGCGGGGACGAATAAGCAAAAGAAACCGCCCGGGGGCCGGCGATACCGGCGCATCCGGGCGGTTTTGCGGCGGGGCTCAGTAGCCCAGCGCTTCCTCGGTGAAAATGACGGTGATCTCCCGGCCCCGGGGCGGACGCTCCAGCACCGCGGTCACCCGGCACATGCAGTCGTCCCCGCACTCCGCCTGGTTGCATACCCCGGTGAGGGCGCAGGGAGTGTGGAGCTTCAGCCGCTTGGCGTTGGCGGGGCAGGCCTGGGCGCGAATGCGGGCGATGGCCGTGTTCAGCCCGCCGTCCACCACCTTTTGCTGCCCAATGACCAGGATTACCCGCGCCGGGCCCTGGATCATCCCCGCCACCCGGTTGGCCTGGCCGTCGATGTTCACGATGCGGCCGTCCCGGGTCACGGCGTTGGAGGAGGCCAGGTACACGTCCGCCTTGCGGGCGTTTTCATAGACGGTCTGCCGCTCCTCGGGGCTGGTCCAGTGCCACCACACCTGGGAGCCGCGGGCTTCCAGCTCCTCCACCAGGTTCAGCTCCCGGATGGTCATGGAGCCGCCCAGGCCCACGCTGGCGCCCTGGGGAATCAGGTCCATCACCAGCGCCCGGGCGTCCTGGGCGGTCTGTACCCGATGCACGATGAAGCCGCGCTTGGCCATGGCCTCCGCGGCGCGCTCAATCAATTGTTCCATCTGCTCTTCCTCCTTTTTTTCGCCTGAGTTATGGGATGCGTCCAAGAAACAGTAACGGAGGGATATGGTTTATGAGGCGTTTCACCTCCGGCCAGCGGAAGATGCTGGCCTCCACCGCAATGCTGACGGCGGTATGCCTGGCGTGGATTGCGCGCTTCCGGCCCTGGGGCTGGTGGGCCCTGGGCGCCATGCTCGCTTCCTGGCTGGCGGACGGGCTGCTGGCGAAATACCCGCCCCTGCTGGGCCGCGCGCCGGGGGGATTTTTTCTGGGGGCGGGGCTGTTTGCCCTGGCCCACGCCTGCTACGGCGCGGCGTCGGTGATGGTGCTGCGGGCCATGGGCCTGCCCTTTCGCTGGCTGAATTTCGCGCTGCTCACGGCGGCGTTCGCCCTGGCGGTGGGGTGCCATGCCTGGCTGTTTGCCCGCTCCAGCAAGCGGGCCGCCGGATTTACCGCGGCCGCCTCGGCCTACCTGATGGTGGTGGGCGTAATGGCCTCCCTGGCCTTCCGGGTGGGGGTGGAGACCCAGGGCCGGCTGTGGATGCTGCCCCTGGGGGCGTGCCTGTTCTTCCTTTCGGACTGCATCCTGGTGGTGCGGGAGTATCGCCGGGAGAAAAGCGCCGTGATGACCGGGGCCATCTGGTCCACCTACCTGGCCGCGCAGCTGCTGCTACAGCTGGGGCTGTGGCTGGCGTAAAGGGTTACGGGGTGCCGGCTTCCGCTTCATTGCCCTCCGCGGGCAGGTAGGGCTGGGGCGCGCAGCCGGCGCTTTCGTCATAGGGCGCCAGTTCATACTCGGTGTCGTACTGGATCAGGTCCATCACGTCCTGGGCGGCTTCGCCGCTCACCAGCACGGGCTGGTAATTGTTCTCCGGGTAAGTGCCGGAGACGTTGGCGGGGTACAGGGTCAGCTGCTGGCCCAGGTAATTCCCCTGGTCGTCGAAGGTCAGCGCCGCGTCCACCACCACGGTTTCCAGGGCGCGGACTTTTTTGTTGCCGCCGAAGGAGAAGTTGCCCAGACTGTAGCAGATGGTGCGGTTGTTGTAGATTTCCATGCCCTGCACCACGTGGGGGTGATGCCCGATGACCAGGTCCGCCCCGGCGTCGATCATGTAATGGGCGCTGTTGGCCTGGATCTTGTTGTGGCGCGCGCCGTACTCGGAGCCGCCGTGGAAGGTGAACACCACCGCGTTGACCCCTTCCTCCTGCTTCAGGCGGGCGATTTCCTCCTTCACCCCGGCGCGGCTGTCGTAAAACGCGGGGGAGTTCAGCCCAAAAAAGGCTACCTTGATCCCGCCTTTTTCAAAAATGTATACCTCGTCGGCGCCGAAATAGCCCACCCCCGCCGCCGTCAGGGCTTCCTGGGTGGCGGCGTAGCCCTGCTTGCCAAAGTCGTAGGTGTGGTTGTTGGCCAGGTTCACCGCATCAATGCCGCTTTGCGCCAGGATCTGCGCGAAATCCGCCGGGCCGCGGAAGCGGTAGGTCTTGTCCTTGTTTTCGCCCTGGCTGGAGTCGGAGAGCACGCCCTCCAGGTTCACCACGGTCAGGTCGTCGTGCAGGAAAAGCTCCTGCATGTTGGCGAAGGGCCAGCTGTAGCCGTTGGCGGCGATGTAGCTGTCGAAGGAGGTTTCCTGCTTGCGCAGGTATTCCTCGCAGCCCAGGGTGCAGTCCCCGGCGAAGGTGAAGTGCAGCGTGGTTTCCGCCGCGGCGGTGGAAAAGAGCAGCGTCAGGGCCAGCAGGCAGGCGGCGAATATGCGTGGGCGCATGGGAATGCTTCCTCCTTATGCTTCATGGGTGGGGGAGCCGGCCGCTTCGGCCAGCACTCGGGCCAGGGCGGCGCGGAAGGCTTCGTCCTGGGCGGGGGTCCGCTTGGCGGGGCCGCGGGTACGCCCGCCTGCCCGGCGCAGCTTGCGCGCCTCGTGGCGGAAGGCCAGCAGCCCGTCGATGTTTTCGGGGGTGTATTCATGGCCGTCCTGGTGAAGGACCCGTGCGCGCCGGGCCAGGCACATGGCGGCCAGGCCGTAATCCTGGGTGACGGCCACATCCCCGGGCCGCACCAGGTTGACCAGGGCAAAGTCCGCGCTGTCCGGCCCGCGGGATACGGTGACGGTCTCCGCCCCCGGCAGGTCCATGCGGTGCGCCTGGTCGCACACCAGGGTCACGGGAACGCCGGCCTTGCGGGCCTCTGCCAGGCACTGGGATACCACGGGACAGGCGTCCGCGTCGACGAACAGGCGCATGGCTCCTCCTTTTACCGGGAGTAAACCCCGGTGAGCACCTCGGTGATGTAGGCCTCCCGGTGGGGGAGATGGGGATCCTCCCGGGCCAGTTGGGCGGCGGCCTGGTTGTCGTAGGGTACGGCCACCACCGTGGCCAGCAGGGGCGCGGGCTCCCGGCTGTCCATTTCCCCCTCCAGCAGCAGGAAATGCGCCCGAGGCACGCCCATGCTGTTGCCCACGCTGCCCGTGTTCATATAATAGCCCGCGTCCAGGGTGCGGAAGAAGGGGCGGTGGCTATCCGCGAAGCACAGCCCGCCATAGACCTCCTCCCCTGCGCGGAAAAAGGGAACGATCTCCTCCTTGGGGGTCTGGGCCAACAGCAGGGGCGACAGCGGCCGGCCGTGGAAAAAGCGGAAGCGGATCCCGCTGATCCACGCCTCCGTCTCCCGGGGCAGCCCCGCCAGGTACGCCATGCGCTCCGGCCCCAACTGGTCCCAGAAATACCCGTCGGCGCTGAACTGCTTCCCGCCGATGCCATAGTCCCAGTTGCCGCCCACGGCCCGGGCGCAGTTGGCCCGCACCCAGTCGCAGGCGGCCGCGTTGCCGGGGCCCTTGCCCACCGCGTCCCCCAGGAACCAGATCTCGTCCGGGGCCAGCGCCCGCAGGCGGCGCTCCGCCGCCTCCAGCGCGGGAAGATTTCCATGCAGATCAGCCACCAAAGCCAGACGCACCCTCGCGCCACCTCCGAATTGTACGTGTCTTCCCAAATCACAGGGGGGATCGCTTCAAATTATACCCGGTTTTTCCGGGATGTCAAACCCGGCATTTACAAACCGCTTCCAATCCGCTACAATGATGGTATACATTGCGCGCGTTTGCGCGGGAGGTACGATGATGACCATGAAAGCGGATTCCTTTTCCCTGGCTTGGCTTTCCGACCCGCAGGTTTTTGCGGTGAACCGATTGGACGCAGTGTCCGACCATGATGTATACGCCAGCGCCCAGGAGGCGCGGCAGGGCGTCAGCTCCCTCAAGCGCAGCCTGCAGGGCGCCTGGCGCATGCGCTATGCCCTCTGCCCCGCTGAGGCTCCCCAGGAGTACTGGCGGGAGGACTTTGACGACCATGATTTCGATTGGGTGCAGGTACCCGGGCATATCCAGATGCAGGGCTACGGCACCATTCAGTACGTGAACACCCAGTACCCCTGGGACGGCAACGAGCCCCTGCAGCCCGGGGAGGTCTCGGAGAAGTTCAACCCCACCGCCAGCTACGTGAAGCGCTTCTGCCTGAGCCAGGCGGAGGCCGGCAGCCGGGTGGTGCTGACCCTGGAGGGCGTGGAATCCTCCGCGGCGGTGTGGCTCAACGGCCGCTTCATCGGCTACGGCGAGGACGGTTTCACCCCCTCCCGCTACGACGTGAGTCAGGCGGTCCGCGCCGGGGAAAACCGGCTGTGCGTGCAGTGCTTCCAGCGCACCTCCGGCAGCTGGCTGGAGGACCAGGACTTCTGGCGGCTCTCGGGCATCTTCCGGGACGTGACGCTGACATTTGAGCCCAAGGCTCACGTGGAGGACATCTTCGTCCATACGCCCCTGAGCGACGATTTCGCCTCCGCCACCCTGGATGTGGAGGCCGCCCTGCGCCTGCCCGCGGAGGGGGCGCAGCTGACCCTGACGCTGACGGACCCCGCCGGCAAGGAGGTGATCGTCCACACCGCTCCCGCCCAGGAAAAAATGGCGCTGTCCTTCCCCGTGGACAAGCCCCTGCTGTGGAACGGCGAGACCCCTTACCTGTATACCCTGACCCTGACCCTTGCCGGCCAGGCGGGGGAGGTCATCGAGGTGGCGCGCACCGCCGTGGGCTTCCGCCGTTTCGAGATGAAGGACAGGATCATGCGCCTTAACGGCCAGCGCATCGTTTTCCATGGGGCCAACCGGCATGAGTTCAACTGCGACACCGGCCGGGTGCTCACCGAGGAGAACATGCTGGAAGACATCCGCCTGATGAAGCGGAACAACATCAACGCCGTGCGCACCTGCCACTATCCCAACGATTCCCGCTGGTACAAGTTGTGCGACCGCTACGGCATCTACCTCATCGACGAGACCAACATCGAATCCCACGGCACCTGGTCCTATGAGGGGGCGGAGGAGAGCGGCTATGCGCGGGCGCTGCCCGGGGACAAGCCTGAGTGGCTGGCCTGCACCCTGGACCGGGGCCGGAGCATGATGGAGCGGGACAAGAACCATCCCAGCGTGCTCATCTGGAGCTGCGGCAACGAGAGCTATGGCGGCAAGAACCTCTTCGAGCTCTCCGAGAGCTTCCGCCGCCGGGACCCCAGCCGTCTGGTGCACTATGAGGGCGTGGTGCACGACCAGCGCTACCCCGACACCACGGACATGTGCAGCCACATGTACATGAAGCCCGCGGACATTGAGAAATACCTGCAAAGCAACCCGGACAAGCCCTTCATCAACTGCGAATACATCCACGCCATGGGCAACTCCTGCGGCGGCATGCACCTGTATACGGCGCTGGAGGACAAGTATCCCATGTATCAGGGCGGCTTCGTGTGGGACTGGGTGGACCAGGGCATCCGCATCAAGGCCCCCAACGGCGCGGAGCGCTTCGCCTACGGCGGGGACTTTGGCGAGCGGCCCACGGATTATCAGTTCATCGGCAACGGCCTGGTGCTGGCGGACCGGGGGGTGACCTCCAAGCTGCTGGAGGCCAAGTACCTGTTCCAGCCCGCCTTCCTCACCCCCGATGACACCGGCGTCACCATCCAGAACCGCCGCCTGTTCACCTCCCTGGACGATTTGCGTCTGCGCTGGACCGTGGCGCTCAACGGCCTGGAGCTGGATACCGGCGTGGCCACCCTGCCCGCCATCCTCCCCGGCGAGACCAAGCATGTGGACCTGCCCCTGACCTTGCCCGAGGATGCCGGGGAGGTGACCCTCACCTGCCTGCTGGTCATGGCCGAGGATGTGCCCTTCCTGCAAAAGGGCGAGGCCGTGGCCCAGGGCCAGACCATCCTGCGGGAGGCCGACGCGCCCCTGCCCGCCGCGCCCTGCGCCACGGGCATTGTGAACGGGGATAACAACCTGGGCGTGCACATGCCCCGGCTGCACGCCATGTTCAGCCGTGCCCAGGGCGGCCTGGTGTCCCTGCGCAACGCCGCGGGCAAGGAGATGCTGCTCCACGCCCCCAAGCTGAGCCTGTTCCGCGCCCCCACGGATAACGACTGCGGCAACAAGGACTGGGCGCGCCAGGCGGTGTGGCATGCCCTGAGCCAGCATGCCCTGCAAAGGGTGGAGAAGATCGACGTGCAGCCGGGCAAGGCTGAGGTGACCTGCGCCTATGCCACGCCCCTGCTGCCTGACTGCGTGGTGCGGGTGACCTACACCTGCGAGGATCAGGACAGCGTGAAGGTCACGGTGGACTATCCCGGCGTGCCGGGGCAGAGCGACCTGCCCGCCCTGGGGCTGTCCTTCCAGCTGGACGCTTCCCTGACCCAGGTGGATTACTACGGCATGGGCCCCATGGACAATTATGCCGACCGCTGCAGCGGCGCGCTGCTGGGCCGCTTCCACTATCAGGTGGCGGAGAACTTCGTGCGCTACCTGAAGCCCCAGGAGTGCGGCAACCGCATGGGCGTGCGGGAGCTCACCGTCACCGACGGGCAGGGCGCCGGCGTCCGGGTGGAGGCCGTCGATATGCCCCTGGAAATCAGCGTGCTGCCCTGGACGGCCGAGCAGCTGGAGCAGGCGGATCATCCCGACGAGCTGCAGGGCTCCTGCCGCACGGTGCTGGATATCGCCATGAAGCGCAAGGGCGTGGGCGGCGACGACAGCTGGGGCGCGCCGGTGCACCCCGAGTTCTGCATCCCCTCGGATCAACCCATGAAGTTCAGCTTCCGCCTCAAGGCGCTGTAAGCCTTCAAACCCATTC
>DBFBGQ010000150.1:0-15539 GCA_048201975.1 Candidatus Egerieenecus sp. | reverse complement strand
TCCCGGGGATGGCGGCGAAGGAAATATGCCGGAATCATTCATATTCCCGGGTGCATTTGCCATTTTGCATTAGGATTCTGCAAGAATATAAAGAAAAGGACTGAAACCTTGTATCAAAGTTTCAGTCCTTTTATGGTGGAGATGAGGAGAGTCGAACTCCTGTCCGAAGGCTCGTTTACAGAACTTTCTCCGAGCGCAGTCCGTGATTTTTCATTCCCTCCGCCTTACGCCCGCGGACAGGCTGAAGGCATCAGTAGCTTCATCAATACAAGGGCGCCGCAAAGCTTAAGCGCACTCGTTCCCCGCGCAAATGACGTCAGGAACCGGCCGCGCGGGCAGGCCGGGCTGGCGTCGCGGCGTTAGGCCGCGAAAGCGAAATCGCTATTGTCAGTTCTTGTTTTTCCCCGTTGTTGCGCGGTACAGGGTCCGCGGCTCGCTGATTCTGTCCCCGACAACCCCCGTCGAAACCGGATCATCCCCAGGAACGTCTGACAATCTTCCGCCTTCATTAGTGTATGCGCTCCGGGCGCAAAATGCAAGCACTTTTTTACAGGTAGCTCAGCGTCTGCGCCTGGGTGTCCAGGCGCGCGCGCCGCCCCAGGGGCAGTATGGCGTGATATTCGCCATGCCCGAAGTCGTCGCAATAGGCCACGGGAATGCGGTGCTTTTCCCCCAGGCGCGTTAGACGCGCCAGCAGCTCCGGGGGCGGCGTCAGCGCGTAATGCCCGAAAAGCACGCCGGTTACCGTGCGGAAAAAGCCGCTCTGCTCCATGTGGGAGATCATGGCGCTGACGTAGTCCACGCCGCCGAACTGCTCGTGATCCTCCAGGAAAAGGATGTGCTTTTCCTCCAGGGAACAGGGGAAATAGCCGCTCCCCAGCAGCAGGGCAAAGTTGCGGGTATATCCCCCCACCAGCGTGCCCTCCGCCTGGCCGCTCACCAGCGTGCGCCAGGGGCCCGCAGCCAGGTGGCAGGGCGGGTCGTCCCGCACCAGGCGGCGCAGAAACTGTTCCCGGTCATAATCGTTCAGCGCTTCAAAGCAGCCGGGAGCCGGGCCGTAATAGGTTTCCAGCCCCGTGTTGGCCCAGATGGCGCACAGCAGCGTGGTACCGTCGCTGAAGCTGGCCATGCGCTTGGGATGCCGCCGAATGGCGTCGAAATCCAGCAGCGGCAGCAGCTCATTGCTCCCCTCGCCGCCGCCGAAAAAGATCAGCCCCACCGCATCGTCCAGCACCAGCTGGTGAAAATCCGCGGCCCGCTCCTCCGGCGTGGCCGAGTACCCGTAGGTGTCGCGGTAGAGGTTGCGCGCCTCCTTCTCCTGAAAGCCCAGGCTGCGGATTCCCGCCTCTATGCGCTGATACCGTTGGCGCTCCGCCACATGGCTGGGCGAGCAGATGCCGATGAGACCGCCGGGGGGCAGGCAGGGTGCGCGCATGGAATTCCTTCCTTTCTCAGGAGCGTTTCTGCGCGTCCCGGAAGGCGCGCTGTATCTCCCGCTGGGCGTCCTTGCGGGCCATATCGTCCCGCTTGTCATGGAGCTGCTTGCCCTTGCACAGGCCCAGCTCCAGCTTCATGCGCCCTTCCTTCAGGTAGACCGACAGGGGAATCAGCGTGTAGCCCTGCCGCTGCACCAGACTATCCAGCTTGCGGATCTCGCTTTTGTGCAGCAGCAGCCGCTTGGGCCGCAAGGGATCCCGGTTGAACTGGTTGCCCTGCTCATAGGGGCTGATGTGCATGCCTTCCACCCACACTTCCCCCGCCCGGACCACCGCCCAGCTCTCCTTCAGGTTGACCCGGCCCTGACGCATGGACTTCACCTCGGTGCCGAAGAGCTCCATGCCGCACTCGTACTTTTCCTCCACGAAATAATCGTGCCAGGCTTTCCGGTTTTGCGCCACGGGCTTGATACCCTTTTGATGTGGCATCGAACCCCCTCCTTTTGCTCCTGCCACGATCCTCTTTCAGCGGATTTTGATTATAACACATCTGCCATCTCATTGCAATCGGATGTTTTTTCCCGTATAATGAAGGCGCGGAAACGCAAGCGAATATGATGCGGAGGAATGTCCCATGAAGGATCTGCACGCCCTGGCACGGGAGGCCCGCGCCGCCGCCTGGGAGCTGGCCGCCTGCTCCCTGGAAAAGCGCAACGCCGCCCTGGCAGCCATGGCGGATACCCTGCTGGAGGATCAGGCGCTGATCTTCCAGGCGAATCAGGCCGATCTCCAGCGGGCCCGGGAGGAGGGCCTGGCCGCGCCGCTGGCCCAGCGCCTGCGCTTCGGGGAAGAGAAGCTCCGGGCGGTGGTGGAGGGGCTGCGCGCCCTCATGGCGCTGCCGGACCCCATCGGCCGCACCACCCTGAGCCGGGAGCTGACCCCCGGCCTGAATCTTTATCGCGTGACCTGCCCCATCGGCGTCATCGGCGTTATTTTTGAAAGCCGCCCCGACGCCCTGGTGCAGATCGCTTCCCTGTGCCTGAAAAGCGGCAACGCCGCGCTGCTCAAGGGAGGGCGGGAAGCCCTGGGCACCAACCGGGCGCTGCACGCCGCCCTGAGCCGCGCGCTGGAAAAGGCCGGGCTTCCCCTGGGCAGCCTGACGCTGCTGGAAACCCGGGAGGATGTGGGCGCCATGCTCAAGGAGGACGCCCTCATCGACCTGATCATTCCCCGGGGCAGCAACGCCTTCGTCCGCTGGATTATGGACAACAGCCGCATTCCCGTGCTGGGCCACGCCGACGGCATCTGCCATGTGTATGTGGATCGCGCGGCGGACCTGGACATGGCCCTGCGGGTGGCGGTGGACAGCAAAACGCAGAACGTATCCGTCTGCAACGCCATGGAAACCCTGCTGGTCCACCGGGACGTGGCGGCCGCCTTCCTGCCGCCGCTGGGCAAGGCCATGGCGGAGAAGGGCGTGCAGCTCCGGGGCGACGAAGCCACCCAGGCGCTGATCCCCTGCCAGGCGGCCACCAGCGCGGACTGGGATACGGAGTACCTGGACCTGATTCTCTCCGTGGGCGTGGTGGATTCTCTGGAGGCGGCCATTGACCATATCAACCGCCATGGCTCCCATCACACGGACTGCATCGTCACATCGGACGACAGGGCCGCCGGAGAGTTCCTGCAGCGCGTGGACAGCGCCGGGGTATACCGGAATGTTTCCACTCGCTTTGCTGATGGGTTTGTCTACGGCTTCGGGGCGGAGGTGGGCATTGCCACCGGCAAGATCCACGCCCGGGGCCCCATGGGCCTGGAGGGGCTCACCACCTACAAATACAAGCTGCTGGGCGAAGGACAGCTGCTGGCCGAGATGAAGAGCGGGCTCCGACAGTATACCCACCGGGACCTGGACCAATCGTGCCCCCTGTAATCCTGGCGGGTTCCCCCCGCCGGGGGCTGACGCTTCCCCTGTTCCCCGGCGGCGCACGAAAGGAGACGTTCCCGGTGCAGCGTGTAAAATTCGCGCTTTTTGATTTTGACGGAACCCTGGCCCCGGGGGATTCCATTATTCCGTATCTTTGCTACGCCTGGCGGCGGGGCAAGCTGCCCCTGCGCCGCCTGGCGGCGGCTGCCTGGGCGGGGCTGATGCCCCTGCTGCTGCCCCAAAGGTATACCAACACCTGGGCCAAGAATCAGGCCCTGTCCTTCCTTCGGGACCGCCCAGTGGAGGAAATGGACGCCTTTGCCCTGGAGTTTTACCATCAGCGGCTGGAAAAAAAGCTTTACCCCGCCGGGCTGAAGGAATTGCGCCGGCTGCGGGAAGAGGGCTACCGGGTGCTGTTGGTATCCGCCTCCCCGGAAGTGTACATGAACGCCGTGGGCAGGGCGCTGGGCGTGGATGCCGTGCTGGCCACCCCCTGCGGCCTGTCCCCAGATGGAAAGCGCTACACCGGGCTGGTGGGCGAGAACTGCAAGGGCGTGGAAAAGTCCCTGCGCATAGCCGCCTACCTGGCGGCCAACCACCTGGAGCTGGACTGGGAACAGTCCCGGGCCTATGGCGATTCCTTCAGCGACGCGCCCATGCTGACGCTCACAGCCACCCCCGTATGCGTCAACCCGGACGCCAAGCTGCGCGACACGCTTCCTCAAGCGGAGATCGTCCGCTGGAAATTGAAAGGAGATACATGATGAAGAAAGTTACTGCCGTCGTCGCCGGCGCAGGGTTGCGCGGCATGGAAGCCTATGCCGTGTATGCGCTGGATCATCCCCAGGAGCTGGAAATCGTCGCCGTAGCGGAGCCCAACCCCGCCCGCCGGGAGAAATTCGCCGCCGATCATCACCTGCCCCCCGAGCGCGTATTCACCACCTGGGAGGACCTGCTGGCCCAGCCCCGCCTGGCGGACGCCGCGCTGATCTGCACCCAGGACAGGATGCATTACGCTCCCGTGCTGGCCGCCCTGGACCGGGGCTATCACGTGCTGTGCGAAAAGCCCATGTCCCCGGACAAGCGCGAGGTGCTGGCCATGGGTCAGGCCGCGGAGAAGGCCGGGCGCATCCTCTCCATTTGCCACGTGCTGCGCTACAGCCCCTTTTTCCGTCAGCTGAAAAAGCTGCTGGAGGAGGGCGTCATCGGTCAGCTGATAAGCATCCAGGCCATGGAGGGCGTGGGCTATTACCACGCGGCCCACAGCTTCGTCCGGGGCAACTGGCGCAACAGCCAGGAAACCAGCCCCATGATACTGCAAAAGTGCTGCCATGACATGGATATTTTGCTATGGCTGGCAGGCAAGGACTGCCGGAGCGTATCCAGCTATGGCTCCCTGGACTACTTCAACCGCGCGCATCAGCCGGCGGGCGCCCCGGACCGTTGCTCCGACGGCTGCTCCCATGCCCAGACCTGTCCCTACAACGCGCAGCGCTTCTATCTGGAAAACAAGCGCCTTTCCGAGTACTTCTGCCACGCGGTTTCCTCGGACCTGTCCGAGGCTGGGATCCGCGAAGCCCTGCGGGTGGGGCCCTATGGCCGCTGCGTATTTGCCTGCGACAACGACGTGGTGGACCATCAGGTGGTCAATTTGCGCTTTGACGGCGGCATCACCGCTTCCTTCACCATGTGCGACTTCACCGCCCGCTGCACCCGCACCATCACCCTGATGGGCGAAAAGGGACAGCTGTGGGGCGACATGGGGCTGAACAAGGTCATCCACACGGACTTCCTCACGGGCGCGGAGACCGCCTATGACATCTCCACCGGCGACAGCGGCCACGGCGGCAGCGACGAGGCCATTATGCGGGAGTTCGTGGAAACCCTGCGGGGGGACAGCCAGGCCATTTCCCTCTCCAGCGCCAAGGTTTCGGTGCAGAGCCACCTGATGGCCCTGGCGGCGGAGGAATCCCGCCTCACCGAGCGCACCGTCGAGCTGGCGGAGTTTGCCAGCCGCGCCTGAGCGCCCCACACAGGCACACCAGGAGGCAAGCATGCCCAACATGATGGATTACCTGACCTGGCGCGGGGACCTGACCCTGCGCCAGGCGCCCTGGAACCTGGTGGACAGCCTGCTGATGGCCAGCCTGAGCTACAATCCCTTTCAGGGCATTTCCGCGCTCCCCCAGGGCTGTTCCCTGCGGGAGTGCGCGCCTCTGCTGGGGTTGGAAAATCTCACCGGCGGGCTGTACTTTCAGCAGTGGCGGGCGCTGCTCTTCGCCATGGCGGACTCGGAGCGCTTTGGCGGCATGCGCCTGCACGACTATGTGAACCAGGTGGACCAGCAGCGGAACATCCAGTTTTCCGCCATCACCGCCGACCTGGAGGATGGCGCCGTGTTTGTAGCCTTCCGCGGCACGGACAACACCCTGGTGGGCTGGCGTGAGGATTTCCACATGTCCTTTGAGTCCCCGGTGCCTGCCCAGGTGGAGGCCGTGGCCTACCTGCGCCAGCAGGCGGAGCGCACGCAGCGGCCCCTGCGGGTGGCCGGGCACAGCAAAGGCGGCAACCTGGCCGCCTATGCGGCGGCGCACCTGCCCCCGGAGCTGCAGGAGCGCATCCTCAGCGTATGCAGCTTTGACGGCCCCGGGCTGGACGACGCCACCATGGCCTCCCCCGGCTATGCCCGCATCCGCCCGGTGCTCCACTCCGTGTTGCCCCAAAGCTCCATTGTGGGTCTGTTGATGCACTACCATGCCGACTACACGGTGGTGCGCAGCACCGCCATGAGCATCCTCCAGCACGATGCTTTCACCTGGCAGCTGCGCGGGCCGGCCTTTGAGGAACTGCGCCAGGTGGACGCGGCCAGCCGCATCATGGACGAGACACTGCACGCCTGGCTGCAAAGCGCCACCCCGGAGCAGCGGCAGCGCTTTGTGGACGCCATGTTTGACATTCTCAGCGCCACCCACGCGGAAACCATCGCGGAGATGAGCAGCGAGAAGTTCCGCTCCGCCCTGAGCATGCTGCAAGCCACTCGGGGCATAGACCCGGAAACCCGCAAAATGTGCACCCATCTCATCGGCGAATTCCTGCGCCTGGGCGCGGGCAACGTATGGGAGCTGCTCTCCTCCAAGGTGCCCCATCCCAGGCTCCGGGACGGCGCGGGAAGCGACCGGCTTCCCGGCGCGCCGCAGCCCTAAACGCAAGAAGTCCCTTCCGCCGTCTTTGCGAACGGAAGGGACTTTCTTTATGTTCCATGATTATTCAAAGGGATACCGCATGCCCCAACTGTGCCGCAGGGCGTCCATCCAGCGCATCATGCGCAGGGTTTCGCAGTGCGGCATCTCCGGGCACTCCAGCGCGCCGGTCTCCAGGGCGCGCAGGCAGGCGGCCACCTCATACTCATACCCGGTGAGCTGCGGCGGAGCGTCGATGATCCGGGTCACGGAAGCGGGATCGTTGGCGTTGGCGTACAGGGTGATCCGGCGAGGGTTATTGACGTTGTCGATCTCCGCGCAGCCCTGATCCCCGTAGATCCAGCAGCGCCGGGAAGTGTTGCAGGCAGCGGTGGCCATCAGTTCCGCCATGCGGCCGTCCCCATAGTGCAGGGTCACGCTCTCCTGCAGGTCCACGCTGGTTTCCATCATGCGCACGCTGCTCTCCATGCGCTCCACCGCCGTGCCGAAGGTCATGGCGGCAAAGTTCAGCACGTACACCCCCACATCCAGCAGCGCGCCCCCCGCCAGCTCCGGCCGGCGGATGCGCTCCTTCTCCCAAATGGTGTACCCCAGATTGGCCGTAAGCACCCGCGGCGCGCCAATGGCCCCGGAAGCAAGCAGCTCATCCAGGATGCCCCGCATGGGCACATACCGGGTCCAAATGGCCTCGGTCACCAGCACGCCCTTTTCCTTGGCGCGCTCCAGGGCGCGCTCCGCCTGCGCGGCGGTGGCGGTAAAGGCTTTTTCGCACAGCACCGCCCGCCCGTGATCCACGCATTGCTCGATCTGCTCCCCATGGTGGGAATGGGGCGTGGCGATGTAGACCAGGTCCACGCCATCGTCCCGGAGCATCTCCTCATAGGAGCCATAGGCTTTGGCAAAGCCTTCCTTCCGGGCGAAGGCCTCCGCCCGCTCCCCATCCCGGGAGGCGACGGCATACAGCTCCACGCCGTCGCCTCGGGCTTTCATCAGCCGCAGGGTTTCGGCCATTTTCCTGGCGATATTGCCTGCGCCCAGGATTGCCACATTGGTCATTGGTGCATCCTCCTCACGCTTCATCCATGTTCTGTAAAATGCAAATGGAAGTTTCCATCAGGATCCGCTCCTGCGCGGCGCCCTCGTTCAGCAGCAGCTGCCAGGCGGCGCGTATGGCGTCGTGACCCTGGCGGCGGGGCTGCTGGCAGATCAGCGCCCGGATCACGCCCCGGCGCATCATGGCGGCATTCTCCGGCACCATGTCAAAGCCAAACGCCTGCACCTGCCCGGCCCGGCCCGCGTCCAGCACCGCCTGACAGGCGCTGGCACAGCCTGCCGCGGCCACAAACAGCGCGTTCAGCTCCGGCCGGCGCTTGAGCATGGCGCTCACCTCCGCATAGATGCGTTCCGGCTCATCCTCTCCCTGGCAGCGCTCCAGCACCTGGTGCGCCGGCGACAGCGCGTCCAGAAAGCCCTGCAGCCGCTGGGCATGCCCCAGGATGGCCCGTGCCCCGGCCACCACACCCAGCCGGGCTCCGCCGGGGCAGCACAGATTGACCATGCCTCCTGCCGTGAGCCCGCCCCGGTAATAGTCCGCGCCCACATAGACCGCCCGCCGACTATCCTCCAGGTCCGCGTTGATGGTGATCACCGGCACGCCACGCTCCGCCAGCGCCGCGATCTCTTCCCGTATCTCCCCGGCGTTGATGGGCTGGATCACCAGCGCGGCGCAGTCCTTCAGTTCCTCCATGGCCCGGCGCTGCGCCGCGGAATCGTAGCCCCGCAGCAGTCGCAGCTCCACCCGGACGCCCCAATCCTGCAGCTCCGCTTCCGCCTGCGCGATGCCCCTGAGCACCTCGTCAAAAAACGGGTTCCCCAGGCCGCAGAGCACCACGCCGATGCGGGGGGCTTGGCGGCGCACCGTCAGCGCCCGGCCGGCAATGTTTTTGGTGTAGCCCGCCTGCTCCAGCGCCGCGCGCACGGCCCGCTCCGTTTCCGGCTTGACCCGGCCCCGATGGTTTAGCACCCGGTCCACCGTGCCCCGGGACACGCCGCACAGCGCGGCGATTTCCTTGATCGTCATACCGGCTCCCATCCCTCGGGCATGGCGCATTGACGCGCGCCTCCGCCCGATGGTATAATTCTCCTGGCTTTTTCTATGATAGCACGCCGCGCTCCCTTTGTCGAGAAGCGCCCCGAAGGAGATTTCCATGCCTGCTGAACACGCCTCCGCCGCTCCCGCGCGGGAGCTGCGCCTTTCCTGCCCCGCAGCCGCCCGTTGCGGCGGCTGTCAATTGACCCGCATGACCTATTGCCAGCAGCTGGCCCACAAACAAGCGCTGGTGGACAAGCTGCTCTCCCCCTTCTGCCCCGTGTCGCCCATACTGGGCATGGAGCATCCATACCATTACCGAAATAAGGTGCACGCGGCCCTGGGGGTGGACAAGCGGGGCCTGCCACTCTCCGGAGTCTATGCGGCGGGAACCCACCGCATCGTACCAGTCAAGCGTTGCCTGATCGAGGATGAGCGGGCAAGCCGCATCAACCAGAGCATCCTGTCGCTGCTGCCCGCCTTCAAGCTGCGGGTGTACAACGAATACACCGGCCGCGGCTTTCTGAGGCACATTCTGATCCGCACTGGATGGCGCACCGGGGAGATCCTGGTGGTATTGGTGGCCGCCAGCCTTGAATTCCCCGGCAAGCGCGCCTTTGTCGCCGCGCTTCGCCAGCTTCACCCGGAAATCACTTCCCTGGTGCTCAACCAGAACGACCGCCGCACCAGCATGGTGCTGGGCCAGCGGGAGACGGTGCTCTTCGGCCCCGGCTATCTGGAGGACATGCTCTGCGGCAAGCGCTTCCGCATCTCGCCCCAGTCCTTCTACCAGGTCAACGCCCAGCAGGCGGAGGTGCTGTACCGGACGGCTCTGGATCTGGCGGGCTTTACGGGCAAGGAAACCGTGCTGGACGCCTACTGCGGCACGGGCACCATCGGGCTGTGCGCCTCCGGCCACATCCGCCGCCTGATCGGTGTGGAGCTGAACCCGGACGCCGTGCGGGACGCACGAGCGAACGCCGCCCGCAACGGCGTCGCCAATGCCGAGTTCATCTGCGAGGATGCCGGACGGTTCATGACCCGCCTGGCCCGGCAGAAGCAGGCCCCGGACGTGGTCATCATGGACCCGCCGCGGGCAGGCAGCGATCTGCCGTTTTTGCGCTCGCTGCTCGCCCTGGCCCCGAGCCGCGTGGTTTACGTCTCCTGCAACCCCGAAACCCTGGCCCGGGACCTGACGGTGCTGTGCGCAGGCGGTTACCGCGCCGTAAAGGCCGTTCCTGTGGACATGTTCCCTTGGACGGAACACGTGGAAACCGTCATGTGCTTTTCCAAGGGAACATATCCACATCGCTCTGTGAAGGTCGAATTCCCTCTTGAGGGGCTGAATGTCGCCCAGCTTCAGGGGAGTGCGACCTACGAGCAGATCAAGGCATATGTTCTCGAACACAGCAGTCTCAAGGTTTCTACCCTGTACATCGCTCAGGTCAAGCAGAAATACGGGATCATCGAGCGGGAGTGCTACAACAAGCCCAAGAGCGAGGATGCAAAGCAGCCCCAGTGTCCGCCGGACAAAGAAGCTGCGATTGTCGAAGCGCTTAAATTCTACGGCCTGATTACCCCTTGAATATTTCATTCAGGAGGTATCCCTATGAGCCACAATGGCACGAACAACCTTCCCCTGCACATCCATGACAACAACAACGGTCTGGATTATACCCTGCACGGAGACTACTATCTGCCAGACTTGGAAGTGCCACCTACTCCGCCGCTTAACCGCTGGGGTCGCATGGTCTTCGGCAGGCTTCAGAAGCAGCATCCGGGGCGGTTTGCCCGAATGCTACTGGACGGCACGCTGTACCCGTATTGTCACGATATCGGTCAGCAGGCGCAGGAACGATACGATGCCCTCATGCAGAGCTATCAGCGCCGCTGGGGAATCGACGAAGCACTGAAAAGCCACGATCCGATGAAGTGGGTCGGGCGGATGAATCTGGCGAGGGCGGAGGCGGAACGCAGCATCTTCGAGGAAATCCTTTCTCCTTCTTGAACTGCGCAAGAGAGGCACGATGGCCAGGATGGCTTCGTGTCAGACTGTCAAAAAACCCTTCCGGGAGGTTTGGAGGGCCGTAGCCCTCCAAATGCAATCCGAATCCGGCGACATGTTTGGCGGATTCGGAAGCCTTGCGCAGCAAGGTTTCCTTACACTGTTTCCCGCCCGGGAGGCTCATAGAGCCGAGAGGGAAACAGTGCAAACACTCGGAAAAGGACGCCGCAGGCGGACTTTTTCGACACGCTGGCACGATGGTCAGGATGGCTTCGTGTCTCTCTTTTTGCATTCATTTATCTTTGCAGTTCTTTGGGATAGTCGCATAAGCCGCGCATCATCTAAGCAGGGTGCCTGACAATAATTTCGAGAATATGAAACACAAAAAAGATACGGACAGAGAAATGTGCTATATCTCCCAATCCCTTGAATAAGAGATATTAATGCTGATGCAAATACAGCAAACTTATCCGGGCTTACTCCTGACTTCGCAGAAGCAGGGCATTGTTCACCTCATTCGCTCAAGGCAGCAAAACAACCGTACCCTATGTGCGTGTGATACAAATTCTCATATGTCTGTGTTATGCAGCCATCATCGCATCCCTACGGAAACCTTCCATGTTACTCGCTCATATAGTCAAGCATTTGCGGATTTAGAGAAATCTTTACCTCACGCCACTCCGGGAAAAAGGTATCCATATACTTCTGGAATCGCTCGTTGTGATTCCGTTCGAGCAGATGCACAAGCTCATGCGTTACGACATAAGCAAGACACTCCGGCGTTTTCTTTGCAAGCTGGAGGTTAATCCATATCCTTTTATGCTCTATATTGCAGGTTCCCCATTTGGTACGCATATTCTTGATCTTCCACTCTGACGCATGGGTGCCGACAACCCGTTCACATTTTTGAACCACTTCCGGCAGCTTGCTTTTGAGTTGCGCTCGATACCAATCGTTCAAAACGTGCTCACGCTGCTCAGGTGTGCTTTCTGGACGCACTTGCAAAACCAGACGCCCACCTGTAAGAAACACCCCGTTCCTAACATTTGAATACTGCACATCCAGACGATAACGCCGCCCCCAGACATAGTAACGCTCGCCGGTCACATACTGTCGCTTTGTTTGACGTGCCTGTGCTTCAAAATTTTCGCGCTGCTTTTTGATCCAGGAAATCCTGGATACCGCAAACATTCGGATTGCATCATCTCCTGCCGTTTGGGGCACAGTTATCAGAACTTTCCCATCAGGCGGCAAGACACGAATATACATATTCTTGATACCCTTTTTGGTAACAGCAATGCTTATATTGCCAATTTGCAGCTCATTCACTAAAATTCACTCTGCTCCTTTACCAATGCAAGCAACTGATCCGCCTTGGAGTCGTCTTTTACCACAGCGCGAATAGCACGCCAGATCTTGCGCTCTTTAATTTTACTTCCCCTAAAATGATCCTGTTTGCTCGACATGACGGCATCATAGATCTGGTTGGCAACAGAGACATTGCCATCAACGAAGTCATAAAACGCTCGCTTGGCAGCGCTTTCCCGGATTCCAGAAGGATATTCCGTAGTGCTTCCCGGCTGATGCACCTTCCTTGCCAATTCTACAATCTGGTGCAGATACTCTTCGTAGTTGATCACATCGTTTTTGCGCTTTTCAACCAACTCACGAAGCAGTGAGGACATCTTTTCGTAGTATTTGGGGTTGCTCTGAGTTCGCTCAACAATTTCCTTGCCGATATTGTTTTCGATCGTTTCTGCAACAGCTTCCTGCTCTTTCGGCGTAGAAGCAGGCATATCTTTCAGCGCGGATATTCCGTTGTCCACCAGTAGCTCAACCAGTGTAGCACCTCCAAACGAGGTCAGTACACGGCTGGGATCAGCCGATAGATACGTGTCAATCAGGTGGCGCATATCCGGATCATATTTCTTCAAATCCACATAATTGCCGCTGGCCAGACGCACAGCATCGCGCACTTTGATGTAGTAGGTGACTTCTCGCTCCAAAGCCTTGACTCGTTCCACAGGATAGCGATATTTTTCCTGCAATTCGCCCGCCACTTCACCAAAGGCACGGAGAGCTGCCGCCGACAGATTGTAAAGCTGCTCCCGCTTGGGCATATTCTCTTCCAATTCATCCAAGTCGAAGGCTTCCGTGTTGGCACCACAGAAGTAGTGGTAATAATCCACCATGTCTTTCGGCGGCGCCACAGGCTCACAGAGCGCACGCAGCGCTTCCAGTGAATCCTCCAATTGCTCCTTGGCCTTATCCAAACGATCTGTCAGCAAGCCGGTGACGTCTTCCTTATCATAGCTGTCAAATGCTTCGGAAGTATAGTCTGCAACCGCATTTTCCAGAGAGCGAAACAGGTCTTTGTAGTCAATGATATACCCAAACTCCTTATCTTCGCCATCCAGACGGTTGACTCGGCAAATGGCTTGAAACAAACCATGGTCCCGCATGGATTTGTCGATATACAGATAAGTCGCAGGTGGAGCATCAAAGCCGGTCAACAGCTTATCTACCACGATCAGCAGTTTCATTCGTTCCGGCTGCTTGATAAACTTTTCCTTGACCTCTTTTTCAAATGCCTTCGGGTCTTTCCCGCCCAGCATCTTCATGTAGATCTCGTATTGCTCCACGGCCTCCGTTTCGCCGTCGTCGCCTACGGTTTCGGTACGAATATCTCCTGCCACCGGCTCGTAAGACGTAATGATGGCGCACTTGCCCTTCAGCTCGGTCTCCTGAAACAACTCATAGAATTTACAAGCCTGATAGATGCTGCCAGCAACCAGCATGGCATTTCCACGCCCATCGTGCAGGCGCGGCTTTGTTTCCATATCAAAGATAATATCCGCTACGATCTGTCCAAGACGAGCCTTGGAGCTGAACATCTTTTGCAGATTGCCCCATCGCTGTTTTAACTTGGCTTTTGCAACATTGGTCAGCCCTCGTGTTTTTGCCTCAAACCAGGCATCGATCCGATCCTGCTGTACAACATCTTGCTCCACCTCTCGGGCCTCATAGCGCAGATCCAAAACCACCTTATCGCGCACCGCTTCATCAAACTTATAGCGATGGATGTATGGCCCAAAAACCTCCAGGCTGGTCTCCTTATCTTTTTTCATCAACGGGGTACCCGTAAAGCCGATAAAGGTGGCCTTGGGTAAAATCGTCTCCATGGCTTTATGGAGTTTGCCGGATTGGGTGCGGTGGCATTCATCTACGAAGACATAGAAATCCCCTTTAGGCGAAAAATTTTCCGGCAGCGAGCGTTTCAGCTCCTCGATAAATCCGGCATAATCGGTCTCGCCGCTCTTGCTTCTGTTCTTTTTGCCAAACTTATGGATCAGAGAACACATCATGACAGGCGAGGTGTCGTTGATCTTCTGGATCAATTCACTTCCCCGTCGAATACGAACAATGCTCTCATTGACCCCGGCAAACACCTGCTCGATCTGCACATCCAGCTCGTCACGGTCGGTAATAATCAGGATACGGCTATTGGGCATATTCTCCTTGATCCACTTGCTGAGCCACACCATGGTCAAGGATTTTCCGGAGCCTTGGGTGTGCCAGATGATGCCGCCCTCATGCCGCCTTATAAAATCTCGCGCTGCCATATTTCCGAAGAACTGATTAGGCCGACAGGTCTTTTTCGCTCCGCTGTCAAATACGATAAAATTGTGCAGCAACTCTACAAGCCGCTCTTTCCGGCACAGAGAAATCAGGTTTTTGTCCAGACGCAGGGGATATTTTCCGATTTGAGCGCGTACCGCTACGGAAACCTCATCTTTGGCATTGGAATCTTCTTTCCAGGAAAGATAATACTTTTCCGGAGTGCCAGTAGTACCGTAACGTGCCCCTTCCGAATCATTGCCTGCCAGGACAAGCCCAACGGTGGCAAAAAACTGCATAATCATATCCGGGCGCTGGTTGGTCAGGTTCTGGCGGATACCCTCCGACATGGAAACGGTGCTGCGCTTCAGCTCTATGACAGCAAAAGCGATACCGTTGATGTACAGCACAAGATCCGGACGTTTATGCTTGATAGTTACTTCCTCGGCGATGTAAAAGTCATTTTCCAGCGGATTTTCCCAATCCGCAAACCGGACGGTAATCTTATGCTGGCCGACAGACTCGCTGACCTTGACCCCATAGCGCAGCTTTTTATAAGTCTGCTCGTTCAAATCATAGAGGTTCACCGACTGAGCTCCGGCGGCATCTTGCAGCTCCTTCAAGGCGCGGTTGATAAGTACCGGCGAATAGCCCTTGCGGGTCAGAAATTTTGTCAGCAGTTCGGTTTCAATATTGGCGTTTTTTCGCTCGGTGAAATCGCCCAGATAGGTGTACCCAAGTTCCTGGACAAATAGTTTTATGACACGCTTCTGCGTGGCTTTTTCCCGTTGGCCAATACTCATGGCTTTCCTCCTTCGTTTGAATATAATTCATCGAAGCAAGCTGCATGTCGCGAAAAATCCAACTCAGCAATATTTTGAACAATTGCTTGGTTCCAATACTGGTATCTTGGATTAAAAAATAGGTTCTTGCGCATTTCCTTTGGGTATTGGGGATCAAACATATCCATCACACAAAAGGTTAATGCCCAACTTTGGATTGGAACAGTAAACTTTATGTTTCGCGTTCCTATTTTTTTCAAGAATCGTGCGGACTGCGTTAATATCCACTCATTTTCAGGTGACCACTCCGTTTTTGTATCCCAGCATCGTACGATGGTATTTATTATTTTACAAAAGATGCTTGCGACATTGTCTGCCAGTTGAATCAGTTCCTCTGCTTGACTATCTGCAAACTTAACAGCCACATCGAAATGTTTAAGTTCTTGTTTTAACATTTCATCGATACCTGAAATATTATCATG
>DBFBGQ010000149.1:0-22366 GCA_048201975.1 Candidatus Egerieenecus sp. | reverse complement strand
GACCGCGCTCCGCGGCCTGAGCGGCCTGACCGCGCTCCGCGGCCTGAGCGGCCTGACCGCGCCTCGCGGCCCGCGCCGGTGAACCGCCGCCCGCCCCGTCCCGCGGAGCCCCGGCCCATGGACTACCGGGATTTCGAGCAGCGCCGCCCGGTTCCGCCGGCGCCGCCGGTTCCCCCGGCGGAGTGCCTGCCCAATGAAAACCTGCTCTCCGGCCGCAATCCCATTCGGGAGGCGCTGAAGGCCGGCCGGGATATTGAAAAGCTGCTGGTGCAGCGCGGGGATCTCTCCGGCTCGGCCCGGGAGATCGTCCACATGGCCCGGGAGGCCCACATCCCCATCCAGGAGGTGGACAAGGCCCGCCTGGACGCCATTACTCCCCACCATCAGGGCCTGCTGGCCTTCGCCTCGGCCTATCAGTACGCCACGGTGGAGGATATGCTGGCCCTGGCGGCGGAGCGCGGTGAGGCGCCCTTCCTGATTCTGCTGGATGGGGTGACCGATCCCCACAACCTGGGCGCGGTGATCCGCACCGCCGAGTGCGTGGGCGCCCACGGGGTCATTGTGCCCGAGCGCCGCAGCGTGGGGCTGACCCCTGCGGCGGTGAAGGCCTCCGCCGGGGCGGTGGAGCATGTGCACGTGGCCCGGGTGGTGAACCTGACCCGCACCCTGGAGCAGCTGCAGGCCCGCAACATCTGGACCTACGCCGTCACCATGGACGGGGAGGACTACGCACAGGTGGATTTCAGCGGCGGGGTGGCCCTGGTGATCGGCGCGGAGGGCGAGGGCATCAGCCGCCTGACCCTGGAAAAGTGCGACCGCAAGGTCTCCCTGCCCATGAAGGGGCAAATTGACTCCCTGAACGCCTCCGTGGCGGCCGGGGTGATGATGTACCGGGTGCTGCAATCCCGGACCCAACAGGCATGAAGCCCCTGCTGGTGGTGGACGGCTACAACATCATCGGCGCGTGGAAGGAGGCGGAAAAGCAGGCCTGGTCCCTGGAAAGCTGCCGGGACAACCTGCTCCGCCTGCTCCAGGACCTGAGCGGCTACACCGGCGAGGACGTGGTGCTGGTCTTTGACGGCTACCAGTCCGACCGGCGGATGCGCACCGAGGAGGTCCACGCCGGGGTGACGGTGGTGTTCACCAGGCACGGGGAAACGGCCGACAGCTACATCGAGCGTCTGGTGGCCCTCACCCCCAAATACCGCCCCGTTCGGGTGGCTACCTCCGACGGGCTGGAGCAGTCCCAGGTGCTGTCCACGGGCGCCACCAGGCTCACCGCCCGGGAGCTGCTGCGGGAGGCGCACGAAACCCGGCGCAGGGGCTTTGCCGAGCACCGCGCCCGGGCCGAGCGCCACCGCAACCCGCTGATGGAGCGCCTCTCCCCGGAGCAGTACGACGCGCTGGAAAAACTTCGCAGGAGCAAATAAGGCAGGAAACAAGCAATGGACGACCGTAACATGGACTTCACCGAAGAGGAGCTGGCCACCCTGCGGGAGCTGGAAGCCGCCCGCAAGGCCCGGGACGCCGGGGAGGATCACGCCCTGCCCGAGCCGGAGGAGGACGCGGAGAGCGGCCTGACCTTTCCCGAGGACTACGCCCACATGACCGACGAGGAGGTCGTGCGCCTGTGCCAGCACAGCGACAGCGTGGCCCAGGAGTATCTGTTCAACAAATACAAGAACTTCGTGCGCTCCAAGGCGCGGAGCTACTTCCTCATCGGGGCGGACCACGAGGACATTGTCCAGGAGGGCATGATCGGCCTGTACAAGGCCATTCGGGATTACAAGCCCGACAAGCTCAGCAGCTTCCGCGCCTTTGCGGAGCTGTGCATCACACGGCAGATCATCACTGCCATCAAAACGGCCACCCGGCAAAAGCACATCCCCCTCAACAGCTACGTCTCCCTGAACAAGCCCCTCTACGACGAGGAGAGCGACCGCACCCTGCTGGATGTGATCATCGAAGGCCGCACCACCAACCCCGAGGAGCTGATCATCGGCCAGGAGGACCTCTCCTCCATCCATGCCAAGATCGACGAGGTGCTCTCCGGCCTGGAGCAGGAGGTCCTGCGCGCCTACCTGGACGGCAAAAGCTACCAGGAGATCGCCGACAACCTGGGCCGCCACGTGAAGTCCATCGATAACGCCCTCCAGCGGGTCAAGCGCAAGCTGGAAAAATACCTGGAGGAAAGCGAACAGGACGGCAAATAAACGCAAGCCCGCCGCGACCCTTGCGCCGCGGCGGGCTTCCATGTTCCTATCGCGTTTTGCTTCATCTTTTCGCAGGCAAGGGTTCGCTTTTGAAATTCCGAACTGCTTTACCACGCAAAAAGCCGAAAGGGGATCAAACCTCCCCCTTCGGCTCAGGCTGTCAAACAACCCCTAGAGGCGTCGGAGGGGCCGCGGCCCCTTCGGCTTTTTCCTTTACTCCATGCCCGCGGTGAGCAGGTCCAGCACGCCGTACTGCTCCAGCAGGTCAAAGATGCTCTGGTAGCTGGAGGCGGGCAGCTCCACCAGCACCGGAAGCATACCGGTGAGGAAGGGCTCCTTGACCTCCTGCACGAAGGCCGCCAGGGTATCCTCATACACGGAGAAGATGTTGATCCCCGCGTCGATGAGCTCCCCGGGCTCCCAGCCCAGGGCCACCTCCGGGACGCACTCGGTGAGCGTGCCGGCAATGACCAGCATCTCCGCGCCGGTGTCGGGGTTGGTCTGGGCGGCGCGGACCTCCCATTGGGCCAGGCCGTCCGCCTGGGTGGCGCGGGTCCAGTCCACGGCCCAGCGCAGATGCGCCTCCTCCAGCATGCTGCCGGTGCGGTCCAGGGTGAGCTCCGCCGTGCCCGTTCCATCCTCGCCGGTGGGCAGTCCGGAAGCCTGCAGCCGCAGGTCCAGCACGTCGGCTTCCTCCTCCAGGCCGAAGCACAGCCGCAGGGAACGGCTGTCCTCGCCCTGGGTCATGGTCGCCTGGGCGGTGTAGCCCTCCCCGGTGGCGGGCAGGCTCAGTGTCCAGCCCGCATCGTCCCGGTGGAACAGGGTCAGGTCTCCGGTGGCCCAGGTTTCCGTTTCGCCGTCCACCGTCACCTGGATGCCTTCCTCGCCCAGGAAGCCGTCGGCCCAGTCCGCGGCGCTGTACAGCGAATCCAGCACCATGCCGTCATAGCCCGCGTCCAGCAGCAGCGCCTGCAGCCAGCAGGAGAAGGCCCGGTCGTACCCGGCGGTATCCGCCAGCTGGGGCAGCATGGCCAGGATGTCCTCCCGGGAGATGGTCCGGGATCCCTGGCTGGCGTTCATCACCGGGTTCCACAGGGCGGCCAGGGCCTCAAAGGCGCTGGTGTGGGCATAGGTGCTGGTGCACAGGGCCACGTTTTGCAGGGGCAGGCCCAGATAGAAATAGGTCTTCATGGAGAATTCCAGCCAGGCCAGCATGTTCAGCATCACCTGCTGATCCCCCAGCAGGTTGCTGCCCACGACGATGTGGCTGGGCGTGCCGTACAGGTGCAGGCTCACCAGATCCGCCTGCTCCCCCAGGGAGAGGGAAACGCTGGAATCAAAGCTGGTCTGCTGGGAGAAAAGGTCCCCCTCCCAGGCCAGGGTGGATTGCACCCCCAGGATGTTGAGCATATCCGCAATGCCCTGGAGCAGCTCCTGATCCTCTTCCGGATAGGCGGACGGGTCCATCTGAAAGCTCAGCTGGATGTTCAGCCCGTGCGTCTCCGTCTCCTCCGCCCAGGCCCCCAGGGGCAGGCACAGGGCCAGGACAAGCAGCAGCGCCAGCGCGCGCCGTAGTTGATGCATGGAAATCCTCCTTCGCGTGGGCCGGCGGGCGGCTCCGCGCCGCGGAACCCTCCCGCCCGGTTGGTTTGCGTATGCAATTGATTATATCACGTTTTCGCCCAAAAGAAAATTGCCGGAGCCTGTCAAAATTTGTGATGGCAGGCCCCGGCAGGCTTTCCCGGCTCAGGGGATATACAGCGTGGCGCTCATGCCCGGCAGCAGGTCCTGGGCGTTGCTCACCGACAGGCGCACGGTGTAGTAGGCGGCGTTTTGCATCTCCACCCCCAGGGGGGAAATCTCCGTGACCTGGCCGGTGAACTCCCGGTCCCCGTAGGCGTCCAGGGTGAAGGTGAGGGTATCGCCCACCTGGACCCGGGAAAGGTACACCTCGTCCACCTGGGCGCTGAGCTCCAGCTGGGTCAGGCTGCCGATATCGCATAGCAGCTGCCCCTGATAGACCTGCGCGCCGGAGGTGGCGTACAGGGCGGAGACGACCCCCGCCTCGCTGGCGGTCACGTCCCCGGTGGTAACCTCCGGGCCGCAGGTGGCGGTGGTCAGCTCCAGAATCAGGTCCCCGGCGTTCACGTGGTCCCCGGCCTGCTTGTGCACGGCCAGCACCCGGCCCACGCCGGTGAGCTGCGCGTCCGGGTAGCGGCATACGGTGCCGCTGCCCACCTTTTGCTTGGTGCTGTGGTCCGCGTCGCGGAAGCACTGCACCTTGTCCCCCAGCTCGTAATCCCCGGTGAGGATCTCCACCACATAGCCGCTGTCGGTGACGGAGGTCACCCGGCCGGTGCCCTCCTCGTCGCTGAGCTTCAGGTAGAGGGTTTCCCCGGCATGGATATAGCGGTTTTCATCCTTGTCATAGGCGGTCTGGGTATTGGCGCTGAGGTACAGGGCGTTGTCCGGCTCGATCACCGCCAGGGCGCCGTAGCGCTGCTGGATGCTCTCGGCGTCGTCCCCCGGGGCGGCGAACACCGCCTGCAGGGTGCCGGTCTGGGTGGCGTAGATCTTCAGCGTATCCAGGGACATGAGCACGTCCCCGGCCTCCACCCGGTCGCCCTGCTCCAGGTCAAAGGGGAGCAGCGTGCCCGCATAGGGGGCGGTAATTTGCGTGGTGACGGCGGAGACCACCGTGGCGTTGGCGGTGGCGGGAGCGGCGCTTTCCGCCAGGGCCGCGGTGCAGGCCAGGCAGAGGCATAAGAGCAGCACGAACAGTTTTTTCATAACAACTTATTCCTTCCTTTCTGGGGAATCCAGGCCCCGGAGCGGGGCGTCACTCCACGGACTTCAGCGCTTCCACCATGACGATGGAGCGCACCTTGCGTGTGAGCAGCCGCTGAATCACCATGGAGAACAGCCCGGTGATGACGCTCCCCAGCAGGATGCTCCGCAGGGTCACATGCACCACATAGCACAGGTTCTCCGACTCCGCCAGGGTGAGAATCACGCCGGTGAAGCCGATGCCCGGCGCGATGGAAATGGCGATGGCCGCCAGGGTGATCAGCGTGTTTTCCCGGAGAATCAGCTTGCGGATCTCCTTTTGATGATAGCCCAGCACCTTCAGGGTGGCGTATTCCCTGGTGCGCTCGGCAAAGTTGATCAGGCCCATGTTGTAGCAGATGACGAAGGCCATCAAAAGGGCGATGATCATCAGGATCACGAAGATGACCGAGATGGTTTTCAGGAAGATCAGGGCCTCCTGGGCCTGATTCTCGGTGGTATCGATCTCGTCCACCTCCGGGCTGTCCTGGAGTATGGACAGGCAGCTGTCCGACGGGTTCAGCAGATAGATGGCCGTGGGGGTGAAGGCGCCCTTGCGCAGCCCCTCCCAGGTGGAGCGGGTCAGGTAGACCCCCTGGGACAGGTTGTTTTCCACAATGCGGTTCACCGTCAGCGTGAAGCGCTGGTCGTCCCCGGCCAGCTGGCAGCTCACCGCGTCCCCCACCTGCAGGCCCAGCTGCTGGGCCACCTTTTCCGTGACGGCCATGCCCCCGTCCTCCAGGGGCACATAGACGCCCCCCGGCCCCAGGCGCAGCAGCTGCTGGCCGTCCTCCACCACGGTGAGGGCGGTGGTCTTCTCGCCCCCCGGCGCGCTCAGGCGCAGGGAGCTTTCCATCACGCACTCCACCCGCTCCGCATCCAGGTGCGTTTCATAGGCGTCGGCGTCCCCCGCCTGGCTGTTCAGGGACACCGCCACGTTGTAGCCGATGGTCTGGCCGTAATGCAGGGCGATGGTCTGCTGCACCGAGTCCTGCAGCCCCAGGGAGGCGATGAGCAGCGCGTTGCAGCAGATGAGCCCCACCGTGGAAACCAGCGTGCGCATCTTGCTCCGGGCCAGGTTGCGGAAGACCATCTTTCCGTTGAAGTCCAGGCGGCGCCACAGGGGTTTGACGCGCTCCAGCAGGAGCTTGCGGCCGTCCTTGGGGGGCTTGGGGCGGAGCAGGGCGGCGGCGCTCTCCCGGGTGGTTTTGCGGTAGGTGACCCAGCAGATCACCGCGCTGATGACCACCGTGAGCCCGGTCATGCACCAGCTCTGCACGGAAATCCCCGGGCGGATCAGGAAGGGATACTCATTCTGGCCCACCAGCATATCCCACACGATGGGGGGCACCGCCCAGTGCCCCAGCATAACCCCCGCCAGGGACCCCACCAGGGAGGGCCACAGGGCATAGGACATATAATGCCCGCGAATCTGCCGGTTGGTGTAGCCCAGGGCCCGCAGGGTGCCGATCTGCTGGCGCTCCTTGTCCATCATGCGGGTCAGGGTGGTCATGACGATCAGCGCCGCCACAGCGTAGGCCGCCAGGGGGAACACGATGGACACGCTGCGGAACATCTGCGCGTTGCTGCGCACCACCACGGTGCTTTCATGAGCGTCCTGCCCCAGGATGAAGGCGGAGGGCATCGCCGTGGCCAGGGCCTGGCGCACCGCCTCCGCGTCCGCATCCTCCTGGAGGGTGACGATGATCTGCGTCAGGGGGATCTCCGAAAAGGCCCGGGCGTTCACCAGCACATAGCCGTACTTGCTCATGTCCGTGGACAGCCCCATGCCCCCGGTGACGCAGACAAACTCGGGGCTGTTCACAATGCCGCGGATGAACAGGCGGTACTCCAGGCCCTGGTAGCGCACCGTCACCGGGTCCCCCACCTGCAAGCCCTGCGCCTGGGCGAAGCCTTCCTGGATCAGGCAGCCCCGCAGGTCGTCGGTGGAGAGCGCCTCGCCCTCCAGCACCACGGGGACGTTGATGAGCATCTCCCCGTCATAGGCGGTGACGTTCAAGGTGGCGTCCCCGGGCAGGTCGGTTTCCATGTCCAGGGAGAAGCGGGCCTGCGCCTGGGCCACCCCGGGAATGGCCCGCACCTTGTTCAGGGCGTCCCGGTCCGCCGAGGCCAGAGAGATCCAGAAATCCGCCAGGTTGTTGCGCTCAAAATAGGTTTCGTTGGTGGCCTGGGTCATCAGCGCCAGGGTGTCAATGCCCGAAAAGAGGAACACCCCCAGCACGCACAGCACCATCAGCGCGATAAACTGCATGGCGGAGTGGCGCATATCCCGCAGGAGTTTTTTACGCAGCACCGTTTTTACCATGCGATCTCCTCCACCGATGCAGGGTGATCGTTCAGCTCCACGGCGGAGATGCCGCCGTTTTTCATGTGGATCACCCGGTTGCCCAGGGGCGCGATCAGCGCGTTATGGGTAATGATCACCACCGTGGCGCCGTGGTCCCGGCAGATGTTCACCAGCAGGCGCAGCACCTGCACCCCGGTCTTGGAGTCCAGGGCGCCGGTGGGCTCGTCGCACAGCAGCAGGGCGGGATTTTTGCACAGCGCCCGGGCGATGGATACCCGCTGCTGCTCGCCCCCGGAAAGCTGGGCGGGAAAGTTGTTCATCCGCTCCCCCAGCCCCACCTGCTCCATCACCTTCACCGGGTCCAGGGCGTTGGGGCAAACCTGCCGGGCCAGCTCCACATTTTCCAGGGCGGTGAGGCTGGGCATCAGGTTGTAGAACTGAAACACGAAGCCCACGTCCAGCCGCCGGTAGTCCGTGCGCTCCCGGCCGGTCATGGCGGTCACTTCCTTGCCGTCCACGGTGATCTTGCCGCCGCTGGCCTTGTCCATGCCCCCCAGCAGGTTCAGCACCGTGGTCTTCCCCGCCCCCGAGGGGCCCAGGATGACGCACAGCTCCCCTTTTTCAATTTCAAAATTGACGTCGTTGGCGGCCAATACCTGGCTGTCGCCCATTTGATAGATCTTGCTGACATGCTCAAAGGTAATGTAGCCCACGCCGCGTTCACGCTCCTTGCTGCGGAGCGCAGGGGCTCCGCCGCCTTTTTTCCTATATCATTATAAAAAGTCCGGCGGGGCGTTGACAACCAACTGATCCCGCCGAACTGTCATGAAATCAACACATTGTACAATTCTGTTGCTTTTTCTCCCGTTGTTTACACTCTGGTCATAATTTCCAGCCTCCCTGGCAGGAATGGGTGCGGCCAGGCGCCAACAGCGGCTTGAGACCTAATCCTTTGGCAACGCCATGGGGATGGGGGCGGTTAGTCCGCCAGACCCTGCATGGCGTTCAATTGCTGCGCCAAGGCCTGCAGCTGCGCTGTTTCCAGCTTGCCGCCGGCAAAGGCGATCAGGTTGTGCATGGGCGTATCCCGGAGCATGGCTTCCATCATGGCCTGGCTGGCCGCGCCCAGGTTGTTCTCCTCGGTGGCCTCGTTGACGCCGCTGATCAGCTTGCCCAGCAGCTCCCTGCCGCCGGGGATGGTCCAGATGTCCCCCAGGGGCGTGTCCAGGGTAACCCGCAGGGGCAGGGGCTTGTTTTCCACGGTGACGGGGGCGCTCAGGCGGATATCCCGGCTGCTGGCCGCGGCTTCCACCTGGTACAGGCCGGGCTCGGCATACCAGTCCCCGATGCGCTCCTCCCAGTAGCTGAAGGCCCGGGCATCCAGCACGCAGGAGGCCGTGGCGGTTTCCCCGGGCTGCAGGGATACCTTGTCAAAGCCCCGCAGCTCCCGCACAGGCCGGTCCTTGCCGGGATGGTCCGGCCGGACGTAGAACTGGACGATCTCCTTGGCGGCCATGTGGCCGGTGTTGGTCACGTCCACCTCCACCCGCAGGGGCTCGCCCCGGAACACATCCCCGCTCAGGCGCAGGTTGTTATAGCGGAAGGTGGTATAGGTGAGCCCGTGGCCGAAGGGGAAGCGCACGGGGAGCTTCCGCTTGTCGTAGTAGCGGTAGCCCACGTAGATGCCCTCGGCATAGTGCACATGATCCCCGTCCCCGGGGAAGTTCAGGTACGCGGGGGTGTCCTCCAGGCGCATGGGGAAGGTTTCCGCCAGCTTGCCGCAGGGGGATACCGCGCCGAAGAGCAGGTCCACCACCGCGCCGCCGCCCGCCTGGCCGGACAGGTACGCCTCCAGCATGGCGGGCACCTGGTCCGCGAAGGGCAGCTCCACGGGCGCGCCGTTGTGCAGCACCACGGCCACGTTCTTCTGTACCTGCAAAATCCGCCGCACCAGCTCCAGCTGGCAGGCGGGCAGGGTCATATCCCGGCGATCAAAGCCCTCGCTCTCAATAAACTCCGGCAGGCCCAGGAAGAGCACCGCCACATCCGCCTCCGCGGCCGCGGCCACCGCCTCCGCCTGCAGCGCCTCGTCCACCTTGTCCTCCTCCAGGGAGAAGGCGGGAGCATAGGTCACCGGGCACACGGAGCGCACCGCCTCCAGGGCGGAGAGCTCCTCGCTGACGGTGATGTGGCTGCTGCCGCCCCCCTGATAGCGGGGGTTTTCCGCAAAGCGGCCGATGAAGGCCACCTTCCGGTTGCCGCGAATGGGCAGCAGGTTGCCGTCGTTCTTCAGCAGCACCATGGCTTCCCGGGCAATTTTCCGTGCCTGGTGATGCTGCACGCCCCGGTCGAAAACCTCGCCCTCCCGGTGGTTTTCCACGGCTTTCTTCACCAGGGTGAGGATGCGCTGGCAGGCCGTGTCCAGGTCGCTCTCGCTGATGCGGCCCTCCCGGACGGCCGCCACCAGCTCCCGGTCGTGAACGGGGCCGCTTTCGGGCATTTCCAGCTCCAGCCCCGCGGGCACGCCCTTCACCCGGTCGCTCACCGCGCCCCAGTCGCTCATCACCAGGCCGTCAAAGCCCCACTCCTTGCGCAGCACCTGGGTGAGCAGCCAGGGATGCTCGCTGCAGTAGACGCCGTTGAGCTTGTTGTAGGCGCACATGAGCGTCCAGGGATGTCCGCCCTTCACCGCGCCCTCAAAGCTGGCCAGGTAAATTTCCCGCAGGGCCCGCTGGCCGATATCGGCGGAAACGGTCATGCGGCGGGTTTCCTGGTTGTTGGCGGCAAAGTGCTTCAGGGAGGTGCCCACCCCCTGGGATTGCACGCCGCGGATGTGGGCCGCCGCCATTTCTCCGGAGAGATAGGGGTCCTCGGAGAAATATTCAAAGTTGCGGCCGCACAGGGGGGTGCGCTTGATGTTGGCCGCCGGGCCCAGGATGACCCCCACGTTCTCCGCCTGGCAGGTCTGCCCCAGCAGCGCCCCCAGCTCCTCCAGCAGCTCCCGGTCAAAGGAGCAGGCCGTGCCCGCCGCGGTGGGATAGCACACCGCGTGGATGGCGTCGTTGACGCCGCCGTTCTCCTTCTCCAGGTCCTGCTTGCGCAGGCCGTGAGGGCCGTCGGACATCATCATTTCGGGCACGCCCAGGCGCTCCACCGCCCGGGTGAACCAGGAGCTGCGCCCCTGGCACAGGGCGGCTTTTTCTTCCAGCGTCATTTGGCTAACAATTTGCTGCACGTCCATGGTTGATTCTTCCATCCTTTCTGAGCCAAAGCTCCCTGCGGGGCTTCAGCGGATCGTCCGGCATTCCATATAGTAGCGCTTTTCATGGGCCTCGCCCATGGAGAATGTTTTCCGGGGCAATACCCCCACCTGGCGCAGGGCGGGGAAAAATTGCCCCTTGTCCATGGCCGGCAGAATAAAGCCCACCCGGTCGGGAGCATCCCCGCACAGGGCGCGCAGGGTTTCCTCCCCGTGGATGTAGTCCAGCTTCAGCTCCGGCCGCCGGGCCATCAGGTCGTCCAGGTAGCGCTGGAGGGTATCCACCGCCATGGCCCCGTCCGGCTTCGATATGGCGGCGATCGCCTCGCTGCCGCCGTAGATCACCCACAGGGACTGCTCCGCGTCCTCCGGCTTGGTCACCTCGCTCAGGTCCATGCCATGGACCTGGCAGTAATAGGTCCAGTCCTGCATCAGGGCATAGCCGTCCATGCCGGTGAGGAAGCGGTGGATGGGCTCGAAGCTCAGGGCGTCGTCGTGGATGTTCTCCATTTCCGCCAGGGCATACCGGGCGGGATGGACCGCCGCCTCAGCGGGCGTCAGGGTGGCCTTCACGCGCTCCCAGTGTGCCTTGGCCGTGGCCAGGGAGTGGTTCCCGTCCCCCACGGCAAAGAGCAGCGGCGCGGCAGAGGCCTGCCGGGCGAGCAGCTCCGTCAGCGCCTTGCGCACCTGCTCCAGCCAGGCGTCGCCTTCCACGGCCCAGCCCCGCAGGTGTCCGCCGCCCCGCATCAGCGGGAAGTCGTAAAGGGGCCGCAGGGCCTCCCGGGCATCGTAGAGGGGCTCCACCACCGTTTGCAGGGGATCGTCCATGAGCAGCAGAATGTGGCTGGTTTCCAGCAGCGCCCCGGCGCGGATGCGCTGGCGGGGAGGCAGCCGGTCGGCGATGGTCTCCTCGGTGGGGCGGACCAGCGTCTGGCTGCCGGGCGCGTAGTCATACTGCTCCAGGTCCACGGCGCAGACCAGTCCCACCCGGGCCCCGGAGGCGGTGTACCGCTCGGTGAGGATGAACCCCCCCGTCACCGCCTGCTGGAGCACGCCCTGGCGCACATAGGCCTCCATGGTTTGGTGAATGGCGGGGATGCGGGCGTCGCTTTCCCGCAGGTAGCACTCGGGGAGGATCAGCCGCAGGGTGGAGGGGGCGTCGCCCACCTCCAGGGCGGTCTCCTCCCACCAGGCCGGTTCGGAGGTATGCTGGTCGCAGGCCAGCACGGCCCAGGTGGTGGGATGAATCCCTTCCCGGGGCAAAAGCAGGTCCGTGGGCGCAATGCCCAGTCCGTTGAAGCGCACGGCCATGGAGATAGCCTTCCTTTCCGTGTTTTGTGTGGGAATTCAGTTTGCGCGGGCTTGGGTTCTGCCCCCTTATTGTACAGCATTCCCGGCGGCTGTCAAGCGCTGTGACCAAACCTTCGCCCCGCGCATAGCCTGAAACTGTGCGACTGCACCAACGCGAATAAAGCGAGGCGATCTCTACATGAATTTCACATATATGGGCTCCTGCGTGCTGGGCGCGGGGCTGGCGGGGCTGTTTACCTGGGGGGTGACGGCCCTGGGGGCGGCGCTGGTGCTGCTGACCCGGCGCTTCTCTCCCCGTGCCATGGACTGCATGCTGGGCTTTGGGGCGGGCGTGATGCTGGCGTCCTCCTTCTGGTCGCTGCTGCAGCCAGGGCTGGACCAGGCGGAGGCGCTGGCCATGAACGGCTGGCTCACCGCGGCGCTGGGGCTGATGGGCGGCGCGGCGGCGGTAAAGCTGGGCGAACGGCTGTGCCACCGGCTGCACCTGGCCCGGCAGGAGGGAGGCTCCGCCCGCCGGTGCCAATTGATGATCGCGGCCATCACGCTGCACAACGTGCCCGAGGGCATGGCGGTGGGCGTGGCCTTTGGCGCGCTGGCCGGGGGCGGTGGAGCGGCGGCGCTGGGGGGCGCATGCATGCTGGCCCTGGGCATCGGGCTGCAGAACTTCCCCGAGGGGGCGGCGGTATCCCTGCCCCTGCGCCGGGAGGGCATGAGCCGGGGCCGGGCGTTCTTCTTCGGCCAGCTCAGCGGCTTTGTGGAGCCGGTAAGCGCCGTGGTGGGGGCGCTCCTGGCCGCCACGCTGCGCCAGGCGCTGCCCTTCCTGCTCTGCTTTGCCGCGGGAGCCATGCTCTGGGTGATCCTCACCGAAATGATCCCGGAGAGCCAGGCCTCCGAGGTTCGGGTCCCCGCCGCCTGGTGGACCATGCTGGGCTTCTGCCTGATGATGGTGCTGGACGTGGCGCTGGGATAAAAAAACGCGCCTCCCCGGGCACAGCGCGCCGGGGAAGCGGAGCGTTATCAAAGTTATTTGCTTCTTTTTCGTGCATGCCGCGCATTGCAGGCGCAGGGGGAGCGCCTGTGCCTGCAAGCCTGTTGGGATCATTCCGTACGCAAAAGCGAGGCCCGGGGAAATGTCCGGACCTCGCTGTTTTTTGCGCTGAAAGCGCTATGCTGCCGGTCTTGCCGGAAGCGGCCTTACTTGATCTCCACCTTGGCGCCCACTTCGGCGAACTTGGCCTTGATCTGCTCGGCTTCTTCCTTGCTGACGGCTTCCTTCAGGGTCTTGGGAGCGGACTCCACAATCTCCTTGGCTTCCTTCAGGCCCAGGCCGGAAACGACCTCGCGCACAACCTTGATGACCTTGATCTTCTCGGAACCGGCGTCGGCCAGCACCACGTCGAACTCGGTCTTCTCTTCCTCAGCGGCAGCAGCGGCGCCGGCGCCACCGGCAACCACAGCCACGGGGGCGGCGGCGGACACGCCAAACTTCTCTTCCATAGCCTTGACCAGATCGGCCAGCTCCAGCACCGTCATGGACTCGACGGCGGCAATGATCTCCTCATGAGTCATGAATTTCAGCCTCCTATACGGTTGATTTCAAAAAATGCTGATTGCTTCTGAAAAACTTTCCCTCCGCCTCAGGCGGCGGAGGCGCAGGGCGGGGTCACTCCCCGGCCTTCTGCTTGCGATACGCTTCCACCACGCGGACAAAGCTGCTGATGGCGTTGGTCATGCTGCCCAGCAGCTTGGCCAGCAGCACTTCCCGGCTGGGCAGGGAAGCCAGGCTCTTGATGGTGTTCACGTCCACCGCCTTGCCATCCAGCAGGCCGCCGCGGATCTCCAGGGAAGTCAGCTTTTTCTTCTCGATGAAGTCGTTGATGACCTTGGGGGCGGAGACAGCGTCCTTCATGCCGAACACGAAGGCGTTGGGGCCCTCCAGCAGGTGATCCAGGCCCTCGATGCCCTTCTCCTGCAGCGCCTTAAGCACCAGGCGGTTCTTCAGCACGCAGTAGTGCACGTCCTGGGCGCGGCACAGGGCCCGCAGCTCGGTCACGTCCGCCACGTTCAGCCCGTTGTACGCGCAAATCACCACGGACTGCGCGCCATCCAGCTTGGCCTTGATGTCCTCGACGATTTGCTCCTTCAGCACACGGTTCTTGCTCTCGTTGGTTTTGCTCATGCTTTTCTTGCACCTCCTCAATGGTTCAGTGTAAAAAGAAAACCCTCGCGCAGGCGCAAGGGATGAGCAAATGCATATCCTTTACACCTCGGCAGGCGGAGCGCGGCTCCCTTAAACCCCCGGCAGGGGGTACCGGCTGTCTACGGCACAGGCTTCTTTCAAAACCTTCGTTATTATACCAGCGCTCCGCCGCCCTGTCAATCCCCGCTTTGCGGCTTTCGCCGGTTCTTTTTTACATATATTTCAGAAATACTTGTAAATCATGAAATCTTTTTCTTGACTTCGAAACAGTTTTGTAATATATTGCTTCTGGAGCTTTTGAGAGGAGCGTGAGACCATGCCTTTGGATTTTCGCACCGCCCTGCGGCGGGGATTGGCGGGGCTGCTGCTGGCGGCGATGCTGCCCGTGAGCGCCCTGGGAGAGGCTGAAGCCACCGTGAACACGGATGCGCTGGTGCTGCGCAAGAGCGATTCCAAGGAGTCCAAGGCCCTGCAAACCCTATCCCGCGGGGACACCATGGACGTGCTCTCCAAGAGCGGCAGCTGGTACAAGGTGCGCTACGGCAAGTATACGGGCTATGTGATGGCCAAGTATGTCACCGTCAGCGGGGAGGTGGAGGAGGAAACCACCGCCAAGTCCGACCCGGCCATGAAGGGCATCGAGAGCATCTCCGACCTGGGGGACGCGCCGGCGACCAGCCGCTTCGGGGACAGCGGCAGCGACGTAAAGAAGCTGCAGCAGGCGCTGAAGCTGCTGAACTACTACACCGGCGCCATTGACGGCAAGTATGGCAGCGGCACCGAGGAAGCGGTAAAGAAGTTCCAGAAGAGCAAGGGCATGAGCCAGGACGGCATCGCCGGCAAGGTGACCATCCGCCTGCTGTTCGGGCAGGAGGCCGCCGACGCCGAGGAGGAGACCTACGTCACCGAGGAGCTGGATTGGTTCAAAAACGGCAGCAGCACCATCCCCAAGGGCGCGAAATTTGAAATCATGGACTGCAAGACGGGGAAGAAGTTCACCGTGAAGCGCTGGAGCGGCGCCAACCACATCGACGCCGAACCCCTCACCGCCGACGACACCGCCGTGATGAAGTCCATCTATGGCGGCTCCTGGAGCTGGGACCGCCGGGCCATCCTGGTCAAGTACAACGGGCATGTATACGCCGCCTCCATGAACGGCATGCCCCACGAGGACGACACCATCGCCGACAACGACTTCGAAGGCCACTTCTGCATCCACTTCACCGGCAGCAAAACCCACGGCACCCAGCGCGTGGACGAAGACCATCAAAGCTGCGTGCAAACCGCGCTGAAATATACCTGGAAATAACATCCGTCAGGGGCTGCTGCAAAATGAAGACGCAATAGCAACCTGCAAAAAAAGCAGCACCAACAACCAAAACCGGCCGCAAAAGAAGCCAAAACACTGCTTTTGCGGTCGGTTTTTTGCGCATTATTTTTCGGGTTGGCTATTTTGCAACGCTCCCAACCTTGCAGGCGCGAAACCCCCGCGCTTGCAAGAATGCATTCTATACTTGCAAAAATTGTGAGGTCAAATACTTTGTCAACAGTCTGAGGGCCGCCCCCCATAACCCGGGGGGCGGCCCATCCCATTCTCCACCGCTGGGGGGATTTATTTGATTTTCTGCATCAGCTTGATGGTCAGGAAAAACAGCAGCAGCACCAGGAACACACCCAGCAGCCCGCCGGCGGTGACGATGAGGCCCTTGGTCAGCAGGGGCAGGGAGGTCATTTCCGCGGCCGCGGCGGTCTCCGCGCTGGCGGAGGCGATGAGCAGGGAAAGCAATTGCGTCATGGTTTTTCTACCTCCTTAACCCAGCAGCATGCTCACCAGGGTGATCACCATGCCGCCGGCGACAATGGAGCCCAGCTGGCCCGCCACGTTGGCGGAGGTGGCCTGCATGAGGATGAAGTTGCTGGGGTCTTCCTTCAGGGCCATCTTGGCGATCACCCGGGAGGACATGGGGAAGGCGGAGATGCCCGCCGCGCCGATCATGGGGTTGACCTTGTTCTTGCGGAACAGGTTCAGGAGCTTGGCGAAGAGCACGCCGCCGGCGGTGTCAAAGATGAAGGCCACCAGGCCCAGGGCCAGGATCAGCAGGGTTTCCAGCTGAAGGAACTTGTCCGCCACCATGGTGGAGCCGATGGTCAGCCCCAGCAGGATGGTGACCAGGTTGGCCAGCTCGTTCTGCGCGGTTTTGGACAGGCGCTCCAGCACGCCGCACTCCCGGATGAGGTTGCCGAACATCAGGCTGCCCACCAGGGGAGCGCTCATGGGCACCAGAATGCCCGCCACCACCGTGACCACAATGGGGAAGAGGATCAGCACGGTTTTGGAGCAGCGGTCTTCATGGTAGTCCATGCGGATCATCCGCTCCTCGCGCGTGGTCAGTGCCTTGATCACCGGGGGCTGGATCACCGGCACCAGGGACATGTAGCTGTAGGCCGCCACGGAGATGGGGCCCATGTAGTCCTTGAGGTTGAAGTGGTTGGCCACATACAGGGTGGTGGGGCCGTCCGCCGCGCCGATGATGCCGATGGCGCTGGCCAGCTTCAGCACCAGGTTTTCATCCCCGGCGGTCTGGGGCAGCAGCACGGGAATCAGCGCCAGGGAGAGCAGGAAGGTGGCGAATATGCCAAACTGCGCCGCCGCGCCGAAGAAGATCATGCTGGGATCCTTGAGCAGGGGGGAGAAGTCGATCATCGCCCCCACCGCGATAAAGATCAGGATGGGGAATAGCTCGTTGGCAATCCCGGCGTTGAACAGCACCGTCAAAAAGCCGCTCTCCCCCAGCGCGGAGGGATTGGTCAGCACGCCGTTTTCCAGAATGGGCGGCAGGTTGGCCAGAATGCAGCCGAAGCCAATGGGCAGCAGCAGCGAAGGCTCGTACTCCTTCTTGATGGCCAGGTAGATCAGGATGCCCGAAATCACGAACATCAGCAGGGTTTTCAGCCCCTCCGCCGTAAACAGATAGACCACGCCGGAGAAAAGCTCGCTGAGAATTTGGTCCATGCCCTCGTCTCCTTCCTTTTGCTTGCGCGGCGGATGCGTTCCGCGTTGCCCGCGCAGGCAGCGCGGTGCAACTTTTATTGTAGCAGAAATCCCCGTGGAAAAATTTAGACAGATCGCTTTTTCGTCCCAGCGTCAGGGGACCGCCGTGGCTTCGGAGCTTTCGCTGGGAGCGGAACTTTCGCTGGGAGCGGACCCTCCGCCGGAGGTGGGACTGGCGCTGGGAGCGGAACCTCCGCTGGGAGCGGGGCTTTCGCTGGGGGTGGGGCTGGGGGTGGCCACGGTGATGTAGCCGTACTGAATGAACTGGCTGTCCACCCAGATCCATTCCGCGTCCTCGCCGCTGCCCAGCATCAGCTGGCAACGCCCGCCCAGCTCCGCCGTGACCACGAACTCCGCCGCGGCGAACAGCGTGCCCGCGGGGGTAATATCCTCCCCGGAGAGATAGTAGGGGCAGCTCTCCTGACGCAGCGTGCCGGAGGGCAGGGGCGTGGATGCGTCCGGGGCGCTGAGCTGGCTGGTGCGCATGTAGCCCGCGTCATCCCCTACCCGCACGTGTGTCCAGCCGCGGGTGGCGTCGTTCTCAATCAGGGCGTACACCACCGCCCCGGCATAATACATGCCCAGCACATGTGAGGAAGAGGAGGGCTCGGACATCATCTCCAGCCTTTCGTTGGCGCTGGTGTTCACCTGCAGGCGGCTGGTTTCCTCCGGCCAGGTGATGCACAGGGCGGAGGCGAAGCCGCACTGGGTCTGCCCCTGGGGGCTGGTGTATCGCACGTGCAGCCAGTCCTGGGAGACCGTGCCCAGCACCTGCACCACCCCCCCCTGCATGCGTCCGATGACCATACCCGTGCCTCCCGCCTGGTCGTACAGGGGCAAGGAGCCGTCCGCCTCGGGGTAGCGGATCACCCCTTCCGGGGCGGCGGCCTCCGGGGAGAGGTCGGTGAGATATTTCTGCATCATGTAGCCGGTACGCCCGCCAATGGACACCATGTACCAGGACTTGCCATCCTCGAGGATCTCCACGGGCTGCCCGCCGTAATACTGCCCCAGCACCCGGCCGCTTTCGCTGGGCTGCTCCCGGAGGTTCACCCGCTCGGAAAAGGTGGGAAAGGCGACGATCTGCGCGTTGTCCTCCCCCAGGGCGGACCAGGGCAACAGCAGGCACAGCAGCAGCATCAGCGCTTTACGCACGGCAAAACCTCCTCAGCGCGCCGCCGCCGGGGGCGCCGGAGGCGGCGATACGATGCCACCATTATAGCATACTCGCCGCCGAAGGGAAAGCGCGGCGGCAGACGCAAGGGCGGAGACGCAAATTTTTTTGCGCGCATGCAAAAAAAGGCGCTTCCCTGCGCATACTGAAGGTACGCGCAAGGAGGCAATAGCGGTGATCATTTGTCAAATGAACCCGCGGGCGAAGGCCGGCGTGGAGGAGGAGCTCTACCTGTGCCAGGTGGCCCGGGCGGAGGGGCCGCCGGGAGAGAAGTTTCGCCTGCCCCTGGCGTGTCCCAAGCGGCCGGGGGTATGGCGCATCTCCGCCCTGGACGTGGCCGGGGCGCTGCGCCGGGCATTCCCCGGGGAGGAGCTGCTTCTGCTGGGCCCGGACGCCTGCTATGTCCACCGGGTGCACGCCCGCCGGCGGGACCCCTTGAAATGGCTGCGGACGGCGGTGGCCTTCGGGGTGCTGTTCTTCGGCAGCGTGCTGGGGCTGGCCTGGTTCCACAGCGACGTGGACATGCCCCGCGCCCTGGAGATGCTCTTTACCCTGCTCACCGGCGCGCCCCCGGAGGATACCCGCTGGATTACCCTGCCCTATGTGGCGGGGGTGGCGCTGGGCGTGTGCGTGTTCTACGCCATCCCCCGGAAAAACGCCGTGACCCCCCTGGAGGTGAAGCTCACCGAATACCAGGGGGACATGGAGCAGACGGAGGCGAAGGATCCCCATGAATCCTCATGATGCGGCGGGCATGCTGCTGGGGCTGGGCGCGGGAGCGGCCATGTCCGTGGCGGTGAGCTGCGCCTGGGCGGTGCTGCACCTGCCCGCCCGGTTGCAGGACATGTTTCAGGCGGGATCGCCCCGGCTGTTTTCCCTGGCGCTGCTGCTGGGGCTGCTGGGCGCTTCCCTGGGGCTGACGCCGGGGCTAACCCTGCGCCTGCCCCCCTGGTGCGGCAGCCTGGGGGTGCTGCTGGCGGGGGTGTTCGTGGGCATGCTGGCCAGCGCCCTGGAAAAGATTCTGGAGGTAGCTCCGGTGCTGCTGCGGCGCTTCCGCGTGCCGGACGCCGCGCCGGGCATCCGCTGGGTCATGCTGGCGGGGAAGGCCGTGGGCGCGCTGCTGGGCTGCCTGCTCTATCCCCTGTGAGCATTCATTACGCAGAAAGGGAGGCGACGCCGGATGAAGCGGCGCTTTACCGGACCCATTTTCGCCCTGACCCTGCAGCCGCGCCCCGGCCAGCGGGAGATCCGCTTCCGCCCCGGCGCGCCCAGGGAGATGGGCCGCCCCAGGCAAGGGGAGGATTGCAAGGAGGAAAGCCATGTTTGACAAAAATGAAAAACCCAGCCCCGCGCGGCAGCGTCAACTGGACCGCTACCGCCAGCTGGTGGACCGCTTCAGCCCCAAGTCCAATTTCAGCCAGGGGCTGCTGCGGGCCTTCTGGGTGGGGGGAACCATCTGCGCCCTGGGGCAGTGCCTGACGGAAATCGGCCGGACCTGGCTAAGGATGAGCAACCAGGCGGCGGGCACATTCTGCTCCACGGCGCTGGTCTTTCTCACGGCGCTGCTCACGGGCATCGGCGTGTTTGACCGCATCGGGCAGTATGCCGGGGCGGGGGCCTTCGTGCCCATTTCCGGCTTTGCCAACGCCATGGTGTCCCCGGCCATGGAATTTCGCCGGGAAGGCATGGTGCTGGGGCTGGGGGCGAAGCTGTTCTCCCTGGCGGGGCCGGTGCTGGTATGGGGCGTGTCCGCCTCGGTGATCGCCGGGCTGATTTACGCGCTGATTCCCTGGTGAGGAGGTGGACGCCATGAGCAAGCGATTGGGACGCAATACGGTGGTGCTGTCCAACCGTCCGGCCATTGTGGCCGGAGCGGCGCTGGCCGGCAAAAAGGAAGGGGAGGGTCCCCTGGGGCAGCTCTTTGACGCGGTGGTGCCGGACGATCTGTTTGGGGAGGAGAGCTGGGAAAAGGCGGAGCAGCACTTCTTCTTCACCGCCGCCTCCACCTGCCTGAACAAGGCGGGCGTCACCCCCGAAGAGGTGGACGTGCTGCTGGGGGGTGACCTGCTCAACCAGATCATGGCTGCGTCCATGGCGGCCCGAGAGCTGGGGGTGCCTTTTCTGGGGCTGTACGGCGCCTGCTCCACCATGGCCGAAAGCCTGTGCCTGGGGGCCATGCTGGTGGACGGCGGCCACATGCGCAACGCCCTGTGCGCGGCCAGTAGCCATTTCTGCACCGCGGAGCGGCAATACCGCTTTCCCTTGGAGTATGGCTCCCAGCGCACCCCCACCGCCCAGTGGACGGTCACCGGCGCGGGGGCGGCGCTGATCTCCAGCCAGGTGGAATGCAAGCCCCTGGCCCGCTGCGCCATGGTCACCGTGGGCACAGTGACGGACATGGGCATATCCGACGCCAACAACATGGGCGCGGCCATGGCCCCCGCCGCCGCGGATACCCTTCGCCGGCACTTTACCGACACCGGCCGCCGGGCCGGGGACTATGACCTGATTGTCACCGGCGACCTGGGGCGCGTGGGCCACGACCTGCTGCTGGAGCTGATGCAGGAGCAGGGCATGCCGCTGATCCCCGCCCGGTACATGGACTGCGGCCTGGAGATCTACGCCCCGGAGCAGGAGGTGCATGCCGGGGGCAGCGGCTGCGGCTGCTCCGCGGTGGTGCTGGGCAGCCTGCTGTGGCGCAAGCTGCAGGCCGGGGAAGTGAAGCGCATGCTGTTCATGGCCACCGGCGCGCTGCTCTCCACCACCTCCAGCCAACAGGGGGAGACCATTCCCGGCATCGCCCATGCCATCGTATTGGAGGCGGACTGCGTATGCAGATAGTTTGGAGCCTGGTGAAGGCCTTTGTGGTGGGCGGCCTGCTGTGCGTGGTGGGCGAGGCCCTGGTGCTGAAAACCAAGCTGACCCCCGCCCGGATTCTGGTGGGCTATGTGACCACGGGGGTGGTGTTGAGCGCGCTGGGGCTGTACGCGCCCTTTGCCGCCTTCGCCGGGGCGGGGGCCACCGTGCCCCTGACCGGCTTCGGCCACGCCCTGTACACGGGGGTCAAGCAGGCCGTGGAGGAGATTGGCGTCATGGGCGCGTTCACCGGCGGCCTTACGTCCACCTCCGCGGGCATCGCGGCGGCGATCTTCTTCGGCGCCCTGGCGGCGTTGATTTTCAAGCCACGGCCCAAGTGAAAAATTTTTTCCCCGCGCCGCGCCGCAGGTGTTTCATTCTCCGCTTTCCGGGTATATAAGACCTATACGGCAATCCGCCGCAAAAGAAACGCAACAGGAAGGAACACAAATGAAAAAGGTTCTTGCTTTGGTACTGGCGCTGTGCATGCTGATCCCCTTCGCCGCCATGGCGGACACGGAAATCAAGATGGGCCAGGCGGAGTACGCCGCCCACGGCACCAAGTGCTTTGCGGTGCTCACCGTGGCCATGGAGGGCGACACCATCGTGGGCGCTTACATCGACGAGTTCCAGGTGATGTCCGCTGAGGACGGCGTGGTAGGCGTGCCCAACAGCGACGCGGACTTCGGCGCCAACTTCCCCGAGGGCATGGTGCTGGCCTCCAAGCGCGCCAACGCCGAATATTACAGCGCCAACATGGCCAAGGCCGGCTCCACCGTGAGCATTGACGCCAACTTCGACGCCATCGAGGCGTTCGTGGTGGGCAAGACCATCGCCGAGCTGGAGGCAGAGATCGAAGGCAAGACCGCCGAGCAGATGATCGACGCGGTGTCCGGCTGCACGCTGGCCGATACCCTGGGCTATGTGTCCGGTCTGCTGGAAGCTGCCAAGGCTGCGCAGTAATGACAACCGGGAAACCCATCAAAAAAAGGCCGCATACCCGCGGCCTCAGACTGTCAAAAAACCTCCTAGAGGCGTCGGAGGGGCCGCAGCCCCTTCGACTTTCATTCGTGTAAGCCGGCTCCGCCGGCGAACGGTTGGCTTTTCTTTTGAAAAGCCAAGTCGCTTTGCGACCGCTGTTTTTCATGCAATGAAAAGCAGCGCCTT
>DBFBGQ010000148.1:0-9086 GCA_048201975.1 Candidatus Egerieenecus sp. | reverse complement strand
AAACGGAAAAGTCAACCAATTTTTCTGTATACAAAAGACAATAAAAAAACGCGCAGCCAGGGGCGCGCGGGGTATGAGGAGCCGGTCCGAACAAAAAGGCCGGATCGTTTTTGGGAAAAGTTTCCATGCCGCGGCGTGAGCCGAAGCAGGCTGCCATTCTGTTTTTTTCATCAGGGCGGATGCCGGGCGGCGGAAAATGCGCCAAAAATAAAAATAGAGAAATCGAGAAAATGCCCTGGATAATCATTGACATTTCCCGTTTCTAATGATAAAATTTAGAATTGCATCAGTATCGTTACGATGCGGCAAGAGTTCCTGCGAATGTATTGTACACGCTTCGGCGAAAAAATGCAAGCAGAAATTCTCACCGCCTCCTCGAATGCGAGTCAAGTGCGGATGCTGGTCGGACAACATAAGGGGTGATGGCATTTTATGGTGCACGAGGTTCAAATGGGGAAGCTCCGCAAGCGCATGAGCTTCTCGCGCATCGACGAGGTTCTGGACATGCCCGATCTGATCGAGGTGCAGAAAAACTCGTACCGACGCTTCCTGGAAACGGATCTTCGTGAAGTCTTGGCCGATGTTTCACCGATTACCGACTACAACGGGAATCTGGTGCTGGAATTTGTGGACTACTCCCTGGACGAACCGAAGAACACGGTGGAGCGCTGCAAAGAGCGGGACATGACCTACGCCGCGCCCCTGAAGGTGTTCGTCCGGCTGAAAAACCGGGAAACGGGGGAAATCAAGGAATCCGACGTGTTCATGGGCGATTTCCCGCTGATGACCGACACGGGCACCTTCATCATCAACGGCGCCGAGCGCGTCATCGTCTCCCAGCTGGTCCGCTCCCCGGGCGTTTATTTTGACCGCGTGCTGGACAAGGCCGGCAAGCCCCTGCATTCCGCCCAGATCATTCCCAACCGCGGCGCCTGGCTCGAATATGAAACCGACAGCAACGACGTGCTGTGGGTACGTATCGACCGCGCGCGCAAGCTGCCCATCACGGTGATCCTTCGGGCGCTGGGCTGGGGTACCGACGACCAGATTATCGACCTGATGGGCGAGGATGAGCGCCTGATGGCCACCATCCAGAAGGGCGACAACGCCAAGAGCCGCGAGGAGGGCCTCATCGAGATCTACAAGCGGCAAAAGCCCGGCGAGCCTGCCAGCCTGGAGAGCGCCACCAACCTGTTCAACTCCCTCTTCTTTGATCCCAAGCGCTATGATTTGATGCGCGTGGGCCGGTATAAATTCAATAAAAAGCTGTCCCTGGCCACCCGCATCAACCAGCAGATTGCCGCGGAGGACGTCGTCGATCCCTCCACGGGCGAGGTGATGGCCGCCAAGGGAACCAAGATCGACCTGGAAACCGCCCGCGCCATTCAAAACGCCGGCGTCAACGCCGTGTGGGTGGACTGCGAGGGCAGCATCCGCAAGGTCATCGGCAACAACTTCGTGGACGCCGCCTGCTACCTGCCCTTCAACCCCAAGGATGCGGGCATTCTGGAAATGGTCCATTTGCCCACCCTCAAGCGCATTATGGAGAGCGTGGAGCCCGACCAGCTGATGGAAGCCGTCCGGGAAAATGTATCCTCCCTGGTGCCCAAGCACATCATCGCCGACGACATCGTGGCGTCCATCAGCTACCTGCTGGGCCTGCCCTACGGGCTGGGCTTCACCGACGACATTGACCATCTGGGCAACCGCCGCCTGCGTTCGGTGGGCGAATTGCTGCAAAACCAGATCCGCATCGGCCTGAGCCGCCTGGAGCGCGTGGTGCGCGAGCGCATGAGCATCCAGGATTCCAGCGACGTGCGCCCCGGCGACCTGATCAACATCCGCCCGGTGAGCGCCGCCATCAAGGAGTTCTTCGGCTCCTCCCAGCTGAGCCAGTTCATGGACCAGCCCAATCCCCTGGCTGAATTGACCCACAAGCGCCGCCTGTCCGCCCTGGGCCCCGGCGGTTTGAACCGTGAGCGCGCCTCCTTCGAGGTCCGCGACGTGCACTATAGCCACTATGCCCGCATCTGCCCCATCGAGACCCCTGAAGGCCCCAACATCGGTCTGATCGGCTCCCTGGCCACCTATGCGCGCATCAATGAATACGGCTTTATCGAGGCCCCCTACCGCCGGGTGGACAAGGTCACCGGCCGCGTCACCAACGTGATCGACTACATGACCGCCGACGAGGAGGATTTCTACAAGGTCGCCACCGCCAACGAGCCGCTGAACGAGGACGGCTCCTTCGTCAAGGACCGGATCATGGTCCGCGACAAGGCCGAGATCATCGAAGTGCCCGTGAGCCAGGTGGACTACATCGACGTCAGCCCCCGTCAGGTGGTTTCCGTGGCCACGGCCATGGTTCCCTTCCTGGAGAACGACGACGCCACCCGCGCCCTGATGGGTTCCAACATGCAGCGCCAGGCGGTGCCGCTGCTGGTGCCTGAGGCGCCCGTGGTGGGCACCGGCATGGAATACAAGGCGGCGCACGACTCCGGCGTGGTCATCCTGGCCAAGGAGGACGGCGTGGTGGACAAGGTGAGCGGCGACGAGATCATCATCAAGGATCTCCATGGCGAGCGCCACCGCTACCACCTGACGAAGTTCGCCCGCTCCAACCAGGGCACCTGCATCAACCAGCGCCCGGTGGTCTCCGCGGGGCAGAAAATCGAAAAGGGCGACCTGCTGGCGGACGGCCCCTCCACGGAAAAGGGCGAGATCGGCCTGGGCCGCAACGCGCTCATCGGCTTTATGACCTGGGAGGGCTACAACTACGAGGACGCTGTCCTCATCAGCGAGAAGCTGGTGAAGGAGGACATGTACACCTCCATCCACATCGAGGAGTTTGAGTCCGAGGCCCGGGAAACCAAGCTGGGCCCGGAGGAAATCACGCGGGATATCCCCAACATCAGCGACGACGCCATCAAGGACCTGGACGAGGGCGGCATCATCCGCATCGGCGCGGAGGTGCGCTCCGGGGACATCCTGGTGGGCAAGGTGACGCCCAAGGGCGAAACGGAGCTCACCGCGGAGGAACGGCTGCTGCGGGCTATCTTTGGTGAAAAGGCCCGGGAGGTCCGCGACACCTCCCTGCGGGTGCCCCACGGCGAAGGCGGCATCGTGGTGGATGTGAAAATCTTCACCCGGGAGAACAAGGACGAGCTCTCCCCCGGGGTCAACGAGATGGTGCGGGTTTACATCGCCCAGAAGCGCAAGATCTCCGTGGGCGACAAGATGGCCGGCCGCCACGGCAACAAGGGCGTGGTGTCCCGCATTCTGCGGGAGGAGGATATGCCCTTCCTGCCCGACGGCACGCCGCTGCAAATCGTGCTGAACCCCCTGGGCGTGCCTTCCCGTATGAACCTGGGCCAGGTGCTGGAAGTACACCTGGGCCTGGCTTGCCGCGCGCTGGGCTGGCACATCGCCACCCCCGTGTTCGACGGCGCCACCTACGAGGAAATTCGGGAGTGCCTGGAAAAAGCTGGAGCCACCATGGCCGCGCCCGTGGACCTGAACGATCCGCACATGACCATGAACCACTTCCACAACGGCCGGCCCCTGCGCCTGGATCTGAACGACGAAGACCGGCAGCTGTTCTACAACGGCAAGCTGCGCCTGCGGGACGGCCGCACCGGCGACGAATTTGAAAATCCCGTCACCGTGGGCATTATGTACTTCCTCAAGCTGCACCACCTGGTGGACGACAAGATGCACGCCCGCTCCACCGGCCCCTACTCCCTGGTGACCCAGCAGCCCCTGGGCGGCAAGGCCCAGTTCGGCGGCCAGCGCTTCGGCGAGATGGAGGTGTGGGCGCTGGAGGCCTACGGCGCGGCGCACACCCTGCAGGAGATCCTCACGGTGAAGTCCGACGATATCGTGGGCCGCGTGAAGACCTATGAAGCCATCATCAAGGGCAACAACATTCCCACCCCCGGCGTGCCCGAGAGCTTCAAGGTGCTGATCAAGGAGCTGCAGGCGCTGAGCCTGGATATCAAGGTCCTGGCGGCGGACAAGTCCGTGATCGAGATTCCCGAGCTGGATCCCGAGGACGACATGGACAGCCCCGAACCGCCGCGGCGTCAGCCTGAGGAAGAGGAGCCCGGCGAAGGCGCGCTGCCCGTGGAGGAGGACGATGAGGACGAGACCCTTGCGGATGGGCTGTTGGACGATCAGTTGAACATTCCCGGCGAAGACGAGGACGACCTGGAAGACTTCTCCGTGGATGATTTGGGCGACATGGACCTGGACGATCCGCTGGAGTGACGCCCATGCCGGGGGAATGCGCGCTGCGCCATTCGCCCCGGCCCGTGTTGTGGATGCGCCTGCGCGCATCGGTGCGATAGGTATCGAAGGGAGCGTGGACCCTTTTGTTTGAACTGACCAACCTGGACTCCATCCAGATCGGCATGGCATCCCCGGAGCAGATTCTCGCCTGGTCCCATGGGGAGGTCACCAAGCCGGAAACCATCAACTACCGTACCCTCAAGCCCGAGCGGGACGGCCTGTACTGCGAGCGCATTTTCGGACCCACCAAGGACTGGGAGTGCAACTGCGGCAAATATAAGCGTATCAAATTTAAGGACAAGGACAAAATCTGCGACAAGTGCGGCGTGCAGGTCACCCGGGCCAAGGTGCGCCGGGAGCGCATGGGCCACATCCAGCTGGCCGCTCCGGTGAGCCATATCTGGTATTTCAAGGGCATTCCCAGCCGAATGGGCATGCTGCTGGATATCAGCCCCCGCAGCCTGGAAAAGGTGCTGTACTTTGCCAACTTCATCGTGCTGGACCCCGGCGATGCGAGCCAGACGGGGCTGAAGCTCCACGAGCTGATTTCCGACGCCCGCTACCGCGAGGTGGAGGCCAAGTGCGGCAAGGGCTCCTTCCGCGCCGCCATGGGCGCGGAGGCCGTGAAGGAAATGCTCCAGGCGCTGGATCTGGACAAGATCAGCCAGGAGCTGAAGGCGGAGATTGCCGAGCTGGTGGAGAAGGAAAAGGATCGGGACACCGAGGGCCAGAAGCGCGCCCGGGCGGTGAAGCGCCTGGAGGTGGTGGAGGCCTTCCGCGCCAGCGGCAACAAGCCCGAATGGATGATTCTGGATGTGGTGCCGGTGATTCCGCCGGATCTGCGCCCCATGGTGCAGCTGGACGGCGGCCGCTTCGCCACCTCCGACCTGAACGACCTGTACCGCCGGGTGATCAACCGCAACAACCGCCTGAAGCGGCTGCTGGAGCTGGGCGCCCCGGACAGCATCGACCGCAACGAGAAGCGCATGCTGCAGGAGTCCGTGGACGCGCTGATTGATAACGGCCGCCGCGGCCGCCCGGTGACGGGCCCCGGCAACCGCCCGCTGAAGAGCCTCTCCGACCTGCTGCGGGGCAAGCAGGGCCGCTTCCGCCAGAACCTGCTGGGCAAGCGCGTGGACTACTCCGGCCGAAGCGTTATCGTCGTGGGCCCCGAACTGAAGCTGTATCAGTGCGGCCTGCCCAAGGACATGGCCCTGGAACTGTTCAAGCCCTTCGTGATGGAGCGGCTGGTGAGCCTGAAAATCGCCCACACTGTCAAGAGCGCCACGCGCGCCGTGGAGAAGGTACGCCCCGAGGTGTGGGATATCCTGGAGGAGGTCATTCGGGAGCATCCTGTGCTGCTGAACCGCGCCCCCACGCTGCACCGCCTGGGCATCCAGGCCTTTGAGCCCATTCTGGTGGAGGGCAAGGCCATGAAGCTGCACCCCCTGGCCTGCACCGCCTATAACGCGGACTTCGACGGCGACCAGATGGCCGTGCACGTACCCCTGTCCATGGAAGCCCAGGCGGAGAGCCGCTTCCTGATGCTGGCGCACAACAACATCCTCAAGCCCCAGGACGGCCGCCCCGTGATCTCCCCCTCCCAGGACATGGTTATCGGATGCTATTACCTGACCATCATTGATGAAAACGGCAAGGGCGCGGGACGGGTGTTCTGCGACGAGAGCGAGGCCATGATGGCCTACCAGCTGGGTCAGCTGGCCCTGCAGTCCCCCATCAAGGTGCGTCTGGAGCGCAGCTTCAACGGGGAGACGGGGCACAAGATCATCGAGACCACACTGGGCCGGCTGATTTTCAACGATGCATTGCCCCAGGACCTGGGCTTCAAGAAGCGCGAGTGCCTGGACGACATGTTTGAGCTGGAAGTGGACGAACTGGTGGGCAAGAAGCAGCTGGGCAACATTGTGGACCAGTGCTTCCGCAGCCAGGGCGAACACCGCACCGCCCAGGTGCTGGACAACATCAAGGCGCTGGGCTTCAAGTATTCCACCCGGGGCGCCATCACCGTCTCCGTGGCGGATATCAAGGTGCCTGACTGCAAAAAGACCATGCTGGCGGAGGCGGACGAAAAGGTCCGCAAGGTGAACGACCTGTTCCGCCGCGGTCTGCTCAGCGAAAACGAGCGGTACAGCCGGGTTATCGATATCTGGAACAACACCACCCACGCCCTGCGGGATCAGATCCTGCCCAACCTGGACAAGTTCAACCCCATCCGCATGATGACCGACTCCGGCGCCCGCGGTTCTTCCGCGCAGGTGTCCCAGCTGGCCGGCATGCGCGGCCTGATGGCTTCCCCCTCGGGCAAGACGGTGGAGCTGCCCATTCGGGCGAACTTCCGCGAGGGATTGACGGTGCTGGAGTTCTTCCTTTCCTCCCACGGCAGCCGCAAGTCCCTGTCCGATACCGCGCTGCGTACCGCCGACTCGGGCTATCTGACCCGCCGCCTGGTGGACGTTTCCCAGGAGGTCATCGTCCGGGAGGAGGACTGCTTCGAGGCTCGGGGCGAGAAGGTTCGCGGCATTGTGGTGCAGGATATCATGAGCGGCCGTCAGTCCATTGAGAGCCTGGAGGATCGCCTTCGCGGCCGGGTGGCCGCCGAGGATATCTGCGATCCGCAAACCGGCGAGGTGCTGGTGCACCTGAACGAGGCCATTGACCATCAAAAGGCCAAGCTGGTGGTTTCTCGGGGCGTGACCAAGGCCGCCGTCCGCAGCGTGCTCACCTGCCGCACGGAAAACGGCGTTTGCGCCCGCTGCTACGGCACCAACCTGGCCCACGGCGGCAAGGTGGACATCGGTGAAGCGGTGGGTATCATTGCGGCCCAGGCCATTGGCGAGCCCGGCACGCAGCTGACCATGCGTACCTTCCACACCGGCGGCATCGCCTCCGGCGACGACATTACGCAGGGTCTTCCCCGGGTGGAGGAGCTGTTTGAGGCGCGCAAGCCCAAGCGCGAGGCCATCCTTTCCGAGATCAGCGGCCGCGTTTCCATCCAGGAGACCAAGAAGAAACGGGAGCTGGTGGTCACCTCCGAGGAGGATGGGCACGAGCAGAAGGCCTACCAGATTACCTATGGCAGCCGCCTGAAGGTGCAGGAGGGCGACCATGTGGAGGCGGGCGACGAGCTGATTGAGGGCTCCGTGAATCCCCACGATTTGCTGCGCATCCTGGGCGTGAAGGCCGTGCAGGAGTACCTGCTCAAGGAAGTGCTCAGCGTGTACCGCCTCCAGGGCGTGGCCGTGGCCGACAAGCATATCGAGATCATTGTGCGGCAGATGCTGCGCAAGGTGCGCGTGGAGGACGCGGGGGACACGTCCCTGCTGCCCGGCTCCCTGGTGGATATCTTCCGCTTCGAGCAGGCCAATATGGAAACCATCATGGCGGGCGGACGTCCGGCCATTGCCAAGCGCATCCTGCTGGGCATCACCAAGGCGTCCCTGGCCACGGAGAGCTTCCTTTCCGCCGCCTCCTTCCAGGAGACCACCCGCGTGCTCACCGAAGCTGCCATCAAGGGCAAGATTGATCCGTTGGTGGGCCTGAAGGAGAACGTCATCATCGGTAAGCTGATTCCCGCCGGTACGGGTATGAAGCGCTACAAGAATATCGAAATTCGGGAGAATTACGATTTCTGAGATACTGACATATTCTTAAAGAGGGGAGCCATCCGGCAGGAGGGCTCCCCTCTTTAAGACTGACAAAAAACCCCTAGAGGCGTCGGAGGGGCCGCAGCCCCTTCGACTTTCATTCGTGTAAGCCGGCTCCGCCGGCGGACGGTTGGCTTTTCTTTTGAAAAGCCAAGTCGCTTTGCGACCGCTGTTTTTTCATGAAAAACAGCGCCTTGCTGGGTCGTTGATTTTGCTTGCAAAATCAATTCCTTACAACTTCGGACGACCTCTGGTTGTCCGAAGTTGCTTCCTCGAAAAAGTGGGTTTTCCCACTTTTTCGACCCGCTGACAGAGGGGAGCCATCCGGCAGGAGGGCTCCCCTCTTTCTGCATGCCCTTGCAATTCCATGGCGCATGGGGTACAATGATGCTGCTGTGGCCTGGAAATGTCTGGGCCCTGCGGATAGGAGTGCAAACGAACATGGGAAACATTACCCTCATCGGCATGCCCGGCAGCGGCAAGACCACCATTGGCAAGGCGCTGGCTCAGGCCCGCGGCATGGATTTCCTGGACAGCGACAGGGAGATCGAGCGGCTGCATGGGGCCACGCTGGCGCAGCTGATTGCGGCCCGGGGTCAGGCGGGGTTCCGCGCCCTGGAGGAGGAGGTCAACGCGGGGCTGCGGGCGGCGAACACGGTGATTGCGCCTGGAGGCAGCGTGGTGTATGGCCCGCGGGCCATGGCGCATTTGCGGGAGATCAGCCGGGTGGTGTATCTGTGCCTGAGCTACGATGCCATTGCCGCGCGTTTGGGGGATCTGACCGCCCGGGGCGTCACCTTTGCCCCTGGGCAAACGCTGCGGGATCTCTATGAGGAGCGCTGCCCCCTGTATGAGCGCTATGCTCACAGCGCCGTATGCTGCGACGGACTGTCTCCGGAGGAAATTGTGCAGTCTATCGTACAGCAACTATGAGAGACGGCGGAAGCGGATTTTCGACGCCTTGCAAGCCGCTTTCTTTCGGCTTGTGCGGGCTGTTGAGGTACAATACATAGGTAACAGTAAGGGAAGAAAAGAGAACCCAACTGTGGTAAGATAGGAGTGCAAACAACCAACCCACCACAGAGGAGTTCTCCATGGATAAGATAACACAGGAAGCCTATTTTCGTCAACGGG
>DBFBGQ010000147.1:0-12077 GCA_048201975.1 Candidatus Egerieenecus sp. | reverse complement strand
CTCCAATACATGCTGTTGGGGTTGGTTCCGCTGCTTTGTCTATGGCTATTGATTCTTGGGCAGTCCCGGCGCTGGGCACTGACAATCACAGAGCAGAATACCTCCGGCAAGCTGGAAAAAATGCTACAGTAATTGATCAGTGGATGTCCACCCTTACTGAAAGCATCTCCATGCTCATGAACGATGCGGAGCTCAATGAACTACTGGCAACCTCCAGTTTCGAAGACAGCGTATCGCTTTCCTCAAATCAGCGTGAGTTGACATCCATCATCAGTCAGTATATCCATGATCAGAACCATATCGCTTCCATCAATCTGGTAGCCTCAACTTACGCCTTCAGCTTCATTGACGTCACAGGCATGCCCAGCGTCTTTGCGCCAGAAGCCGTTGCTTATTATCCAGCGCTAACGCAAGCCGCCGGCAAAGTGTTATGGTTCCCCACAGCACAGTTAAGCGACGTGTTTCACCTCAGCGAACCATATAGCCGGTATTATCAGAACGATCAGGTTCTCTGTGTCGGTGCACAGCTTCAGCTATCCTACGTAAAGAGCGGTTATCTTTACCAGCATCCTCAGGAATTGCCTATCATGCTTGTTAACATCTATCCCAGCGTTTTCGATCAATGGCTTAGATCGGAACATTTGCTTTCAGACTCTGCTTATGCCATTATCTCTGACAGCGGAGATCTTGTATACACCTCTTCGGATCATCCATTGCCATTTGAAGCCCTGCAGAATTTTTCTTCCAAGGCATCTTTCAGCGTCTCCACCGACCGTCTGCCGGATACGGAAGGGCAGGAAAGCATCGTCTGTACGCAAAAATTACGGAGTACCGGCTGGACTGTTCTTGCATGGACGCCAATCAACGAGGCATTTCTATACTTTGGCAGCGACATCAGTATGGTTTCGCTGATTATCCTGCTGGTAACCGTGCTTTTTGTCGGCATCATGGTCTGGCTAAGTACGCGCAGTATCGTACGCCCCCTGCAGGTTTTATCCACAGCACTCCGGCAAACAGCTCAGGGCAACTATGCTTTCCGCATCGTGGAGAAGCGATACCCGGACCATCAAATGGCCTTTGCCTCCTACAATCAAATGAATGAAGATATTGCGCGTCTAATTCACGAAAGCTATGAGATCCGCCTAAGTGAAAAAAATTTGGAAATCCAAGTGATCAATATGCAATTTAACCCGCATTTCCTGTATAACACACTTAACACCATCAGCCTATTGGCGCTTGTGAACGGTCAAGAGCAAATTAGCGACATGCTTGGGCGACTCAGCTATATGATGCGGTATTCCGTCAAGAATCAAAATAGCCTTGTGCCGCTGGAGCTTGATTTGAAGTACATTGATGCCTATGTAGAACTAATGAAGCTTCGTTCCGCCTATCATTTTTCCTATGAAAAGAAAATCGACCCTGAACTATACAAGCAGGAAGTACCTAAATTCCTGTTGCAGCCGTTTGTAGAGAACGCCATGCTTCATGCCTTCTCAGATGAAAAGAAGCAATACGAACTATGTATTTCAGGATATATCAAGGAAAATGATATCTATCTTAGCATGGAAGACAATGGCAAGGGCATCAGTGAGCAGGAAATCGAAACCATGTGGCACAAAGATGCAGCCAAACTCGGTATCAGCAATACAGCCGAACGTATACGGCTATATTACGGTGCAGCTTATGGCGTTACAATTCATTCGCGTTTAGGCGAAGGAACCAAAGTCACCATTCGCATTCCTTATTCGTCTCATGGCACTGAACACTTGTAATATTTTTGCGAACCGGCATACCGCAAGTTAGCACCTATGCCAATGGTCTGGTTTGCCTATACTCTGCTGTTACCAAATTTTTTGTGCCCGTTTTTTCGAGAAGGGCTTACCACTTTGCTTTCTCCCCTCCAAATTTCACGGCGCAGCGCCATGCGGACAAAGGCCCTCACGCAATCATACCAAAGAACCGCAGTGCCTCCTCAATCGCCGCCTCCTTGTCGGGTGGGCAGAGAAGCATCTTCGGGTTGTCGGCCTTGGCTTTGTTGTAGCACTCGCGCTCGATGATGCCGTGCTTGCGCTTCACCTGCGCAATGTACAGGGGTGTGACGTTCAGGCCGGTCTGCGCCTTGACGCGCGCCTGGATTTCGCCATAGGTGGCTTTGCTCTCGGCCTTGGTGACGCTGAGCTCGTCCGTGTCGATGCCGACCTTGACGATATCATCGGGGCGCTGTTGGACCAATAGCATGACGGTTTCAATCCCACTGGTCCAGCAGAACATATCCACACATTGCACCTGCTTCAGGGCGTAGTTGCGCGCGCAGAGCATGGCGGCGTCCCTGGCCAGTGTGGCGGGGTTGCAGGAGACGTAGACGATGCGCTCCGGCGCAGCCTGCGCCATGGCGTCGATGACGGCGGCATCGAGCCCTTTGCGGGGCGGGTCCACTACGATCACCTGCGGGCGAAGCCCCTGATCAACCAGCTGGGGAAGCAAGGCTTCCGCTGGAGCGCAGTGGAATTCCACGTTGGATATGCCGTTGCGCTGGGCGTTGGCGCGGGCGTTTTCAATGGCCTGGGGGACAATTTCCACCCCCAGCACCTGCCGGCAATGCCGCGCGAGCATCAGGGAGATGGTGCCCGCGCCGCAGTACAGGTCGCAGACCAGTTCGTCCCCGCGCAGCCCGGCAAAGTCCAGGGCCAGTCGGTACAGGACTTCGGTCTGCGTGGGATTCACCTGAAAGAAGCTGGCCGGATGCAGCGCAAACCGGGAGCCGCAGAGCTCATCCTCTAGGGTGTCCGGACCGTAGAGCGTGGTATACGAGGACCCAAGAATCACATTGGTGCGCAGCGTGTTCCGGTTGAGGATCAGGCTGACCGCGCCCAGGGGGCGGAGCGCCGCCCAAAGCGCTTCCGCATGGGGGAGGGAGGAACCGTTGATCACCACGGTGACCATGGCCTCTCCCCGGCGGTTGACGCGGATCACCAGATGCCGGCACAGCCCCGCGTGATTTTCCTCCTGATAGGGGACGACCCGGTAACGCCGCATCCAGTCCAGGAATGCCCGCAGGATCGCACCGGCGGGGGGCATGGCGTTGGGGCAGTCCGTCAGGGGAATCAGTGCATGGCTGCGAGGGGCGAAGAACCCCGCCATCGGCTGCGCTGCCGTGCCGCCAATGGGCAGCGCGGTCTTGTTGCGGTAGGCAAAGGGATGGTCCATGCCCAGCACCGGAGGTACCGCGCAGTTCAGGCGGCCGATGCGCGCGAGGCAGTCGGCAACCTGACGGCGCTTCTGCTCCAGGGTAGCCTCGTAGCGCATGTGGCGGCAGGAGCAACCGCCGCAGCGGGGATAGGCGGCGCAGTCCGGTTCCCGGCGATCCGGGGAGGGCGCGGAGGGAGGAGCCATCAGCCGCCCGAAGGCAAAGCGTTTTTCCTCCTTGACGATGCGCACCAGGCCCTCCTCCCCCGGCAGCAGCCCCGGAACGAACACCGCCCGGCCTTCGTCCCGGCAAACGCCTTCCATGTCTGCGCCCAGGGCGTCGGCGTGCAGCAGGCCTTGCTGATTCTTGTGCATGAAAACCTCCTGGAAATTCGTTGCTTTTTTCGGAGAACAGCTCCATTGTACACATTCCGCGCTGCCTTGACAAGCGCGGCGGAGCAGACTATGATGAACACATAAGCGATGCAAGGAAAGGAAGGATGGGCATGGCCAGGCTGTATGTGGTCGTACCTTGTTATAATGAAGAAGCGGTGCTGGAGGAAACAGCCGCGCGGTTGCATAAGAAGCTCTGGGAGTTGGCTGCGTCCGGCAGAATTTCCAGCGACAGCCGAGTACTCTTTGTCAACGACGGCTCCAAGGACCGTACCTGGGAAATCATCGCCCGGCTGCATGAGGAGCACCCCGAGGTGTTTTCCGGGGTGAAGCTCAGCCGGAACCGGGGCCACCAAAATGCGCTGCTGGCCGGGCTGATGGAGGCCGCCAAGCATGCGGATGTGATCGTTTCCATGGATGCGGACCTCCAGGACGATATCGACGCCATGGACCGGATGCTGGACCAGTACGAAGCCGGGGCGGAGGTGGTGTATGGCGTGCGCTCCGAACGCACCACGGATACGGCCTTCAAGCGGATGACTGCCGAGGGATTCTATCGCTTCATGCAGGCTATGGGGGTGGACATCGTCTACAACCATGCGGACTACCGGCTGATGAGCCGCCGGGCGGTGGAGGCCCTGGGGGAGTTTGGCGAGGTGAACCTGTTTTTGCGGGGCATTGTGCCGCTGGTGGGTTTCCAAAGCGCGCAGGTGCCCTATGCCCGCGGGGAACGTTTCGCGGGTGAATCAAAGTATCCGCTGAAAAAGATGATCGCCTTTGCCATGGACGGAATCACCTCCTTTTCGGTGAAACCCATCCGCATGATCCTGATGCTGGGAGCGGTGGTGTTTTGCGTCAGCGTGCTGATGCTGCTGTACTTCCTGGTGCGCAAGCTGGCGGGGCATACGGTGGACGGGTGGACCTCCCTGGCGTGCTCCATCTGGGCCCTGGGCGGCATTCAGCTGCTGAGCCTGGGCGTGATCGGCGAATACATCGGCAAAATCTACAACGAGACCAAGCATCGTCCCCGCTACATTGTGGCGGAGGTCCTGGATGCGCCGGCCAAAGCCAAGTGAACCCAAATGTTCGTATGCGTTCGCATATTTCCTCTTTACGAGAAAGGAAAAATATGTTAGCATAAGGGGAGGACATCCATGCAGATGCTGACCAGAATCAAGTAGGAGGAATGCAAATGTACCGATATTCTCCCCACATGCGCGGTGGAGACAGCGGAAGCGATCAGCTCCGTCGGCGCGTGCAATTCATATTTACGCTGCTGCTGGTGGTGGCCGTGATTGCCCTGGCGATTTTTGGCGGGAACGCCCTGCGCTATCAATCCTCCGCGCATGAGCTGTTTGTGCAGAAGATACAAACCGAGTGCGGCAACGCGCTGCAGCTGTGCAATACGTTGTCGCGTACCGCAGGGTCAGGCTCCTCCAGCACGCTGGGCAAGATTCGCCAGCACATCTACAGTATGCAGACCATCAACGATCTGAACGTGGGCCTGGAAGGAAGCTCGGGATGGATGGTGCAGGAAAGCTACTTTTCCAACCTGTATACGCTATTGGACGACTATGAAACCAAGCTGATCACCGGCATGACCACCGGAGATTATCAGACACAGCTGCTGCAGACGCTGACCACGCTGTACGATCAGGTGGAGCTGCTGGAATAAAAGCGGGCGCTGCATCGGGTATGCGTAAAACCCCCAGGGCGAAACGCGAAGCTTCTGCACAGAAGGTCGGCGGTTTCGCCTATTTTCATTTTTTTCACATTCCCGGCCTTTTTGTGGAAGAAATGGCAGGGAAGGACCGTTGCAATAAAGAACACTAGCCTGCGGAAACAGGCGGCGGGGTGACGCCTGCTTCCGCGCGTGCGACATGGGTAACAAGAAACCGTCCCCATACGCCGCGGCTTGCGTCCAGGAGGAAGCGGGCCGGCCGGGGGATGCGTCCGAGGAGGCGGAAGGTTGTTTCACCGCAAGAAAATCGTCTGGCTGCTGATGCTGCCAGGGATGCTGGGAATCCTTGTCTTTTATGTGGTACCTTTTTTCGGAGGCGTATATTATTCCGTAACGGACGGCAGCTTCGCCAACAACTACGTGGGATTCAGCAATTACCTGCGGGTATGGCAGAACCCCATGTTTCAGCTGGGCTTGAAGAACACGCTGGAGCTGTCGGTTCTTTGCGCGCCCACCATTTGGCTTTTGTCGTTTCTGATGGCGGCGATGCTCAAAAGCCTGAAGGAGCGCAGCACGGGCTTTCGCAATATTCTGCTGATGCCCTATCTGATGCCGTCCTCGGCGCTGCTGCTGATCTGGCTGACCATGTTCGATTACGGCGGCGTGGTCAACCGGCTGGTGGTGGGCATGGGCATGGAGCGGGTGCTGTGGCTGGAAGGCAACGCCCTGCGAACGCCTGTGGTGCTGCTGTACATATGGAAAAATCTGGGCTTCTCGGTGGTGCTGTTCTCTGCGGCGCTGGAAACGGTGCATCCCAGCCTGTATGAGTACGCTTCCCTGGAGGGCGCGGGCAGTGTGACCCAGGCTTTCAAAATTACGCTGCCACAGATTTGGCCGACGGCCTTTCTTGTGTTTGTATTGGCCTGGGTCAACGCCTTCAAGATCTTCAAGGAAGTGTATTTCATCGGCGGATCTTACCCAGATGATGCGATTTACACCCTGCAGCATTTTATGAATAACAAATTTGCCAAGCTGGACTATCAGGATGTGACCACCGCCGCATACTCCTTTGCGGTGCTGGTGATCGTCATGTTTGTGCTGATGTACCGGGTGAAGGCGGTTCGAGGGGAGGAAACGGCATGACGCAAAGGACGGCGCGGCGGGTGCGGCATCACAGGCGGCGTGGGTTGGGATACTATATTTCCCTAATCGCGCTTACGGTGCTTTGCACGCTGATTCTCCTGCCACTGATTTTCACGTTCCTCTATTCCTTCTTCCCCAAGGGTGAAATCACCAGCTTTTTGAATCAGCGGGGCAACTACGACGCAACGGTCTGGATGGATGTGCCGCTTTCACCGGCGGTATTTTCCCTGCGGCAGTATTATAAGATACTCATCGAAGAGCCCACCTACCTGCAGCTGTTCTGCAACTCGGTGATGTACACGGCCGCGATTCTGGCGGGGCAGGGGCTGGTGATTCCACTCACGGCCTATGCGCTTAGCCGGTTTACCTTCCGGGGCAAGAACGCGTTGATGGTGCTGATCATGATGCTGATGGTGCTGCCCTTCCAGGTCACCATGGCGCCCAGCGTCATCACCCTGCGTACCCTGGGGCTCATGGACACGGCTTGGGCGGTGATCCTGCCCATGGTATTTTCGCCCTTTTACATCTTCCTGCTGCGCCAGTTCATGGTGAGCCTGCCCAACGGGCTGCTGGAGGCCGGCATGATCGACGGCGCGGGACCGGTGCGGGGATTTGTGCATGTAATTCTGCCGGTGTGCAAGCCCATTCTGGGCGCGGCGGCGGCGCTGTCCTTCGCGGACTGCTGGAACATGGTGGAACAGCCGCTGGTCTATTTGGCCAACAACACCGCTGCCCAGCCGCTTTCGGTGATGTTCAACCAAATTTCCACCGAGGGCGCGGACGTGGCCTTTGCGGGCTCGGCGCTGTACATTTTGCCAACCATGCTGATCTATCTGTATTTCCAGGAAGACATTCTCCAGGGCATACAGCTGAGCGAACTGAAATAAAAGGAGCCTTTGCGGGAGGAGAGATACCATTATGAAACTCAAGCGTTTTGCCATGAAGGGCCTGATTGTGCTGGCTGTGGTGGTGGCCCTGTGCATGTTCTTCGCGCGCACGGTGCAGACCATCACCACCCCCAAGGTACAGATCGTCACGGGCTCCACGGGCCGGTTCGAGCAGGAGCTGAAATTCAATGCGAAGGTGGAGTTCCCGGAGAAGGAAGACATCATTCTGGAAGACGCCGCCAAGAGCAATATCGTTGTGGAGAAGGTTTACGTGCAGCCCGGCCACTGGGTTGCTGCGGGCGAGACCATCTTTACGGCCCATCTTCCCGGCTATGAGGAGGACATGAAGAAACTCCAGGACGACTATCAGACCAAGTCCAAGGAGCTGCTGGATCTGGACATTACCAACCGCAAGCTCTCCAAGGAGAGCAAGCAGAACGAACTGTACCAGCAGCTGCTGGACAGCCAGGATCAGCTGGCGGAGATCACCTACCAGTCCCGTTTTACGGCCATGCAGGCCGGAATCAACCTGACGGGGGATCCCAGCGAGTGGAGCAAGCAGCTGGCGGCCCTGACGGAGGTGCCGGCGGAGGTGGCCCAGGCGGTGGACAAAGCGGTGGCGGCGAAAGGCGCTGTGGAGGCCGCCAGAGAGGCCTTCTTTGAGGTGTATGAAAATCGCAAGCTTCGGGTGGACGACGATGTGTTCAAGTACATCAACGATCGCAACGCGGCCCTGGAAGCTATGGATGAACTGCAGGAGCAGATGGTGGCGCTGGAAAGCCGGAACGCTACCCTTTCCAAGGTGACCGCGCCCAGGGACGGGTACATCGTCTCCGTGGACGTGAACGAGGGCGACACCTACGATGGGACCAAGCTGGCCTACGCCATCAGCGGCAAGGATGTGGCGCCGGTGCTCAAGGCGTCCCTGGCCAACACGGACCGCACCATTACCGAGGGATCGAAGGCCACCGTGGTCTCCGGCACCTATGGGGAGGAGCGGACCACCGTGGAAAAGGTGGGCACGGAAACCGACGGCACCAAGTATATGCTCATTACTCTGCCGGAGAGCATGGCTGAGACGGGGTCTTCCGCCATTCGCCGGGCGATTATGGACGGCGGGGTGGAGGTGAGCATCACCTACCGGGCCAGCAAGAGCACCACGCTGCTCCCGGCTAGCGCCGTGCGCAACGAGGGCGAAGGGTCCGACTATGTGTACCTGATTCAGCGGAGCTGGGGCGGGGTGCTTTCCTCCTCCAGCATGAAGGTGGTCAAGACCAGCGTGACCGTGGCCGAGCGCAGCGATAAGTACGTTTCCATCCAGGAAGACCTGAGCTATCAGCAGATAGCGGACAAGGAAGACCGGGCGCTGACGGACGGACAGACGGTCATGGAGTATGTGAATTGATAGCCGGAGGAGGAGCATATGCAGAAGAAACCATGGAGGAAGCTCGTACTCCTTCTGCTTCTGGCGGCGGCGTTGACATACTGCGTGGTGGCGGTGAACAGCGTGGGCAATCAGCTGCAATATCTTGTCAAGGCGCCCACCCCGGAAGCCGCCAGCGGGGATCAGGAGGGGAACACGGCTGAGCCGCAGCCCAACAAGCCGCTGATGGACCGGGCCAAACAGTTGAAGGAAACCATGGAAGGACTGAGCGGCAACGTGAGCGCCTATACGCTTACGGGCATCGTGGATCAGCAGTCCTTCCAGTCGGACATCGGCAACGGCAACCAGGGGCGGCTGGAGCTGCTGGGGGAAAACGCTTTTGCCGTACGGCCGCACTATCTGCGCTATGGACGGCTGTTTTTCCCCGAAGAACTGGAAAAGGGTGCGGACGTGATCCTGCTGGACGAGCAGCTGGCGTTGCAGCTGTTCAACATCGGCGATCCCCTGGAGCGTACGGTGACGGTTTCGGGGAAGGAATACCGGGTGATTGGCATTGTGCGGCATCAAAAGCAGGTGGGAGACCTGAACGAAGGGGGCGCCTACATCCCGCTGGCGTCGGTGGCGTCCCTGGAGATGCCGGTGGACGCGCTGATGGTGTCCGCCGTGCCCATTGCGGGTACCGGCGCATCCGTGGCCTTTCAGTCGGCCATGGATAGCTGGCTGAGCGGCGGCAACATGATTGACCTGGGCAAGGAGAGCATGGGCGCGAAGCTGTGGCTGCGTTTGCTGCTGTTCCTGTGCGGTATCACCCTGGTGCTGCGGGCTGTCCGCTTCCTGAACAGGCGGGTGCATGACGTACTGCGGGACAACGGGGAACGGCTCAAGAGCAGCTATGCCATCCGGCTGATGCCCCGCTTCGCCCTGCAGGCGCTGGTGCTGGGCCTGGGGTATCTGCTATGCGCGGGGGCGGTTGCGGTGCTGATGCAATACATCATCGAGCCCGTGTACACGTTCCCAGAATGGATTCCCGCGGTGCTGGTGGAGTGGGAAGAAATCGCCAACGCCTTCTGGAAATGCTGGCAGCCGTCCTCCACGCTGGCGGAGCTTCGCAGCCCCGAATTTATGCGCCTGCGCTTTTACGGGCTGATGATCCAACTGGCCAGCGCCGGGTGCGGCTTGGTACTGGCCCTGCTGTACGGCCGCCTGCGCACCCGAGAGGAGCGGGAGGTGGAGTCCCTGCGCGCCATGTATAAAATGGGCACCATGGTTTCCACGTTGCGGACAGGCAGGCCCGGCCCGCTGATGGATATGGATTATGTACCCCTGGATCAGAACGCCGTGATGGGCAAGGTCCATATGGAGGGCAAGGAAGGCGTGGCGCTGGTGCGCATACTCAACGCGCGGCAGGTGCTGGAGGCGTTGCCCAATACCGCCGTATACGGCAGCTTTGTGCTGGAGGTTACGGATGGACAGATTCCCCAGAACAACGGAAAATATCTGATTTCCTGCAAACCGGAAGGAAAAACGGTTACCGAAACAGAACGAAATTATGATATGCAGTTGAATATGCGGGCGCTGACCAGGCTGGTGTACGGCGAGCGCAACCTTCGCGATTTTCTGGAGGACGGCGAGGGCTTCGACCTGACCCAGCGCTGCCCCACCATGGACGGCCTGTTCAGCCACCATCTGTCGCTGATGCGCCAGGCGGATGCATAAGAGAAGGAGGAGTACCCTGTGGAGGTACGTCAGATTCGGTCGGAGGAACGCGCGGCATACGGCCGGCTGTGCTCCCTGTGCTTTACCTACCCCTTTCGGGATGAAAGCGCGAACATTGCCAGGGAGACCGATGCCCAGCAGCGGCAATACCGCGGCGCTTTTGATGAAAATGGCCAGCTGTGCAGCGGCATGATTCAGCTGGACATGGGTTGCCACTTCAGCGGCCAGGAGGTAAAGCTCCTGGGGATTGGCGGCGTGGTCAGCCATCCGGCCCATCGGCGCGAAGGCGGCATCCGTGCGCTATTTGAGGAAGGGCTGCCCAGAGCGCGGCGGGAAGGATATATTTTCAGCGCGCTGTACCCCTTTAGTCATATGTATTACCGGAAGTTTGGCTATGAGCTGGTTCAGGTAGCCAGGGAGGCGACCTTTGATCCCCGGGCCTTGCGGGCGGACCTGCGCCGCGCCGCCAGCACGGAGCTGGTGCTGCCTGAAAACGAAGCGGGCCGGGAAGCGGTTCGCCAGGTCTATGAGGCCTATGCCCGGGGACGGAATCTGTCCATCCACCGGGATGAAATGTGCTGGGAGCGCAAATGGGCAGGCACGCCCTGGGAGCAGTTGAAATATCTGTATCTTTTCCGTGACGCCCAGGGCGACCCCATGGCCTGGTGGGTGGGGGAGATCGAACCTCAGGGTGGGCGCGGACAATTGCATTTGCTGGACATGGCCTGGACGACCCCGGAAGGGCTGGAAGCCATTTTTGCCATGCTTCGCGGCGGCAATGAGTACCGGCAGGTGCGGCTGACGGTGCCGGCCGACCTGGAGATGCGGTTTTTGCTTACGGAACCCCATGAATTGCAGGAAAAAACCTATACCAACGGCATGGCGCGCATACTGGACGTGCGGCGCGCAGTGGCTTTGCTGCCTGCGCCGGTGCTCCCAGGGAGCTTTACCTTGGAAGTATCCGACGGGCAGGTGCCGGAGAATAATGGGTTCTTCCGGGTGACCAGCGATGGCCTGGAGCTGCGTGTGGAGGATACCGAACCCACCGATGCGGACATCTCGACGGATATTGGCGGGCTAACGCTGCTGGTGCTGGGAAAAATGAGCGTCGCAGAGTTTGCAATGATGCGTCGCGGGATCGTGCGAAGGACCAATGCATTGATGGAGGCGCTGCTGATTCGCAGAGACACCTTCCTGCGCGATTCATTCTGAGAAGGGAAAAAGGGGATTTTTTGGCAAACGCTGGAAGATCCCCTTTTTTTGTACCGCCAAGAATACGAACATTTTGCATAGCAAGGATGCATTTTATGCCTCGATGCTGATTTTTCTCGAAACATGAGAACACATTTTAAGAAAAAATGTTTGGATATAAACGAATGTTTCAGAAATCTCAAAAAAAGATGAAAAAAGGGGTTGACAACGGGGGTTGAATTTGCTAAGATATACAAGCTCCTTGTGAGAGGGGCGCCGAACCTTGAAAACGATACAGAGAAAGACGCAAGAAGAACGACAGTTGATTCTGAGAGCGAGCGACCTGGCGAGAGCGATCTTGCCGGGATGCGGATAAAAGGATTAAACGAAAGAGTTTGATCCTGGCTCAGGACGAACGCTGGCGGCGTGCCTAACACATGCAAGTCGAGCGGAGACAGATTGCGGAAGTTTTCGGATGGAAGCGATATGTTTTAGC
>DBFBGQ010000146.1:0-4323 GCA_048201975.1 Candidatus Egerieenecus sp. | reverse complement strand
GCTAAAACATATCGCTTCCATCCGAAAACTTCCGCAATCTGTCTCCGCTCGACTTGCATGTGTTAGGCACGCCGCCAGCGTTCGTCCTGAGCCAGGATCAAACTCTTTCGTTTAATCCTTTTATCCGCATCCCGGCAAGATTCCTCTCGCCAGGTCGCTCGCTCTCAGAATCAACTGTCGTTTCTTTTTGCGTCTTCTCTGTATCGTTTTCAAGGTTCGGCGCCCCTCTCGCAAGGAGCTTGTATATAATACCAAATCCGTCTCCCTTTGTCAACACTTTTTTTCAAACTTTTTTTCGTCTTTTTTCACAGCCGCATTTTCCAAAACATTCCATTCTTGTCCGCGGAAATCGTTCCAAATTGTCCGAACGTTTATCCATTTCTTCGCAGCATTCGTTTACACTGCGCAGCCTGCATCCTCCACGCGATCCACAACGCAGCCGCCCAGGCACTTCTCTTCCTGGTAGAGCACGCAGCTCTGGCCCGGCGTAATGGCTCGCTGTTTGGTCAGCGCGTGAATTTCCATCGTCCCCTCCCGGCAGCACACCTCCACCGGCTGATCGGACTGCCGGTAACGGAAGCGCGCATGGCAGCGCAGGGTTTCCCCCTCTGCCATGGGCGGATCCCCGATCCAGGTCACGTCCACGCCCTGGGCGCGGGTGGCGTACAGCATGGGGTGATCCTCCCCCTGGGCCACCAGCAGCCGGTTCTTCTCCAGGTCCTTGCCAATGACGAACCAGCTCCGCCCGTCGCCGCACCCGCCGATGCCCAGTCCCCGCCGCTGGCCCAGGGTATAGTACATCAGCCCGTCGTGGCGGCCCACCACCTTCCCCTCAGGGGAGACCATATCCCCCGGCTGCGCCGGCAGGTAGGTCTGTAGGAATTTTTTGAAATTTCGTTCGCCAATGAAGCACACGCCGGTGGAATCCTTTTTTTCGCTGACGGGCAGGCCCTTCCGGCGAGCGATCTCCCGCACTTCGCCCTTGGTCAGCCCGCCCACGGGGAACAGGCTCTTCTTCAGCTGCCAGGCTTTGAGCATGTAGAGGAAATAGCTCTGATCCTTCTGCGGATCCACACCCTTGAGCAGCTCTCCCGCCCCGTTGGTGCGCACGAAATGCCCCGTGGCCATGCGGGAAGCCCCCAGCTTCATGGCAAAGTCCAGGAAGGCCCGGAACTTGATCTCCCGGTTGCACAGCACGTCCGGGTTGGGGGTGCGGCCGGCGCGGTATTCCCGCAGAAAATAGCTGAACACCCTTTCCCAATATTCCCGGGCGAAATTTACCCCATAGTAGGGAATGTTGATGTCGTCGCAGACGGCGCGCACGTCCCGCCAGTCGCTCTCCGCGGTGCAGACGCCGCTCTCGTCCTGCTCCTCCCAGTTTTTCATGAATACGCCGATCACGTCGTAGCCCTGCTCCTTGAGCAGCAGCGCCGCCACGGAGGAATCCACGCCCCCGGACATGCCCACCACGATCCGCTCGCTCATGCCTCCGCCTCCGTCAGCCGGTCCAGCACCCGGCGCCAAATATCCTCCGCCACCCGCTCCGGCGGCTGCGCCGCATCCACCTTCACAAAGCGCTCCGGCTCCGCGGCCACGATCTCCCTGTACGCGGCCTCCACCCGCCCGTGAAACGCCTCCGCCTGGAGCTCCAGGCGGTCCAAGGCGGTGGCCGCGCTGCGCCGCTTCATGGCGGCCACATGGTCGATATCCAGATATACAGTGGCGTCGGGCATCAGCTGCGCCACCGCGGGCGCGTTGATCTGCCGCACCTGCCCCACGCCCAGCTCCCGGCCGCCGCCCTGATAGGCCACCGATGAATCCACAAACCGGTCGCACAGCACCAACTGGCCCGCTTCCACCCGGGGAGCGATCACCTGCCGCACATGCTGCGCCCGTGCGGCGGCGTACAGCAGCGCCTCGGTCACGTCGGACATCTCGCCGTTGGCGGGGTCCAGCAGCAGCTGGCGAATCTTCTCCGCAATAGGACAGCCGCCCGGCTCACGGGTGCGGTAAACATCGAAGCCGAAGGCCAGCAGCCGCTCCTCCAGCAGGCGGACCTGGGTGGTCTTGCCGCTGCCGTCGGGCCCTTCCACGGACAGGAAATAGCCGCGGCAGTCCGGCGCGCCTTCGCACAGGATCTTCTCCAGCGCCTCCACCGTGGGCGCATAAGCCTCGCAGCCCGCTTGCCGCAGCTCCGCCTCATCCCCGTAGCCGTAGCCCACGCCCACGCTGTGGATGCCCGCGGCATGGGCGCCCTCCACATCGAAGCGCCGGTCCCCCACCATCACCGCGCTGTCGTACGCCGGCGGAAGCGCGCGGCGAATCAGCTGCTCATTGCTGGGGGAGGTATCCTCCGGCCGCGTGCCCACCACCGCGTCAAAGAAGCGGTCCAGGCGGAAGTGCCGCAGAATGCGCTCCGTGGGCTCCTGCGGCTTGCCCGTGGCCACCCCCAGATAATACCCGCCGCGCTTGAGCCGGGTGAGCATGCGGCGAATGCCCGGATACACCCGGTTCTCCAGCAGCCCCACCGTGTTGTAGCGTTCCCGGTAATAGACCAGCGCCTGCCGCGTCTCCTCCTCGGTCATATGCATCTGCGTGCGGAAGGAGTGAAACAGCGGCGGGCCGATGAACCTGCGCAGGATCTCCTCGGCGGGCGGGGTGCGTCCCATCTTCTCCGCCGCGTACCGCACACAGTTCCAAATGCCTTCCTCCGATTGGGTCAGCGTTCCGTCCAAGTCAAACAATACCGCCTTCACCGCGCACATAGCAGTTTCTCTCCCTCCACGCCAAAGCGCCCGCGGGGACCCGCCTGGGCCAGCGCCCGCGCCGTTTCTTCCGTAATCTCTTCCCCTGGGATCACCAGTGGAATCCCCGGCGGATACAGCCCCGCGCAAGCTGCCGCCACGCGCCCCGCCGCCCGGGACACCAGCACCGCTTCCGTCTCCCCCAGCGCCGCCTGCCGCGGGGGCATCCGCGCCGGCGGCAGGGGCTGATCATAGGCCGTATCCGCCAGCTCCGCCGGCCGGGGCGGCAGCGCAGCCAGCGCGGCCTCCAACTTTTCCAGCCGCTCCCGGCCATCCATGGCCGTCAGGATGCACACCACCCGGCGGGCGTCGTGCATCTCCACATCAATGCCCCACCGCGCCAGTTCCGCGTCCAGGCTTTCTCCGCCCTGGGGCGCAGCGATCACCAGCCGGGTGGGGTCAAAGCAAAGCCCCGTGTCCCGCCAGCCCGCCTGCGCGTCCGCATACCCCAGCGCCGGCAGCCGTTTTCGAAGCCTGTCCCCCCCGGCGCACAGCGCCGCCAGCCGCGCCGTGCCCTCCGCCTCCATAAAGGCCCGGGCGTCGTCCACGGCCATCATCAGCACATAGTTGGGAGAGGAGGTCTGCGTCATCCGCAGCAGGCGCAGAGCATGCGCCCCGTGGTCAGCCTCCCGCAAGTGCAGCACCGCCGTGCCCGTCAGGCTGGGCAGCGTCTTGTGGCAGGACTGCACCCAGGCGTCCGCCCCCGCCTCCGCCGCCCCCGGCAGACCAGGGAGCCAGGGCAGATGCGCGCCGTGCGCTTCATCTACCAGCAAACGGCAGCCCTGCGCCCGCGCCGCTGCGGCAATGCGTTCCAGGGGCAGGCAGCCGCCATAATAATCCGGCCGGGTCAGCAGCAGACATCTGGCTTCCGGGTGTGCCGCCAGTGCCCTCAGCACCGTCTCCTCCCGCAGGTAACCGTACCCATCCCCGGTGAAGCTCAGCGGCAGAAACACAGGCCGCAGGTCCCCCAGGATGCACCCGTTCACCGCGGATAGGTGCGCGTTTCGCGGCAGCAGCACCGTATCCCCCGGCCGGGCATACAGCATCAGCATAGCCTGGATGCCGGCGGTGGCGCCGTTGTGCAAAAACAGCGCCGCGCCGCTCCCCGCCGCCCGGGCATAGCGCTCCTGGGCCAGGCGCAGGCCGTTCTCCGGGCAGTACAGGTCGTCGGTGCCCGGCAGCTCCGTGGTATCCAGGGCATAGGCGTCCACCGGGCCGAAGGGGCCCCGGCCCTTGTGCCCAGGCATGTGGAAGCTCAGCCGCCCCCGGTTGCGTTCCAGCATTTCCCATACGGGGCGCTCCATTCGGCGCACCTCCCTTGCAGCGTACCGTTTTATTGTACCCGAGCCCGCCCCGGAATGCAAGGGTGGAAGACACACGCAAAAAAGCGGGGTTAAAACCCCGCACCTGCGTGTCGAAAAAGTGGGAAAACCCACTTTTTCGAGGGAGCAACTTCGGCCAACCAGAGGTCGTCCGAAGTTGTAAGGAATTGATTTTGCAAGCAAAATCAACCACCCGC